>JARKOQ010000023.1 GCA_029976005.1 Aggregatilineales bacterium | reverse complement strand
GGCCCTCCATTCCTGGTCGCCCACCCTGCGCGAGATCGCCGATGCCTGCAACCTGGCCTGGCCGTCCTCCGTGCCCCGCCACCTGGACCGCCTGGAAGCCTGGGGGCTGATCGTGCGCGAGGCGGGCCAGGCGCGCAGCATTGCCGTCACGGAGAAAGGGCGCGAATTCCAGCTCTGACCCCGGCGGACGGCCGTCCGCGCCAACCCAAGGGCGTGCTTCGTCCCACCGCGCCCGGAATATCCCCGCTGCGCGCGCGACCGTCCGGGCGCTTTTTTGGTTTTACGCCGGGGTTGCCCTGTTTGGATTTATGCCGCGAGCCGGATGGGACCCAACGGCGATCGGCAATCAGCTTTCAGCGGTCAGCCAAAGGCAAAAACAGGCCGGCGGCTGTTTCGTCTCCACGGCGCTGCCCGCGCCGTTTTCGCCTTTCGCCTGGACGCTTGCCGCTTGGACGCTCTTTCTGGCCCTGGCGCAGCTTCGCAGCGTGGCGCAGCTTCGCAGCGTGGCGCAGCTTCGCAGCGTGGCGCAGCTTCGCAGCGTGGCGCAGCTTCGCAGCGCGGCCTCTGGCCTCTGCTCTCTGGCCTCCGATCTCCCCCGCTGTGGTATGATTGGGAGGCGCTGCCCTGCGCCGTTCCACAGCCGCCCGGAGTAAAGGCCCCGTGATGAAACGCCGTTCTCTCGCCCTGCTCGCCCTATGCCTGATTACCCTGCCCCTGCTGGCCGCCTGTGGGGTGGAGGTCGGCTCCGCGCCGACCCTGACCCCCGATCCCGGCCTGCCGGCCACGGCCGCGGCGCTCTTCCCCACCCGCGTCCCGACCGTCGCCCCGACCGCGACCCCGGTCGCGCGCGGCGACGACGGCGAGCAGATCGCGCGCCTGCTGGGCAGCCTGGAAAACGCCGTCATCACCGGCGACCTGGCGACCTACCGCTCCCTGGTCGACCTGGAGACCGACCCCATCTTTGGCCTGGAGCACGGCCGCTGGATCGACGACCTGGCGCGGGTGCGCGCCCACCGCTTCGACCTGACCGTGCGCAACCTGACCGTCTCCGGCGACGAGGCGACCGCCGACCTCAACCTGGCCTGGTCGACCCTGGGCGCGACGACCGTCAGCCTCGGCGCGGACTTCCCGGCCCGCTTCCGGCGCGGAGCGGACGGCCAGTGGCGCTACGCCGGGGAAGCCTGGGCGGCCCCGATCGAGACCGATCACTTCCGGATCAGGGCCATGCCCGGCCTGGAAGCCCTGGCCGCCGCCCTCCCGGACGTGCTGCCCGGCGTCTATGCGCGCGTGACGGAGGTGCTGGATTACGAGCCGGGCGCGGTCAGCGAGATCAAGCTCTACGACAACCCCTGGGCGTTGATCGCCACCGTGCGCCTGAGCCTCACCCGCGAGATCGCCGGCTGGAACGAGCCGGGCGAGGCCCTCAAGCTGGCGGTCGAATCCGAGCCGCCCGGCGAAGCGCTGCTGGCCCACGAGTTCACCCATTTCGTGATGTTCGACATGGCGGGCACGACGCGCGGCGCCTGGCCGTGGTGGCTGTCCGAGGGGATGGCCGAATACGCCGCCTCCGGCTACTGGACGCTGACCGACCGCAACCGGCGCATCGCCCAGGTCAAGGACCTGCGCGACCGGGCCGGCCTGCCCGATTGGGACGACCTGGCCGTGTTCGAGACCACGCCCGAATCGCTGTGGCCGTATGCCTATTCGATGGGCTACGCCATGGTGGCCTACGTGACCGAGGCCCACGGCGACGCGGGGCGCATCGCCTGGGTGCGCGGCATGGCGGCGGGCGACCTGGAGACGGCCACCCAGGCCGCGCTCGGACTCTCCTTCGCCGACCTGGACGCGGCCTTCCTGGCCTGGCTGGACGGCCGGGCGGGATAGCCCGCGCCGCGCCGGACGCGCGCCCGTGGCGGCGGAATCGCAATGCCGGCGCGGGGAATCGGACGGCCGACCCCGCCGGGATGCCGGGCCGCCCCTACCCGCACCCCCAGGACTCGTATTCCTCGTGCCAGCCCCGCACGATCGGATACCGCCCGAAGCCGATCGACTCGGCCAGATCGAGCACTTCCCGCATCCGGGCGCAGGCCGAGGCCGTCTCGCCCTGGGAGTGCTCCAGCCGCGCCCAACTGGATTGGGTATTCATGATGCCAACCCGGTCGTGGACCTCGCGGTACAGTTCCAACGCCGAGGCGTAGCCGGCCAGGGCCGCGTCGACTTCCGCGTTGCGCAGCCGGGCGGCCGCTTCGCCCAGAAGCGCGTTGGCCAGCCCCAGCCGATCCCCGATGGCGCGGTACTGCGCCTGGGCGGCCTGGTAGGCCGCCAGGGCCGCGTCGACTTC
>JARKOQ010000018.1 GCA_029976005.1 Aggregatilineales bacterium | reverse complement strand
TTGAGAAGTTCGTCAGTTTGTGGAATAGTAGTCATGGAATGATTTTTGGTCGGTTAGCGGGTGACACTCTAACTTATACCGAAAATCATTCCTTCTTGCTCAAAAAGCCAAAGTCCAGGACAAGGGGTTTAAACCCCTTGTTCAAACCAGTACGCACGACTTTTAACCGTAGAGCCAACGAAAAATCATCTCACCGCCAAGCGCGCGAAGAACGCAAAGGGATACAATGATTTGGGGCGTGTTTTTCCGCGTTTTTCCTGGGCGCTCCTGGCGGCTTAGCGGTTCGCCCTGCTTTTCCCGCCGTGCAAATTCGGCCGGTCGCTGGTACAGTACGTATCACGGCAGGCGGCTGGAGGATTGCGCGATGGCTGAATCGTTCCTGTACCTGACGACCGTCGGCTGGAAAACCGGGCAGCCGCACGAGATCGAAATCTGGTACGTGGCCCACGCGGGCCGCTTCTACCTGGTGGCCGAGACCCGCGAGCGCGCCCATTGGGTGCAGAATCTCCGGCGCAGCCCGGCGGTCGCCTGGCGCGTGGACGGCCATCACTATCAGGGCACGGCCCGCCCGATCGATCGGGAGGCCGAGCCGGCGCTGGCCGCCGCGGTCGCGGCCTTGATGGAAAACAAATACGATTGGAGCGACGGCCTGATCGTGGAGCTGGCTCCGGGGCCGGAGTGACGATCACGTCTGGATAAGGAGGAACCGGCATGGCTGAGATTTTCCGTCACATCCCACGCGGCATCGACCAGAAGCTCGGCCAGATCAACCCGCGCAACGGTCACGTGTTCAGCGAGCGGCTTGGCCCGAATGATTACATTGGCCGGGTGGATTACCAGGAGGGCAAGGTCTACCGCCACCGTTTCGGCCCGGACGAGTACCTGGGCCGGGTGGACGCCGAAGGCCGGGTCTACGCCCACCGCTTCGGCCCGGACGAATACCTGGGGCGGGTCAACCCCGACGGCAGCCTGTACCGGCACAACCGCCTGGCGCGGGATGATTATCTGGGCACGGTGCGCGGGATGCAGCACCCGGTCGAAGGGGCGGCGGCGCTGCTGTTCTTCTTCCGGGAAGACGACGATACCCCCACCGGCGAAAAGCGCGACTGACCGGCGGCAAGGCGCGCCAGTGGCAGGAAAACAAAAGCCAGCGACCGCACGAGACCGGCCGCTGGCTTTTCATTTGCGGGAGAAAAACTAGAGCGGGAACTGGATGCTGACGGTCGTCCCCAGGCCCGGCGTGCTCTCGATCTGGAAGGTGCCGCTGTGCAGCTCGACGAGGCGCTTGGCAATCACCAGCCCCAGGCCCAGGCCCTGTTGTTCGTACAGGGTGCGCTGGAACTGCATGTAGGCCCCGATGCTCTTGATCTCCGCCGGGGTCATGCCGCGGCCCCGGTCGCGGATGGCGAAGCTGAAGCAGGTCGGGCCGCGCAGGGTGGAGACGGTCACCACCGAGTTCGGCTCCGAGAATTTGAAGGCGTTGTCGATCAGCTCGCGCACGACCTTGCGCAGGTTGGCCTCGGAAATCTGGATCGCGGCCCGGCCATCGAGCACCAGCTCCAGGTCGCCGCCGCGATTGGCTTCCCTGGCCTGCTCCACGGCTTCCGCCTCGATCACGGCGCTGGCATCCTTGATGACGTGGTTGCGCAGCGCGGTGAGCTGGCGCGGATCGGAGGCCGCCATCTCGATCTGGGCATAGGCCAGGTAGTTCTCGAACAGGTGATGGATGCGCCGCCCGTGCTTGAGGATGGCGAGCGACATGTCGCGGATCGACTCGCGCGGCATGGACTCGTAGTCCTCGACCAGCAGCTCGGCGTTGCCCAGCACCACGGTCAGCGGCGTGCGCAGCTCGTGCGGCAGGGCGTAGATCACATTCCGGCGCAGGGCCGACAGGGTCGATTCGTGTTTCTGGGCGATCGTATGCCGCTTCTTGAGCTGGGTCTCGACGGCCGTGATCAGTTCATCCCGGCTGAACGGCTTGGTGACGTAATCGTCCGCCCCCAGTTCCATCCCGCGCCGCATGTCCGTGCGCTCGGTGCGCGCCGTGAGGAAGATGAAGGGCACCGTCCGGGTGGTATTGTCCTTGCGCAGGGCTTCCAGCACGGCATACCCATCCATCTCCGGCATGCCGATGTCGCAGATCACCACATCCGGCGGGTTGCTCTGGACGATCTTGAGACCATCGATGCTGCGCTGGGCGCCCTCGGCCGAGAAACCCTCGAAGTTCAGCAGGTCGAGAACGCTTTTGAGAACGGCGTAGTTGTCCTCGATGACGACGATCGACGTCATACGCAATCCCAGGTGGCTATGATAGTGGCTGTGCTTGCTGACCCTCAAAAAAACGCAGGTAGACAACGCGCATCCCAAACACTATACCCCAGGTTGGGTTCGCGAGCCAGTCGAGCACAAACCATTCTCAAAGAATCGGCCCGGCCGGCTTCGAGGCGCCGGCCGGGCAAATCAGGCCTTGAGCCGGTCCAGGTAGTGTTTGCGGAACTTGGCGACCTTGGGGGCGATCACCACCGTGCAATAGCCCTGCCCCGGATTGCGGGCGAAGTACTCCTGGTGGTAGTCCTCCGCCGGGTAGAAGGTCTCCAGCGGCGCGATCTGGGTCACGATCGGGTTGGGATACACGCGCTCCGCTTCTAGCGCCGCGATGACCTCCCTGGCCGTGGCGGCCTGTTCCGGTGAATGGGTGAAGATGGCCGAGCGATACTGCGTGCCGACGTCCGCGCCCTGGCGGTTGAGCGTGGTCGGGTCGTGGATGGTGAAGAACACGTTGAGGATGTCCCGGTAGCCGATCACGGCCGGGTCGAACGTGACCTGGACGACCTCGGCGTGGCCGGTCGTCCCGGTGCAGACCGCGCGATAATCCGGGTTGGGCACGTGCCCGCCCGCATACCCGGAGACGACATCCGTCACCCCTTTGAGCTGGTCGTAGACCGCCTCCAGACACCAGAAGCACCCGCCACCCAGCGTCGCGATTTCCTGAGTCATGCGCTAAACCTCATTTCTCTGAAAAATCCCACTAAACAACTCCATTATACATTGTCGCGGTCGCATGCCGGAGTCTTACCCAGGCACTGCAAAAACACCAGAATGAACCGTCAAAACGCCAAGGACACGGAGGAAAAACAGGAGAAAGCCCATGCGTCTATTGTGTTTTTCTGTTTTCCCTTCAGTTTTTCCTTGGCGTTCCTGGCGTCTTGGCGGTTCAAACCCGCCTTTCCCCGCCGATCCTGGCCGGATGGCGGTTGCGTTTAGAACACAAGTTCGCATATAATGGAAGCATGAACATCCACAAGAAACTCGACACGCTGGAAAAACTGGCGGCGATCGGCGACGCGACCGCCTACGAGCCGGCCGGGGATTCGCCCCAGGCCGAGGGAGCGCTCCTGCACGGCCCGACCGCGCTCGAAGCCGGGGACTATCTGCACTGCGTCTCCAACGTGATGACGCCCAAAGGCCCCAAGCCGGTCCTGAAGGGCATGGTCACCACCGCGTGCGAGAAGAACTGCTTCTACTGCCCCTTCCGCGCCGGGCGGGACGAGATGCGCCGCGTGACTTTCACACCGGACGAGATGGCCGCCGCCTTCGACCGGCTCCAGCGCGCCAGAATCGTGGATGGCATCTTCCTGTCGTCGGGGATCGTCAAGGGCGGCGCGCGGATGCAGGACAAGATCATCGACACGGCCGAGATCATCCGCCGCAAGTACGCCTACCCCGGCTACGTCCACCTCAAGATCATGCCCGGCGCGGACTACGACCAGGTCCGGCGCGCCATGCAGATCGCCGACCGGGTCTCGATCAACCTGGAAGGGCCGACTCCCCAACGGCTGCACGCCCTGGCCCCCAAGAAGGACTTCGACACGGAGCTGTTCAACCGCCTCCAGTGGGCGGCCCAGATCCGGCGCGAATTGAAGGCCGAGAACCCCTATGCCAAGGTCGCCAGCACGGTGACCCAGTTCGTGGTCGGGGCGGTGGGCGACACCGACCTGGAGCTGCTGGGCCTCAGCGCCCAGCTCTACCGCCAGATCAACCTCACCCGGGCCTACTATTCGCGTTTCAGCCCGGTCAGCAACACGCCCTTCGAGAACCTGCCGGAAGTCGCCCCGCTGCGCGAGCGGCGGCTGTACCAGGCCAGCTTCCTGCTGCGCGATTACGCCTGGGAAGTGGAAGACCTGCCTTTCCAGGGCGTGGGCAACCTGGAACTGGGTCTCGATCCCAAGCGCGCCTGGGCCGACCTGCACCTGCGCCAGGCCCCGGTCGACCTGATGCGCGCCGACCGGGAGCAGCTCCTGCGCGTGCCGGGGATTGGACCGAAGGGCGTTGACGCGATCCTCAAGGCCCGGCGGCAGGGCCGTTTGCGCGACCTGACCAGCCTGCACAGGCTGGGCATCCAGGCCACCCGCGCCGCGCCTTACATCGTGATGGACGGCTACCGCCCCCCGCAGCAGTTACAGTTGTTCTAGAAGCCGGAGCAAAGCAGGAGGGAGGTTGCACGGTGGCCAAACTGATCTACTTTATGCCTGCGTCACTGGATGGTTTTATCGCGGGTGAAAACGAGGACATGGATTGGTCGGTGCCGGATGAGGAGATATCCGCGTTTATCAACGATCGGATGCGCCCCATCGGCACAGTTCTCTGTGGACGCAAGATGTATGAGACGATGAAGGTCTGGGAAACGCCAGAGGTCATGCCCGGTCTGACGCCGACGGAGATGGACTTCGCGCGGATCTGGCAGGCGGCCGAGAAGATCGTCTATTCCAGATCGCTGGAGACGGTTTCCACTCCAAATACGCGCCTTGAGCGGGAATTCGACCCGCAGGCGATTCGTGATCTGAAGGATCAACTGCCTCACGGTATGTCGGTGGAGGGTCCGAACCTGGCCGCACAGGCCATCCGGGCCGGGCTGGTCGATGAGTATGAACTGCTCGTCGTACCGATGATGCTTGGCGGCGGCATCCGGATACTGCCCGGTGACGTCAGCATCAAGCTGGATCTTCTGGACGAGCGCCGTTTCAGCAATGGCTGGGTCTATCTGCGCTATCGCTCGCTGATCTGATGGAGGCAGCGGCCCGGCGGCGACCTGGGTGCTGTGCGACGCAATCCGCAGCATGGCCAAACAACTCCTGCCAGAGTTCGCGCCCCTGCTGGCCCATTACGAGCGCTGGGCCGCCCAGCCCGACCTGCCCGCCCAGGATCGCCGCTCGATTGAAAGCGCCGTCGCGCTCCTGTGGGGCGTGCAGAAGTAAGCGGGATCGTCGTGACAACGTGATGTTATAATGGACGCATTGATTCTGCAGGAGCGTAAACCATGAGCGACAAAATCAGCTTCGATGTCCTCGCCACACTCGCCCGCCAGCTTTCCCCCGCGGAGCGCGTACGGCTGATTGCCCAGGTCGCGGCGACCCTGCAAGAGAGTGATTTTGCACCCACCGGGCAACCAGGGCCAAAGCGTTCGTCCTACGGCTTACTCAAAGGGCTTGACCTCTCCGCACGCGATATTGAAGACGCGCGCCATGACCTGTTTGGCGGTTTTCCCCGCGAGGATATTGGGTGATGATCGCTGTAGCAGATACGCATGCCCTCATATGGTATCTGGCAGCAGACAGGCGACTTTCCGAAAACGCCCATCGTTTCATTGAAGGTGCGGTTGAAGGCAACGAGTCAATTGGCGTTTCCGCAATCACCCTTGTAGAACTGGTTTACCTGACTGAAAAGAAGCGAATACCGGCCGAAATGCTGGCTCGCGTTTTCGCCGAAGTGCAATCCGCGACCAGTGTCTTTCAGGTCATACCGCTTGACCTCGATATTGTGCAAACCCTGCCTCGAGTGGCATGGGATGCTATACCAGAACTGCCGGATCGGGTTATTGCGGCTACGGCCTTGCATTTCGCGATACCAGTCATCAGCCGGGACGCGCGCATTCAGGCATGGGAAATCAAGACCATCTGGTAGCATCCCCGCACAATCCTGTGTCTTCGCTTGCCGCTTCGCCGCTTGGACGCTTTGCCTCTACTCCCTCACCCTCGCCATGATTTCCCCAAACAGCGCGCCGACCTCGGCCGGGTCGATGTCCAGCCCAGCGCTGCCGATGGTGAACTCCGAGGTGCACCAGCCCGGAATCTGAGCCGGTTTGACCCAGCGCAGCGGCCAGATACCCGACTCCTCGGCGGCGTCCATGGCCGCATCCATCAGGGCGTCCGGATCGGCGCGAAAGAAGGCATGGAACATGTTGGTCTGGGGCGGGTCGGGCAGGATCGTGATCCCATCCACCGCGCTCATCGCCGCCGCGAAAGCCACTGCCCGGTCGCGGTAGGCCGCCATGTGGGGCAGATGCTCGTCCAGGCCGCGTTTGGCCGAGAGGACGAAGGGATACATCTGGACCAGGTTGCCGCCGTGCCGCCGCTGCCAGACCCGCGCCTCCCTGATCACGTCCTCCGGGCCGAGCAGCATCGCCCCCGCGATCCCGCCCAGAATCTTGTAGAACGAGACGTAGACCGTGTCGAACAGGGCCGCGATCGCGGCATAGCTGCGCCCGTAGAACGGCCCGCACTCCCACACGCGCGCCCCGTCCAGGTGGGTGATCAAACCCTGATCGTGGGCCCAGCCGGTCATGGCCTTAAGCTCGTCCCAGGCGGGCAGCATCCCGCCCAGGTGGCGCTGGGGCAGCTCGATCAACAGCGCGCCCAGCGGGATCCGCACCGCTTTCAGGTCATCCAGGGTCATCAGCCGGAAGCGGTCGCCGACCAGCTCGCCGTGCAGGCCGTGCAGCAGGCGGTAGCCGCCCTCCTCGTGGACTTCCAGGTGACAGGTCGGGTGAAAGGCCACGTTGGGGTTGCCGCTGCGCTCGGCCCAGATGCGCAGCGCGATCTGCTGGGCCATCGTCCCCGACGGGAAAAAGAGGCCCGCTTCCTTGCCGAACAGCCCGGCGACTTCGGCCTCGAAGTCGGCGATCAGGCTCCCGCTGCCGTAGATGTCGGCGTCCAGATCGGGGGGCGTGCTGGCGGCCAGGTCGGCCAGGACCTGCTGCGGCTTGCGGGGATAGTGTCCAGAAACGAAACGGGTGCAACCGGCGCGCACGGCTTCCGCGCGCTGCTTGCGTTCTTCCGGGGTTCGCTGGGGAGACATCGGCGGCTCCTTCCGGCCAACCGGCCGGGTCAAAAAGGAATGGGGCACGGATGACACGGATAAAGCACGGATTCACGCGGATTTCAAAAGCATCTGGATGAAGCGCCTTACACCGGAAAAATCCGTGAAAATCAGTGTTTCATCCGTGTTATCCGTGCCCTATTCTTCTTCCAATTCATACGATCGCCCGGATACTACGCGGCCACATTCCGCCCCGAACCCGGCGCGGCGAGGACGCGCTCCCCGTCGTAGACGCGCCGGCCGCGCAGCCAGACCTCGGCCACCCGCCCCCGGACGCGCATCCCGGCGAAGGGCGACCAGCCGCATTTGGTGTGCAGGGCGGCGTTGTCGATGACGACCGAGGCGTCCAGGTCGAGCACGGTGTAGGTATCCGCCGGGGCGCGCAGGCCGAAGATGCGGCGCGGATTCTCCGCCACCAGCGCGACCAGCCGGTCGACGCTCAGACGGCCCTCGTGGATGGCCAGCCCCAGCAGGGGCAGGGTCGTTTCCAGCCCCGGCACGCCGTAGACCGGCTTGGGGCCGTGCTTTTCTTCAAGGGTGTGCGGGGCGTGGTCGGATTCGATCACATCCACCAGTCCGGAGGCGATCGCCGCCCACAGCGCGTCGCGGTCGGCGCGGGTCTTCAGTTCCGGCTTCATCAGGCCCAGCGGGCCGAGGGCGGGCAGGTCGTCCTGGGTCAGGTAGAGGTGGTGGGGCGTCACGCCGATGCTGATCGGCAGCCCCTCGACCCTGGCGGCCTGGAGGTAGCCGATCTCCTCGGCAGTGCTGATGTGGCAGAAGTGGGTCAGGCGGTGGTATTTGCGCACCAGGGCCAGGATATCGCGCACCGTCTCGCCCTCGGCATGGACGGCGATCGGCTTCGTCCCCGGCCAGGCGGCGTAGATCGCCTCGCGCCGGGCCTGGTCATCGATCAGCAGCGTGCCGGTGGTGGCGTTGTTGTAAATCTTCAGGCCGCACACGTCGCCCATGACCGCCGCGTAGGCGGCCGTATTGTCGGCCTGGCTGGCCCCGAAATAGACCCCCCAGTCGCACACCGCCGCCGCGCCGATCTCGGCCAGCTTGCGGTCGAGCGCCGGGCGGTCGATGGTCGATGGGGCGGTGTTGGGCATGTCCAGCACGGCCCAGTAGCCCCCCGCCAGGGCGGCGGCGGTCTCGCTGGCGAAGTCGGCCTTGTAGGCCCAGTCCATCCCGCGCAGGTGGACGTGCGGATCGAGCAGGGCGGGCAAAGTCAGTCGGGGCATGGGGAGCCGTTCCCTTTCGGCACGCGGCGACCGAACGCCGCAGGGCGATAGCGCCCAGTGTAGCACGCCGATCCCCGGCGTGGGTAGCAATCGAAAACAAGGAACAGGCCACGGATAGGAGGGAGACAGCACGGATTGGCACGGATTTGAGCCAGGCCCCGAACGCGGTCCATAGCCTTCTGGTTTGTCCGTGTCAATCCGTCTCCAATCCGTCCTATCCGTGACCAGTTTCTTTGTCCTTCCCGGCCAGGGTCACGCCAGCCGATGCGGGGTTGTGTTTTTAGGACAATGATGTTAAAAGAGAGGTAATGATTTAATCAGTTCTTAAAGATTGATGGCGATTCGGCTTTCCCAGCGCGCGATGGTTGCCCCGCTGGGTTTTTGGTCTGGGGAGCCTGCCCCGGATGAAGAAAGGTCGCATCGATGCCGGTCGAAGTCTGGGCCTTGATCATCGCCGCCCTGATCTATGACTTCTGGAACGGGCTGCACGACTCCTCGAACGTCGTGGCGACCGTGATTTCCACCCAGGCGCTCGGCCCGCGTACCGCCTTGCTGCTGGCCTCGCTTGGCGAGGTGACCGGCCCCTTCCTGTTTGGCGTGGCGGTCGCCCGGACGATCGGCAGCGAGCTGGTCATGGAAGAGGCGATGACGGTCAACGTCGTCCTGGCCGCACTGATCGGCGCGATCGCCTGGAACGTCCTGACCTGGGCGCTGAGCATTCCCTCCAGTTCTTCCCACGCCCTGATCGGCGGGATTCTGGGGGCAGTCCTGGCCGGGTACGGGCCGCAGGCGATCCGGGTGGAGGGCCTGGATAAAATCCTGCTGGCCCTGTTCATTTCGCCGATCCTGGGCGTGATCGCGGGTTTTCTGATGATGCGCTTCCTGCGCTTCGCGGCCAGCGGCGCATCGCCAAAGATCAACCGCTGGTTCCGGCGCGGGCAGCTCGTGACGGCCAGCGCCCTGGCCCTGTCCCACGGGGCGAATGACGCCCAGAAGACGATGGGCGTGATCACCCTGGGGCTGGTCGCCGCCGGCGTCCTGCCCGCCTTCGAAGTGCCATTGTGGGTGATCGCGGCCAGCGCCGGGGCGATCGCGCTCGGCACCCTGTTTGGCGGCTGGCGGCTGATCCGCACCCTGGGCGGGCGCTTCTACCGCCTGCGGCCGATTCACGGCCTGGGCGCGCAGGGGGCCTCGACGATCGTGATCCTGGGCGCGGCCCTGCTGGGCGGGCCGGTCAGCACCACCCAGGTCGTCAGCTCGGCCATCGTCGGGGCGGGCAGCGCGGAGCGCGCGCGCATGGTGCGCTGGAGCGTCTTCAAGAATATCCTGGTCGCCTGGTTGATCACGATCCCACTGGCGGCCCTGGTCAGCGCCCTGGCTTATGGACTTATTCAGGCATTGAACCCGGTTTAGTGGTCAGTCCGGAAGGAGTGTGCCGTGAACACCCGAATCGATCGCATCAAAAGCCGCTTGCAGGCGCTGGTTCCCAAGCGTCACAACAACTTCCTGGAACGCCTGACGGAGCAGTCCGCCTCGCTGGTCGATGGCGGCGCGGCCCTGGTCGAATACATGCGCAAGCCCAGCAACCGCAACGCCCAGGCCCTGCGCGAGGTCGAGAAGAATGCCGACGAAATCCGGCGCATCCTGATCGACGAACTGAACCGCACCTTTGTCACGCCCATCGACCGCGAGGACATCTTCGCCCTGTCGCGCGCGTTGGACGATGTGCTGGACTACATGTACTCGGTCGTCAACGAGATGGACATCCTCCAGGTCAAGCCCACCGGCTACCTGCAAGAGATGGCCGACCTGCTCAACGAGGCCGCCGGGGAGCTGAACCTGGCGATGCAGCGCCTGGAGCACCACCCCAGCGTGGCCGAGGATCATGCCGTGCGGGCCAAGGCGATCGACAACCGCATGGAAGTCCTGTACGCCACCGCCCTGGCGGAGCTGTTCCGGGGGCCGAAAGACCTCAGTCATGTGGTCGAGATGCTCAAGCTGCGCGAAATTTACCGGCACATGCTGCACGCCGTCGGCAGCAGCGACGTCGCCGCCAACATCATCAGCGACATCGTGGTCAAGTTCTTCTAACCCGGCGGTGCAACCCGGCGCGTACAGCGCACGTAGATCAGGATGCGAGGTATTCCGTGCGCTTTGGCGGGCATGCCTGTGGGTGCCTTCGCGAGGTACAATGAGGCAGGTTGAGGGCGCGGCCGTGGCTGACCTTGACTCTATACCCGCCTGAACCCGATCAAGGATACTCATGAGCAAATTGCGCAGCCGTCTGGAGTCCCGTTCCGGCAATGACCGGACGCTATTCTATGTCATTCTGGCCGTGGCGGTCTCGATCATCGTCTGCGGAGTGCTGACCCAATCCTTCGGCTGGAACCGGGTCTGCGGCAGCGGCGTTCTGGTGGTGGGGGCGGTGCTGTTCCTGCTGGCGGACGACAAAAAATGGCCCGCCGTGATCCTGCTGGCCGGGCTGGCCCTGTTCTTTGGGGATAGCCTGCTGGCGCTGCTGCCCGCCGGACCGAAGTAGATTGCCGGGGCCGCGCGGGCCAGCACGGAGGGTCCTGGCCTTGCCTCCGCGTGCTTTGCGTCCTGCGCGGTGAGAGGCTTTTTCACTTTGCCGCGATCGCCCCGGCTGCGAAAAAATACGGTTGACCGGGCGATCACGATCGGTTATACTGAACCGCTGCTGTTCGCATCCAATCCGCCCCTTTAGGGCGGTTTTTCGGAACCGAATCTGTAGAAGGATACAAGCATCATGCCCAAACGTACCTGGCAACCCAAGATTCGCCGTCGTCTGCGCGTTCACGGCTTCCGCCAGCGCATGCAGACCAAGAAGGGCCGCGAAGTGCTCAAGGCACGCCGCGCCAAGGGCCGTCATCAGCTCACGGTCAAGCTGGGCCACATCAAGCGCATTAACTGGAAGAGCTAGCCGGTTATCCGGATTCGATGCAGCGACGTTTGCGTCTGCGGCACAGCCGGGATTTTCAGCGGCTGCGCGCTGAAGGCAAAACTTGGACGCACCCTCTGCTGGTGCTGAGTGTTGCTCCTAACTCGTTGGATCACAACCGCTACGGAATCATCACGACCCGGAAGATCGGCGGCGCTGTCGCCCGGAATCGGGTGAAGCGCCGGTTCCGTGCGGCTATCCATGCCCTGCATCCCCGGATCGCGCCCGGTTACGATGTGATCGTGATCGCCCGGCCCCGGGCACTCGACTGCCCGTTCGCGGACCTGACGCGCGCCCTGCAAGACCTGTTGCGGCGCGCGGGTCTGATGTACACTGGGGTCGCTAATCCGACCATCGAGGTGTAAAAAGATGTTGAGACGGTTGGCGTTGTGGTCGATCCGGCTGTATCAGCTCACCCTGTCGCGCATCCTGCCGCCAAGCTGCCGGTTCACGCCGAGCTGTTCGGTATACACCTACCAGGCCATCGAAAAGTACGGTTTTCGCAAAGGCGGCTGGCTGGGTCTCAAGCGAATCGCCCGCTGCCACCCCATGAATCCTGGTGGATACGACCCGGTACCCTGAAGGAGCACCATTGAAAACATGCGCTGTCCCGCAGCCTTCGCGGGCCATGTCGGATGAAGGTCAGTCGCGTCGCCGGTTCGGAGGACGTGGCTTTTTATGGTTGCTGCTGGCCCTGGCCCTGCTGGCCGCGGGCTGCGCGCCCCAGGTCGCGGCAGGGAGTTGGGCGGGCCTGGCCGCGGATGACAACGGCCTGATCATGGCCAACCTCGACCGCGTGACCCGCCTCAACAATGCCGGCACCGCGCGCTGGGAATTCCCAACCGCCGCCGACCGCAACCAACACCTCCAGTTCTATGCCCACCCCGCCCTGACCGAGGAAACCGTCTTCATCGGCGGCTTCGACCACAAAATCTACGCCCTCGACCGCGACAACGGCCAGACGATCTGGATCAATGAGACCGATGCCAAGACCCAGATCATCGGCGGGCTGGCGGTCGCCCAGGGCAAGGTCATCGTCGGCATGAGCGACCAGGGCGTGATCGCGCTCAACCAGCGCAGCGGCGAGCTGGTCTGGCGCTTCAGCGACACCCTGCACGGCGTCTGGGCGACTCCCCTGATCGTCGAGGGCGTGGTCTATGTCACCTCGCTGGACAAGAACCTTTACGCGCTCGATCTGGACACCGGCGAGGAACTCTGGCGGCGCAGCCTGGAAGGGGCAGTCGCCGGGACACCGGCCTACGAGGATGGCATGCTGTTCGTGGGCAGCTTCGCCCACCGTTTCTTCAAGATCGATGCCTCCACGGGCGAGATTGTGGCGACCTTCGATACCCAGAACTGGGTCTGGGGCGGGCCGGCCCTGGTCGACGGGGTCGTCTACTTCGGCGACCTGAGCGGAACCCTGTACGCGCTGGAGACCGGCGATCTGACGCCGCTCTGGCAGCGTCGGGTGGCGACCGAGGCCATCCGGGCCACGCCGCTGGTGGTGGACGACATGCTGGTCGTCGGCTCGCGCGACAACCGGGTCTACGCGGTCGAGCGCGAGAATGGGCTGCCGGTCTGGACGCAGGAAGCGGGCGCGGACGTGTTGAGCGACGCGGTCCTCTCCCCGGATGGGCTGGTGGTAGTCAGCACGCTGGATGCGACGCGGATGCTGATCGCCTACGACCCGGCGGACGGCGGGCGCGAAGTCTGGCGCTATCCGGCCGCCACGAGCAGCGAATAACGTTCAGGACGCCAGGGACCCAGGAAAAACCACATGTGGGATATCATTCTTAACCCGTTCATCACCGTCCTAGTCGCCCTGTATCAACTGCTGGGGCAGAACATGGTGCTGGCGATCATCGCCTTCACGATTCTGATCCGGCTGCTGACCCATCCGCTGACCGTCCAGCAGCAGCGCTCGAGCAAGGCGATGCAGGAATTGCAGCCCAAGCTCAAGAAGCTGCAAGAAAAGTACAAGGGCGACCGCGAAAAGCTGGCCCAGGCCCAGATGGAGCTGTACCGGGAAGCCGGGTACAACCCGGCCGGGGGCTGCCTGCCGCTGCTGATCCAGTTCCCCATCCTGATCGGCCTCTACCAGGCCATCATCCAGGTGTTGGGGGCCACGCCGCTCCAACTCATCGACCTGTCCGGCCGTTTCCTGGTTCCCGGCCTGGATACCCTGATCCCGCTCAACAACCACTTCCTGTGGCTCAACCTGGTGCAGCCGGACCCGTATTACATCCTGCCCATCCTGGTGCTGGTCACTACCTGGCTCCAACAGCGGCTGATGATGCCCGCCACCCCGGATGATGGGGGACAGGCGGCGGCCATGACCAAGTCGATGACCACGGTCATGCCGATCATGTTCTTCTTCTTCTCCCTTTCGTTTGCGTCAGGCCTGTCGATTTATTTCGTGGTCTCCAACCTGATCGGCATCGTCCAGTATTCGCTGATGGGCAAGACCAACCTGAGCAATCTCAATCCCTTCAAGCGCACGGCTGCCACGGAACCGGCAGAGCCTGATTCGTCGTCTCGCAAAGCCAAGACCAGCAAGGTCAAATGAGGGGCTGACGCATGAGCGAACCACGCTTCGTAGAAGCGACCGGGCCAGATGTCGATACCGCGATCAAAAACGGTCTGGCTCGACTGAACGCCAGCAGTAAAGACGTCATCGTCGAAGTCCTCGAAGAATCCAGCCGGGGGTTGTTTGGCATCGGCGGCAAGCCCGCCCGCGTCCGCCTGACCCTGCTGGCCCCCGTCGCGCCCCCGCCTGCGCCGGCGGAGCGCGCCAAGCCGCCCGCGCCGCGCCGCGACTCCCAGGCCGCGCGCGAGCCGAAGGAACCGCGTGAGCACCGCGAGTCGCGCGGGCCACGCCCGGAGCGTGGGGAGCGTCCCGACCGGGGCGGTCAATCGGACCGGGGCCGTTCCGAACGGGGTGGCCAGTCCGAGCGGGGCCACGCCGCCGATCGGTCGCTTTCCGAAGCCAACCTGGAAGAAGCGCCCGAACTGCCCACCCGCCCACCCGCCGCCGACGATGATGAGGCGCGCGTGGCCGTGGAGACCCTCCAGGAACTGTTGAGCAAGATGGGCATCGACGCCCAGGTGGAGCCGTATTACGTCGACGCCGCCGACGACAACGAGATCGGCCCGCTGGTGCTTCAGATCAGCGGCCGCGACCTGGGCGCGCTGATCGGCCGCCGGGGCGACACCCTGGCCGCCCTGCAATACATCACCCGTCTGATCGTCAGCCGCGACATTCAGCGCCGCGCCAACCTCGTGGTCGACGTGGAGCGCTACAAGTCACGCCGCGAGCGCCGGCTGCGCAGCCTGGCCCTGCGCATGGCCAAGCAGGCCACCCAGCGCGGGCGCACCGTCACCCTGGAGCCGATGGCGGCCTACGAGCGCCGCATCATCCACCTGACCCTGCGCGACCGGACGGACGTCTACACCCAGAGCGTCGGCGAGGGCGACAACCGCAAGGTGACGATCGTGCCGGTCCGCGACCGGTAGAGTCGCCGCCGCACGGCAGCCTTATTGGAAGCGCGAAAACGTGCCTGAGGACAACTCCGGCACGTTTTGTTTCCGGTGATCGAACGGCCGGTGCAGGACAAAGGCGGGTCGAACCGCCAAAACGCCAGGGACGCCAAGGAAAAACGCGGAGAAAGACAACCCGCGGAAAAACTGCGCGTTCATGGTTCTTCCTCCGCGCCCTCTGTGCCCTCCGTGGTGAGATGTCTTTTTCGGTCCGGTGCCCACCCCGACGACCGATATCGATCGGGCCAGTCTCTCGCCTGGACACTTTGCCATGCGCGTTTTGTCCTATGGGCGAAACGGATGATTTCGGGCGATAATGGAACGTAGTGGCACCCGGTTCCGGTGGCGGTGCGATCGCGTCAAAGATAACCAAACGCGAAGCACGCAAAAAGCGCACAGGAAGGCCACGGAGAAAAACGACCGTCGGTAACACCGCAGAATAGCGTGGTTAGGTGATCCGATCAAGAGGCAGCGCGGGGCACGGACACGAAGTCCGCTGAAGCGGACTGGGGGTTGGGCGCTTTTTGAGTCCACTTTCAGTGGACTTGGTATCCCTGGCCCGCGACTTGAGTCGCGGGCGATACAACCGCCCTTGTTGCTGGACTCGCCACCATGCTTTTCTAAAGAGCTACAGTGATTTTTGCGGTTGGCTGTTTTTTCGGTTCGAGCGGAATTGAGGGTGGAATGATGAAGCGGCATTGGGGTATCAGCGTGATCCTGGTGGGCGTGATCCTGGCCGGAGCAGGCCTGGCGGCGGCGCAGGGTGGGCCGCGCGTGCAGGAATTTACCGGCACGGTGGACGACAGCGCGGAATACCAGTTTTACGATCTGTACAATCTGGTGGCCGGGGAGACGATCTACGCCTATGCCGAGGCGGACGGCAGCGAACTGGACACCTATCTCCTGCTGGGAGACATCGACTTCGAGGAGACCTTCGTCGAGGACGACGACAGCGGCGGCGGGACCAACTCCGCCCTGGAATACCGCGTGCCCGAAAGCGGCGACTACAGCCTGGCCGTGACCCGCTACAACGCGGACAGCTCTGGCGACTTCCGGCTGCTGATCGGCATCGACGCACCGGATGTGCTGGCGGGCAGCGCCCGGCCCACCGGCGACGAGGTCGCCGTCTACTGGGGCTCGACCCCGGCCGAAGGCGGCGAAGGCCCCGCCTCCGGCGGGCTGACGATCACCGACTGCTCGGTCCTGGCGACGCGGCCCAGCCTCAGCGGGCCGGAGCAGCGCCTGGAAACCGACTTCTTCGTGCTCCACTATACCCAGGAAGGCGCGGACGGCGCGATGGCCCACTACGTGGACGAAGTCGCGGCGATCCTCGACCAGGTGTGGAAGCGCGAGGTGATGGAGATGGGCTGGCCCGCCCCGCCCACCGACTGCGGCGAAGGCGGCGATACGCGCTACGACGTGTACCTGATGGACTCGCTCAGCACCGATGACGCGATGGGCTATTCGATGCCGGAGGAATTGCTGGGGGACAACCCCAACACCCCCCCGGTCGAGGAATGGGCCACCTACAGCTACCTGGTGATCGACAACGACTTCGACGGCTGGGACGGCTACCTGGGCCTGATGCGCACCACCGCCGCCCACGAGTTCAACCACTCGATCCAGTTCGGCTATGATCTGAACGACATCGGCGGCGAATGGTACTACGAAGCCACCGCGAGCTGGATGGAGACGCTGGTCTTCCCGGAAGATCAGGACGCGACCCCCTACGTCGGCGACGTCTTCGCCACCCCCGATCTGTGCATCGGCGCAATGCCGGAGGACGCCAAGTACGATACCCGCATCTACGGCGAATGGCTGCTGATCGACTCGCTGGCCCAGGACTACGGCCCGCAGGCCGTGCGCCGCCTGTGGGAGCTGATCGCCATCCACGAGGGCCTGGACAGCTTCTACCTGCTGGCGGACGAGCTGGGCACCACGCCTCAGGCCATCGTCCAGCGCTACGCCATCCGCAACCTGCTGCTCGACTACACCCTGGCCCCGGAGATCACCTCCCGCGTGCGGGTGGAGAGCAACGTCAACGGCCTGGGCGAAGTCCGGCCGCGCAGCTCCGGCGTGCAGGAAATGGCGGTGGATTACGTCCTGGTGGCCCAGCCCGGCCTGTATACCTTCAGCATCGACCAGCCCAACCTCAGCCTGACCGCGGTCGGCGTCGACCAGCCGGCGGACAGCGCGGCGATCATCGACCTGGGCAACCGGGGCACGGTCGATACCCGGCCGTACACCTATACCTACCTGATTATCCAGAACACCAACCGGCACCTCGACTCGACCCAGTGTACGGTGACCGACTGGGTCCTGAGCGTCAGCGACGGCTCCCAGACGGCCCTGGCCGCACCGGAGCCGAAGCTGTGGAGCGCCGTCCACTTCATCCCGGCGGGATAGCCGCCCCAGACCTGAACCCGGCCCGGACTCGCGCGGATCGATCGTCTGCCTTCCCGCGCGAGTCCGGGGCCAGGCGCGAGAGCGTCCCCACCCCGCCAATGTCACACAACTGTCACGTAAACGCCATTGACCTGGGATAGAACGCGCTCCCGGTGCGCCCTATACTGAGACTACAACTTGAAGGGGGGCGCACATCACTGCATTGTTCGTCCGGGTTGGGCGTTCTGCCAGGCCCCTGGTGATGCTGGCGCGAGGGATCGCGCCGGGCTTCGGGGCTGCCCGGAGGATAGACCCATGGTGGAACGTGTCGCTCTCGATGTGCTGGCTGGCCTATCTGGACCGTCGCGCGGGTGGTCAGGTTCGGCCCCTTCTCTTTTCCCCGTGCGGCATGCTTCAGAGGCGGCGCCCAGCCTGGCGCCGTTTTTTACCGGCCAGCCCTGGCGCGTGTTTCCCCGGGTGCAGGAGATTCTTCCATGAGCGTTCCATACGAATCCGACTATTCCTTCCAGGGGCGCAGCGCGGAATTGGCGCTGTTATGTGACAAGGAACAGCCCCCCTACGTCATCAACGTCCACGGCGAGTCGGGCATCGGCAAGACGAGCCTGCTCAGGGAGGCCATGAAAAGGCTGCGCGTCGAGCCGCCCGCAGCCTGCGTGCTGGTCGTCGACTGCGAGGCGCTCCGCCCCGCCTCCGACCGGCCGCAGGCCTTCCTCCAGACCCTCGCCGAGCAGTCCGCGCTGACCCTGGATCGATCGCTGGACTTCACCAACATGGCCCGCGGCGCGGTTACCCAGATCAACCTCCTCGCCAAACAGCAGCCCACCTACCTCTTCATCGACACCACCGAAGCGATTCAGGACGACAAGCATTTTTGGGATCAGATCGAGCTGGACCTGATCAGCCCGCTGGTCGTGGCCCACAAGGTCTCTCTGGTCTTCGCCGGGCGAATGCCCGCCCCGCTGACCCGTTTCGCGGTGCGGCGCGACCTGCGCCTGGTGTCCCTGACGCCACTGTCGATCGCCGACGACGCCCCGGCCCAGGTGGCCGAAATCCTGCGCCTGCGCCGCTTCAAGGCCGCCGGCCACAAGCGCGCCGTCGCGGAAGCGACCGGCCTCGTGCTGGAGTTTTCCCTGGGCCATCCGGGGTTGAGCGCCCGGCTGGCCGAGTACCTGGCCGCGCTCGACTGGCCGCCGGCCGCGCCGGGCGGGCTGCGCAAGGATTTGTGTCGGGAGATTGTGAAGCCTTTTATCGAGCAAGAGTTTTTTAGCCGGATCGAACCGGCCTGGTGGGACATCCTGTGGTGGGCCAGCGTGCTGGACTGGTTCGACGCGACCACCCTCAAAGCCTACCTTCAGCAGTTGCCCGGCCAGTCCATCCCGGCGGAAACCGCCGACCAACCGGACTACTTCTTCGCCCGCGGGCTGGGCCAGCTCCGGATCAGCAATACCGTGATCTGGCGCGAGCGCGAGGAGGATCGCCTGTCGGGCGTCCTGCGGGATGTCATGCGCAACTGCCTGCGCGTCCTGAATCCGGAGGGCTACCGCCAGGCCTGTCTGGCGGCAGCCGACGCGCTCCACCATCTGGCGGAGCTGTATCTGAAAGACGACGAGACGGCCCAGGCCCAGTATGCCCGCCAGGAAGCCGACTACCGGCGGCGGGCCGCCGAGGCGGAGGCGCGCGGCGGCAAATGACCGGCGCGCGGGCGTCCCTTTAGCGCGACTACCCGGCCGGCGGAGCTTGTCGCCGGTCACGCCACAGGAGGCGGAACAGTGAACCACAACCAGGCCCTCACAAGCAAAATCCCCCTGATTGGGCGCAAGGACGAGCTGGCGTACCTGCGGGACTGCCTGTATGCCAGGGGCGAAAACCACATCATCTACTTCTGGGCGGAGGGTGGGTATGGCAAGACCCGCCTTCTGGAAGAACTGCGCAGTATGGTCGAGGCGGGCGGCCCGGCCTTCGCCTTCAGCGGCATCATCGACCTGTACCACACCGATACCCATAGCAACAGCGACGTGGAGCGCGCCATCGTCGACGGCCTGGATCGGGCCGGCAAATACTTCCGGGACTACCGCGAGCAACGCGAGGGATTCCAGCTCCTGCGCGAGCGCGGCGCGGACCCCGGCGTGCTGGAAGCGCACCGGCGCGACCTGAGCGCCGTCTTCGTGCGCGAGGCGCGCGAGATGGCCCACGACATGCGCAAGCTCGTGATCTGCTTCGACACGATGGAAGTCCTCCAGTACGAAAGCTCGGTGGTGGAAGAAAACGCCGGGCTGGAGGAAGTCGATACCCGCGTCCGTTACTGGATGCTGGAAGAGCTGCCCAAGCTGGCCAACGTGCTGATCGTCTTCGCCGGGCGGCCCAAATCCGGCTCGGTCGACCAGTCGGTCAACCATCAGGAGCGCCTCGCGCACGACCTGGGGAAGGCGTTCGGCAACCGGCTCAGGGTCTGGAAGCTGCCCAACCTCGACCTGGAGGAAACCCGCCAGTTCATCCACGCCCTCTTCCCGGAGGACGCGGCCAAATACTTCCCGGAGGAGCTGCTGCCCAGCCTGCACCGCCTGACCGGCGGCCGCCCGGTCTTCATCCACCTGATCGCCGACCTGCTGGCCAAACTGGCCCAGGAACCGCGCATCCTGCTGGAGGTGTTCCAGAAGAATGCTCACCTGGTCGACGCGCCGGACGGCGATCCGCGCCTGAGCGAGGCCCAACGCCTGATCAAGAGCCACATCCTGGGCACCCTCTTCAACCAGACGGGCGAGATGGGCGTCGTGCTGAGCAACATCGCCCTGATCCCCAAGGGGGTCGATCCCGACATCCTGGAAGCGGTCGGCATTCCCCGCGAGGACGCCGAACGCTGGCTGACGGCGATGGAAGACCTGTCCATCGTCAAGCAGTTCAAAGCCTGGCCGGACGTGACCCCATCCGGCGCGGCGGACGCCGAACGGCTCGACCACACCACGCGCACCTTCCTTCACGACGAGGTCTACCGCCTGCTGAATCCCTCCATGATCCTGGGGCTGCTCATCCGCGAGAAGCAGACCGCCAGCACCCTGATCAAGGAATACTACCAGAAGCACATCGAGACCCTGCAAAAGCGCATCGATGCGGCCCGCGACCCGCAGCAGCGCATCGGGCTGCGCACCCAGCTCCACAAGTACCAGGTGGAGCGCCTGTACTACGCCCTGGTCTGCAACGCCGGGGAAGGCTACCACGAGTACCTGCGCCTGAGCGAGGAAGCCATCCGCAACCGCTGGACGGGCTACTCGATCCGCCTGCTGGACGAGTTCCTGCGCTTCTACAACGAGCCGGGCACCGAGGAAGGCGATCCGCCCCGCCGCCGGGCGCGCTTCGCCGACGCGGGCGTGACTCACGACGCCGTGATCCGGGAGAGCGTGCGGCTGTGGATGGAGCGCTTCTACTGGTGGGGGCAGCACGAGAAGGCGGTGCGCTTCGCGGCCAAGATCGAAGCCGCGCCGGAGACCTTCCACATCGACCCGCAGCGCGACGTGGCCTTCCTGGCCAACATCTACGCCCGCTGGCTCGATTCGGCGGCGACCCTGGCCGGTTATGACGAGCGTCTGGTGAATCGGGCCAACGCCCTGATCGCGCGCCTGCCCCGCCTGGAGCAGTGCGCGCCGGAGGAGACGGTGGCCGTCGCCCGGCTGCACTACGCCATCGGCTTCCAGTACCGCAACGGCGGGCTGCTGCATCACGCCGTGGAGCACTACGTGATCGCCAAGGCCGCCTTCCGCAGCCTGAACGCCTACCACGACGAGCTGGCGATCCTGCTCAACAGTCTGGCCTACGTGTATGCCCAGCAGGGGCGCATGGAGCTGGCCCGGCCGGTGGCCGACGAGGCGCTCCAGATCAACGAAAGCATGGGCAGCGACTACAGCCGGGGCCTGACCTACTCCACCCTGGCGGCCGTGTACGGCATGATCGGGGATTACAGCCGGGCCGTCGAATACGGCCAGGAAGCGCTCAGTATCTTCCGCGATCTGGAGGACGCGCACGGCTCCTGCCGGGCTTACCAGCACATCACCCATGCCCGGCGGCGGATGGCCCGCCGCCAGATCGAGCGCGGCTGGCGGCTGGATTCGGCCCGCATGATGCTGGATACCACGATCGCCGAGCTGAACAGCGCCCAAACCATCGCCCAGGAACACGGCCTCCAGGCCCGCGAAGCCGAGATCAACGCCGGGTTGGGCCGCGCCTACCGCGAATACGGCCGCCTGCTCAACGCGACCCAGGGCGGCCTGCGCGAAGCCACCCAGGCCTTCAACAAGAGCCGCGCCTATCTGGAAGAAGCCATCAAATCGCCCAACGTGGACGAAGTCGAGTGTGCCAACCTGTTGGAGGACCTGGCCGAGGTCTACGCCCTGTCCGGCGACGATCCGCAGGCGGCGCGTTGCCTGGCCAAGGCCGAGGAAACCATCGGGCCGGATTACCAGATCGCGCTCGACAGGCCCCTGCCGAAGCGAGAGCGCAACGAATACTTCTGGCCGCTGGGCAAGGTCGAGCGGCTGCGCGGCCGGATGGCCCTGGAGCGCAAGGACTACCCGGCCGGGCTGGAGCACTTCGCCCGCGCCTATGCCTACTTCGCGCTCTTCTCCCCGGACTCGGTGCAGAAGGAAGCCATGCTCGGCACGATCTATGATTACCTGCGCGGCCTGCCGCTGGCGGAGCAGGCTGGGCTGCTGCGCCACATCCAGCAGTGGGGCCAGAAATGGAGCGCCATCCCGGAGCTGGGGGTGGGCAAGTTCCTGGACGACCTGAAGGAGCTGCTGGGCGTCCCGCTGACCTGAACGCCGACAGCCCAAAGGTGAACGCGCAGCGCCGGAACCCCCTTCCGGCGCTGCTTTTGATTCGTTGCCTCGGCAACATACCGTTTTTTCCGCTTTTGCCTTTCTCCGAGTCTGTCCTTTGCGTCCCTGGCGTCCTGGCGGTTCGCCTTGCTTTTCCGCACTTCCGGCCCTCCCGACTGGAAGCCGGGTACGGGCTGTGCTACAATGCCCGCAATCGATCGACAGACCACCCCAAGGAGGGCCTTCTGGAATCCATAGACCTGGCCCGGGCTATCGTCACCCAGCTCGAGGACGTTAAGGGCGAGGATATCGTCCTGCTCGACCTGCGCGACGTGACCGGCATTGCGGACTATTTCGTCATTTGCAGCAGCGACAACCAGCGCCAGCTCAAAGCCCTGGCGGACCGCGTGTACGAGAATATCAAGAAGGATTACGGCCTGTTTCCGCGCAGCCAGGAAGGCGGGCGCTCCGGCTGGACGCTGCTGGATTACAACGACGTGGTGGTGCACATCTTCTCGGAAGAGCTGCGCAGCTACTATGACCTGGAAGGCTTCTGGAAAGACGCCAAGGTCCTGCTGCGCA
>JARKOQ010000254.1 GCA_029976005.1 Aggregatilineales bacterium | reverse complement strand
CGACTGTGAACGGGTTCTGAATCAAACGCCCTTCCCGCGAGGCGAGAAGGGCGTCGTTGTTGAGGTTATCCGGCGGCGATACGGCTAGGCCTTGTCCGGCAGGAGGGACAGCGAGCGGGCCTTGACCAGGCCCTCCAGCATGTCCACGAAGGAATCGACCGCCATCGCGCCCAGGTCCTCGCCCGTGCGCAGCCGGACGCTGACCGCCCCGGCCTCGATGTCGCGGTCGCCCACGACCAGCATGTACGGGACCTTCTGCTCCTGGGCCAGCCGGATTTTGTTGCCCATCCGGTTGGTGGAGTCGTCCACCTCCGCCCGCAGGCCGCGCGCCTTGAGCTTGCGCACGACCTCCTGGGCGTAGGCCACGTGCCGGTCGGCGACCGGGATCAGCATCACCTGCACCGGGGAGAGCCAGGCCGGGAACGCGCCCGCGAAATGCTCGATCAGGATGCCCATGAAGCGCTCCAGCGAGCCGAACGGCGCGCGGTGGATCATCACCGGGCGGTGCGGCTGGCCGTCCTGCCCGATGTACTCCAGCTCGAAGCGCTCCGGCAGGTTGTAGTCGACCTGGACCGTGCCGAGCTGCCACTCGCGCTTGAGCACGTCGCGCACGATGAAGTCCAGCTTGGGGCCGTAGAAGGCCGCCTCGCCCTCTTCCACCGTGTAGTTGAGGCCCATCCGCTGGCAGGCGTCGATAATGGCCTGGGTCGCCACTTCCCACACGGCCGGATCGCCCACGTACTTGTCCGAGTTCGGATCGCGCTTGCCGACGCGGGCGCGGAAGTCGGCCATGCCCAGCGTCCCGAACACGCGCTTGATCAGGTCGGCCACGCCGATGAACTCCTCCAGGAGCTGCTCCGGCGTGACGAACAGGTGGGCGTCATCCTGCGTGAAGCCGCGCACGCGGGTCAGGCCGCTCAGCTCGCCGCTCTTCTCGTAGCGGTAGACCGTGCCGAACTCCGCCAGGCGCAGCGGCAGGTCGCGGTAGGAGTGCATTTCGCTCTTGTAGATCATGCAGTGGTGCGGGCAGTTCATGGGCTTGATCAGGAACTGCTCCTCGTCCACTTCCACGGGCGGGAACTGGCTGTCCTTGTAGTACGGATAGTGCCCGGACGTCTTGTACAGCTCGATGTTGCCGATGTTGGGCGTCACCACGGGCCAGTAACCCGCCTCGCGCTGCGCCTCGCGCATGAAGTCCGTCAGGGCTTCGCGCACCAGCGCGCCCTTGGGCTTCCACAGCACCAGCCCCTTGCCGACCAGCGGGTCGATCAGGAACAGGTTGAGCTTCTGGCCCAGCACGCGGTGATCGCGCTTCTTGGCCTCCTCCAGCAGGTTCAGGTATTCCTCAAGCTGCTCGGCCGTTTCCCAGGCCGTGCCGTAGATGCGGGTCAGCATCTCGCGCTTTTCGTCGCCGCGCCAGTAGGCTCCGGCCGGCTCGCGGAAGGTGATGCTGATCGCGGCCGGGTTGATCTCGCGCGTGTTGGCCACGTGCGGGCCGCGGCACAGGTCCTCGAACTTGTCCTGGCGGTAGGTCGTGATCGTGACCGGGCCTTCCACGGGGTTGCCGTATTCGTCACGGCCGCCCTGTTCCAGGCCGTCGATCAATTCCTGCTTGTACTTCTGCCCGGCGAAGACCTTGCGCGCGGCGTCCGCCGAGACTTCGGTGCGCTTGAATTCGTGGCCTTCGGCGATGATCTCGCGCATCCGCTTTTCGATGGCCTGCAAATCCTCCGCCGTCAGGGGGCGGGGCAGGTCGAAGTCGTAGTAGAAGCCGTCCTCGATGGGCGGGCCGATGGCGATCCCGGCATCCGGGAATTTCTCCAGCACGGCCTGGGCCATGACGTGCGCGGCGGAATGGCGAATGCGGTACAGCTTGCTGTCCTGGTAGCGTTCCATAGGTGTCCTCGACTAAAGCGGCGCTATCCCATCCCCGGCGCGGCACGAAGCCCGCCCGGTGGGCTGAACGAGCGTATAGAACTGTCAATTGGAGGGGGAAAGGCCGTCTGCGCCCCGCCCTGCCGCCCGGCGAAATCCGGATGCCCCCCGCTGGCAGGACCGCGCGCAGACCGTCCTACCGGGGGCCGGGAGTGATGGTGAAGGTTTCGTCCTCAGTCATGGCAGCCTCCGTGTAAAAAAAGCGTTCAGCACTCAGCCGTCGGCGGTCAGCCCCAGGCGGCATTCCCTGCCTGAAGCGGGCCGCCGGCGCGCTGTTTCTTGCCCGGCCTGCCTAGAAGCCCAGGGCCGTATACGCCAGGAATTCCTCGGAATTCGCCCCAGAGACGGGGGCGAGCATGCTCTCGAAGACATCCAGGGCCAGCAGATTATCGATCACGTCCTCGATCGTATCCAGATCGAGCCGGTCGACGATGATGTGCCGGGTGTCGATGGTGGCATAGCGCACCTCCGGCGTATTGGGCAGCCCCTCGCTGACTTGCAGGCCGTAGTCCATCTGCTGCTGCAAGTAGGGGATGGTCACGAAGCGGGCCATCCACAGGGAGCCGTCGTCCATTTCGGCCAGCACGTCGGCCGAGCCAAGCTCGATATCTTCGGAGTCGTCGATCCAGACACGTTTTACGGTGTACATCCTACCCGTCCTGACTTCAGCTACACGGTCGTCCAAAACAAAAGCCTCGCCCCCGGAATTGGGGCGAGGCAGTGATCGCCTCACGGTTCCACCCAACTTCACGCGGCGGCCTGGAACGGCCCGCCGCGCCTTTGGAGCCGATAACGGAGCTACCCGGGTCCCCTTGCGGCTGACCGTGGCGAGAAACCACGGTTGGCGGTTACGGGGCCGCTCATGGGGGGTATTCGCGGGTCGAACGCGGGTACGCTTCCACCAGATGCGCGCCCTCTCTGAGCGTTGGGCTACCGCGAATGTGTCCCAATCAACGCTTTCGATCTGATAATAGGAGGATAAAGCAGGCTGCGGCGGCTGTCAAGATGGTTCATGCAGTCTGCCCCACGCCAGCCGAAAACGTTTGCGCCCACGGACGGGCGGCCCGCGTCCTGGTGGGGTATGCTCGCCGGGTGAACGAGGCTGGAGGTGGGCAAATTGCCTGAATGCCGCCCGGCCGGGACCGCCTGTTACAGCCCGGTCGCCAGATCGATCTCGTCCCGGATCGGGATGCCGTCGTAACCGGTCAGGGGAATCTCCGGCTTGAGGCGGCGCGACTCGGCGATCGCGTTGAGCCGCACCCCGGCCAGGACAAAGCCGCGCCGCTGGTAGAAGCGCAGGGCGTGCAGGTTGTCGTTGGTCGTGGTCAGGACCAGCCGCGCGCAGCCCGCCGCCCACGCCGCGCCCTTGACCGCCTCCAGCAGGGCCGTGCCGATTCCCAACCCTTCGCGCAGGCTGTCCAGCGACATCACCTCGCAGTCCGCCCCGGCCAGCCGGTAGGTGACCAGCCCGATGCAGGCCCGGCCGGGATCGCCGGGCTGGATGGCGTAGAAGCCGGGCAGCGCGTCGATCTGGAACAGCTCGCCGTGGACGGCCATCAGCGGCGATCCCCAGTGTTCGGCGATGAACCCGGCCACCCAGGCCCGGTCGGCTTCGGTCAGGGGATGAATCTCGAAGGTCATGGGCGCGCCTTCCGCAGCGCTAAGCGTGAACAGCAGACTGTTTTCAGCGTGGGGGGATGGGTTCCCGGCCGGGGGCGCTCCGGCGAGTGTGTCCCGCACACTGTGTCAAGTGTACTCGTTTTCGGCCGCTTTGAGTCATCCCGGACGCCGGCCGCTTATCGCAAAATCTCCGCGACGGCGTATCATAGAACCGCATGGCCCCGCCCGAACGCATTGGGCCGGGCCTTGACCACCAACCAACAACCAGAAACTACCCACCAATCACCAGGAACCGCCTTGATGTCCTTCACGATCCGCCAAGCTCACCCCGACGACGCTGAAGCCCTGCTGGGCCACGTCCGGGCCGTCCTGGCCGAGCCGGGGATCGATATCCCCATCACCCCGGAGGAGTTCGACATCTCGCTCGAGGACGAGCGCGCCGTCCTGCAGACCTACCTGGAGACGCCCAACAGCCGCTTTGTGGTGGCGGTCGATGGCGAAGGCCAGATCATCGGCGAGGCCAACCTGCGCGGCGGGCGGCGCAAGGCGCTCCAGCACGCGGCGGAGCTGGGACTCAGCGTGCGGCGAGAATGGCGCGACCGGGGGGTAGGCAGCGCGTTGATCGCGGCCCTGCTCGCCTGGGCGCGCGCGACGGGCCAACTCAGGCGGATCGAGCTGCGCGTCTACGCCCGCAATACGCGCGGCATCCACGTCTACGAGAAGTTCGGCTTCCAGGTGGAGGGCCGCCGCCGCGCCGCAATCTACCAGGACGGCGACTACCTGGACGATCTGGTGATGGGCCTGTGGCTGGGCGACGAGGCAGACCATGCGCGCTAAGGCGGGGCAGGCGGCCCCGTTCCTGAAGTGGGCCGGGGGCAAGGGGCAGCTCCTGGCGCAGTACGCACCCTTATTCCCGCCGGAACGCCCGGCCCGCTACTTCGAGCCGTTCGTCGGCAGCGGCGCGGTCTTTTTCCACCTGCGCGAGCGGGATTTCGCCGGGCGGTATCACCTGTATGACGTCAACCCGGAGCTGATCAACGTCTACCGGGTGGTGCGCGACGAGATCGAAACCCTGATCGCCCGGCTGGCCGAGCACAAGGCGCGCCACAGCCCGGAGCACTACACGGCCGTGCGCAATTTCGACCGCGCACCGGGCTGGCCCCAGACTGCCGCCGATGTCGAGCGCGCGGCCCGCATGATCTACCTCAACAAGACGTGTTTCAACGGCCTGTGGCGGGTCAACAGCAAAGGGCATTTCAACGTCCCGCTGGGGCGTTACGCTAACCCGCCCATCCTGGACGAGCCGCGCCTGCGGGCCGCTTCGGAGGCGCTGCAAGGGGTGACGATCGCCGTCCGTGATTTCCGATCCGTGCCGGAGGAAGCCGGGCCGGGCGATTTTGTCTACTTCGATCCGCCCTACGTGCCGCTCAACGCGACCTCGAATTTCACCAGCTACAGCCAGGGCGACTTCGGGGAGGCCGACCAGCGCGCCCTGGCGGACGTCTTTCACGCCCTGGACGCGCGCGGCTGCCGGGTGATGCTCAGCAATGCGGACGCGCCGCTGGTGCACGCGCTGTACCGGGGCGACCGGATCGAGATCGTCCAGGCCCGGCGTGCGATCAACACCCGCGCCGACCGGCGCGGCGCGGTCAACGAGGTGGTGGTGCTGAATTACTGAGGGTGGATGTGGGGTGGTTCCGCGTCGATTTGAATCATCGCCCTACCGCCGCGCCTACAGAATCTCCGGTCTTCTCTGGTCTCCTGGCCTCGGCGCAGCGAAGCTGCGCGGCCTCTGGCCTCGACACGACCCTTTCGGGTTGCACGACCTTTGTTTTGTCGCCTCGCCGCTTGCCGCTTAGACGCTTTTTCTTGCCTCTGGCCTCCTGGCCTCCGGCCTCCTTGCCTCTGGCCTCCGGTCTCCCTTTCGCGGTATAGTTGGCGCATCTGCGCCCACACAAAGTACCGGGAGAACGACACATGGCCACGACCCCAGGCGGGTACCCGTCCAGTCCCTACACCGCTGAATTCTACGATTACATCGTGCCGTACCGCGAACGGCAGGATGTGGGCTTTTTCGTGGACATGGCCCGTGAAGCCCAGGGCGAGGTGCTGGAAGTTGGCTGCGGCACCGGCCGTGTGCTGATCCCCACCGCCCGCACCGGCGTGACCATCACCGGCCTCGACCTGGACGAGTCGATGCTCAAAGTGTGCCGCACCCGGCTGGCCGGGGAAGCGCCGGACGTCCAGGCCCGCGTGACGCTCCACCGCCGCGACATGCGCGACTTCGACCTGGGCCAGCGCTTTGCCCTGATCACCGTGCCCTTCCGGTCGTTCCAGCACATGATCACGGTCGAGGACGAGCTGGCCGCGCTGGCGTCGATCCGCCGCCATCTGGCCGGCGATGGCAAACTGGTGCTGGACCTGTTCAACCCGTCGCTGCCCTACCTGGTGGACGAGACCCGCCTGGGCGAATTTGGCGAGGAGCCGGAGTTCACCATGCCCGACGGGCGGCGGGTGGTGCGCCGCACGCGCATCTGCGCCCGCGACCTGCTGACCCAGGTGCAGGACGTCGAGATGGTCTACTACGTCAGCCATCCCGACGGCAAGCAGGAACGCCTGACCCACGACTTCTCGATGCGCTTCCTGTTCCGCTTCGAGGCCGAGCACCTGCTGGTGCGGGCCGGGTTCAAGATCGAGGCGGTCTACAGCGATTACGACCGCAGCCCGTACGGGGCCAAGTACCCCGGCGAGCTGATCTTCGTGGCGGGCAAGGCTTAGGCCAGGATGTCCCAACTCTACAAGCTCAGCCCGTCGGATTTCGCCTTCCTGTGGCAGGAGTGCAAGCGCTGCTTCTACCTCAAGATCGTGGAAGGCTTCAACCGTCCGGCGATGGCCTTCCCCTCGATCTTCGGCGTGATCGATATCGAGATGCGCAAGCACTTCATGAGCCAGCGCACCAGCGCGCTCAGCCCCGATCTGCCGCCGGGCACGGTCGCTTACGGCGAAAAATGGGTGCAGTCGGCCCCGATTAGCCGCCCCGGCCGGAGCGCAACCGCCTACATCAAGGGCAAGCTGGACGCGGTCATCCAGTTCGACGATGGCAGCTACGGCGTGATCGACTTCAAGACCTCGGACATCAAGACGGCCCACGTCCAGCTCTATTCGCGCCAGCTCCGCGCCTACGCCTACGCGTTGGAAAACCCCGGCGCGAGTCTGCTGGCCCTCAGCCCGGTCAGCAGCCTGGGCCTGCTGGCCTTCACGCCGGAGCACTTCTCCAGCGAGGAAGCCAGCCGCTCGCTCCTGACCGGGAGCCTGCGCTGGTTCCCGATCAGCCGTAACGACGAGTCGTTCCTGAGCTTCATCGACGAGGTGCTGGGCGTGCTCGACCTGCCGGAAGCGCCGCCGCCCGATCCCAAGTGCGTGTGGTGCCAGTACCGCGCCGAGAGCCGCCAGAACGGGCTGTAAAGCAGGCCCCACCGGGTCTCGCACCCCCTGAAAACAAGCTGTCCCCCCTCACCGCGAGGGGGGACAGCAGCCCAATCGGCCCGGAACGAGTCCGGTATGTCGGCGTGCACAAACGGAGATTAGCTGCTGGCCTGCGGAGTCGCCAGCGGGGCTTCCTCGGTGGTATCGTCCGACCCGCTGCTGTCGTCCGGCGACCAGCGATTCCAGCCCCGGCCGTGCATGTGGCCCGACCAGGTCGCGCTCAGCATGTTCTCCAGGTTGGCATCCAGGTTGGCGGCCATCAGGGCCTGCATCGCGTCGGCCTGGGCCTGGGTGAGGTCGCCATCCGCGACTGCGGCGGCCAGGTTTTCGGCATGGCCGGCCAGCAGGGCTTCCTTGAGGGCGTCGACCGAGACGTCGTGCGCTTCCAGCACCTCGGCCAGAGTCGCGCCGTCGCTCAGCTCGGATTGCACGTCCGCGACCTCGATCCCGGCCAGATCGGCGACGGTCGAGATCAGCGAGGCGCTGCGCAGGCCGTATCCGCCGTACCCACCGCGCATCATCATCCCGCCCATCATGCCCATCATGCCCGGCATGCCATAGTCGCTGTCATCGCCCCACATCGGCCCGCGGCCACCACCGCGGCCACCGGGGCCGCCCTGCGCGCTCACCGTGCCCACGGCCAGCAGGGCCAGCACGACCACGCTCACCACCACAACCAGTTTACGGCTCATCTTGGGTTCCTCCAGTTCAGGTCCCCCCACGTCGATGCCCTGAGTCTGGCAGAACTCCGTAAACATGCTGTAGTTATTTGATGAAGTTTTCGTGAAGTTTCTCCCAGGGCCGCGCCGATCTACAGCGTGTCGATCAAAGCCAGCATCTCGGCGTTGGGCGGGATGTCGGTCATGGCGTGTCCGTAGTGGACGAAGCGGGCGATACCCTGCTTATCCACCAACACCTGGGCGGGCATCCGGCCCAGCTTGAACAGGTTGACCTCCTGCCCGTACAGCTTGAGCACGCTGCTCTTGGGGTCCGGCAGGCCAATATACGGCAGGTCGTTTTCGGTGAAGTACGCCTGGAATCTGGCGGCGTCTTCCGGGCCGATCACGACTATCGCGGTGTCACGGCGGGTGAATTCAGCATAGTCCTGGCGCAACTGCGCCATGTGCGCGCGGCAGAACGGTCAGACAAAACCCCGGTTGAAGACCAGCAGGACGTGCTGCTGGCCCCGGAACTGGCTCAGGCTGACCGGCTCGCCCCGGTAATCGGCCAGGGTGAAGTCCGGCGCGGGTTGGTCGAGGGATACTCTGGGCATGGGATTCTCCAAAAACTGGCACAAAACCAGACATTTGATGGAAGATTACTCCGATTGTGCCAAAAATAACAAATCGCGCCGCGAAAGAAAAGTGCATCGGGCCGGGTCTCATCAATCTCTTATGCTTCGAGGGACACGGCTTTGACTGGCCGAAGCCCGTGCCGTCCGGGGTGAATCGAAACGCCGCGCTTCAGTTGTTAGGGGCGGGCTACTCCACCCCGATGCAGTGGACGCTGACCCATCGCTGGGTGGTGGGGTCGATCTGGCGGCGGGCCAGCTCGCACTGGACGGCCATGATCCCGGCCAGGTTGCGATCGAACTCGCTCTCCGTCCAGGTTTGCAACTCAACGGTGATCGACGCGATGCCCTGCCCGTCGACCCAGTTGGAGGCGTCCCCGGTCACTTCGTAGGACGTCCAGGCCGCGTCGCTGGGATAGGCGGCCGCTGTACCATAGTAGCGGCCCAGCACCTGCGAGCCGTGGTCGCCTTCGCACGCGCCGGGGAAGACTCCCCCCGCCGCGCTGTGGTAGAACAGGACGGCCACCGGCTGGCTGAACAGGATGTGATCGGCCAGGGCGGCGCTCTCCGGCTCCGAGAACGGTTGCTCTCCCCCGCTGACCGTGCGATCCTGCCAGATGGCCTCGGCCGCCCAGTCGCAGCTCCAGTTACGGTTCAGGTCGACATTGCGGGCGTTCATGCGCCCTTCGGGCGTGCGGCCACGCAGCAGCCCATCCGGGTTCAGGGCGGGGATGATCTCGATGGCCAGGCCGGGCGCGACCGCCTCCGGCTGCCCGGCGAAGTACGTGATCAGCTCGTTCATCAGGACGACCGTGTTGACCTCCCAGCCGCCGTGGGTGCCGCCCACCAGCAGCAGCGCCCGCGTCCCCTGGCCGAAGCGCCGGGCCAGGATCGCCCGGCCTTCCACCGAGCGCCCGATCAGGCTCGTGCCGCCGGGCAGGTGGTCGGCGGCGTCCGGCGCGACCTGGGTCAGCAGGGCCGGGTCAACCGTGCCGGGCGGCGGGGCGTCGGTGCTGACCAGGGTGGGCAGGCGCGGGTTGGGCGTGCGGGTGACGGTCGGGGTCAGGGTCGCGGTCGGCCGGGCCGTGGGTGATTGGATCGGATGGGGCGTCGGGCTGGGCCGGCGGGTGGGCGGCGGGGTGGGCGTGACCAGCTCCACCGGAGCTTCGAGCGTGAGCGGATCGGGCGGCGGAGTTCCGCAGCCGGCGGCGGCGAACAGGAGCAGGAGCACAGGCAGCAGCAGCGGTCGGAGACGCACGGGGCGGTCGCCCTTCTCGGAAACGGTCGGCACGCCGCGCATTGTAGCATATTCGCCGCCGCGTGGACGACCCGGCGGGGTGGGCGCTTTGACCCGTTTCAATTCAACACAGATTGCAGGGATTGGACGGATGAACACGGTTTTCTCAAAAAGGATTATCCGTGAAAATCCCTTGAATCCGTGCCATCCGTGTTGAATTGGAAGGCCATCAGGCGGAGTCGCACCGATCGCGCGCGGGCCGGGCAACCGGGCGGGACGCCGGGCCGTATAATGAGTCAGGAGCGACCAAGGGAGGAACCATGCTCAGCCAACTCCATTTCCTGCTGACCTACCGCTGCATCTTTGAGTGCGACCACTGCTTCGTCTACAGCGGGCCGGGCGCGCCCGGCCGCGCATTCAACCCCGACCAGTTCCGGGCCGTGCTGGACGAAGCCCGGCGGATCGGCACCATCGACACGGTGTACTTCGAGGGCGGGGAAGCCTTCCTGCTCTACCCGGTGCTGCTGGCCTGCGCCCGGCTGGCGCGCGAGCAGGGCTTCGCCGTCGGGATCGTGACCAACGCTTTCTTCGCCACCGACGAGGCCAACGCCGAGCTGTTCCTGCGCCCGCTGGTCGAGCTGGGGATCGGCGATCTCAGCCTCAGCGAGGACGCCTTCCACAACGACCTGACGGCCGATACCCCGCCGTCCATCGCCCGGCGGGTGGCCGAACGGCTGGGCCTGCCGGCCGGCACGATCTGCGTTGAAGCGCCCCACGTCGAACCCGGCGGCGAGCGCCACGGCGAGGCCATCGTGGGCGGGGATGTGGTCTTCCGGGGCCGGGCGGTGGACAAACTGCTGGACGGCCTGCCGCTGCGCCCGCCGCGGGATTTCGACCACTGCCCGCACGAAGACCTGGCCGATCCGGGCCGCGTCCACATCGACCCGTTCGGGCATGTCCACCTGTGCCAGGGGATCAGCCTGGGCAACCTGTGGGAAACGCCGCTGGCCGACCTGGTGGCCGGGTACGACCCGGCCGCGCATCCCATCGCCGGGCCGATCCTCGCGGGGGGGCCGGTCGGGCTGGCGCGGACGTATGGTCTCCCGCTGGCCGAGGGCTACGTCGATGCCTGCCACTGCTGCTTCGAAACCCGCCGCGCCCTGCTCGATCGCTTCCCGCGCGAGCTGGCTCCCCGCCACGTGTACGGGCTGGACTAGGCGCGCGGTTTGGGGATATTATCGC
>JARKOQ010000241.1 GCA_029976005.1 Aggregatilineales bacterium | reverse complement strand
TTCTGGCGGGGAGGTCAGGCTGTCCCAGGCCCCAATTGGGGCATCTTGTTCAAGTCTAGCCGGCCGGCGCTCTCGCCAGCCGAAGTGTGCTTCACAGAGTACCGGTTTGTCGAACCGTGGCTCAACCCCACCTGAAAAACTGGAAAAATACCACGTCTCTATTATGCGATGCACGCTCCAATTATGCAAATTATCCCACATTTTGGGTGTGTTTCAGATTGGGGGCAGTCAAAAAACTTCGGACACGGATAAAACGGATGGAACACGGATTTTCACCAACTTCGCTTTGAATCCGTGTTTTTCCGTGTAAATCTGTGTCCTATTCCTGTTTTCCGTGACCTTGCCTCTAATCTGGAATGCACCCCACATTTTGGGGTATGCCCCAGGGAATCATTCCGAAGATCACAGGAGGCGGGCGTGGCGTCCCGGATCGCGCGGGGGCGGCCAGGCCGTCCTGGCCTCTGGCCGGCCGCTTTCGACAAAACAGCCCGGACGCCTCGCGGGCGTCCGGGCTGCCGGAATCAGGGCGCGTCACACCGCGATCAGGGCGTCCAGGACGGCTGGGTGCCCTGCGAGCCGGTCGCGCGGACGGCCAGGCCGTTGTACCACATCAGGTTCAGGGACGGCGCGCCGCCCGTGTCCTCGCCATAGGTGATCTCGCTGCTGTCCGGCGACCAGGCCGGGAAACGTTCGTTGGTCGCCGTGCTGGTGATCTGGATCAGGTTGAAGCCATCCGAGCCGATCATGTACAGCTCGGTGCTGCCTTCCTGCCGGACGAAGGCGATGTTGCGCCCGTTGGGGGCCCAGGCCGGCTGGTGGTCGGCATTCCCGGAGGTGAGCTGGGTCGGCGTGCCGGTCCCATCGGCGTTCATGACGTAGATGTTGGAATTGCCACCGACCAGACTCTCGTAGGCGATGCGCGTCCCATCCGGCGACCAGGTCGGGCTGTTGTCGTTGATGGCGTTGTTGGTCACCTTGATCAGCGCTCCGCCGCCCGACGGCACGGTGTAGATTTCCGGCTCGCCGTCGCGGTTGGAGACGAACGCGATGCGCCCGCCTACCGCCGCCCAGGATGGCTGGTTGTCCGCCGCCGCATTGGACGTCCGGTTGACCGCCCCGCTGCCGTTGGCGGCCATGACGTAGACTTCCTCGTTGCCGTCGCGGTTGGTCGTGAACGCGATCTGGGTGCCATCCGGCGACCAGACCGGGTCATAGTCGTTGACGGTCGGGCTGTTGGTCAGGTTGACCTTGCCGGTGCCGTCGGCGTTGATCACGTAGATGTCACTGTTGCCGGGCGTGCCTTCGTCCGAGGCGAACACGATCCGGCTGGTGGCCGCCACGCCGGGCACGACGTTGATCGTGACCACCCCCTCGTCGTAGGCCGGGGCGCTGTCCGTCACGCTCCAGGTGAACGAATCCGTGCCCAGGAAGTCCAGGGGCGGCGTGTAGAGGTACACGAACGAATTCGGGCCGGAGGCGGTCAGCGTGCCCCCCAAGGGCGGCGTGACGATCGACACCAGGCCATACGGCGTCAGGCCGCCGCTGGCGACCAGGGTGATCGAATAGTTCGTAGCCCCAAACGGCACGTTGACCGTCTGGTTCTGGGCGTTCAGGTTGGAGGTGCCGACGTTGATCCGCACCACGCCGATGTCCGTGAACTGGTTGAGGTCGGTCGCCAGGAAGGTGAAGGTATCGTCGCCGATGAACCCGATCTTGGGCGTGTAGCGGACTCGGCTGGCATCGATCACCTCGACGGTGCCGTTGGCGGCCAGGGTATTCAGCACGAAGGTATAGGGCGGCGTGCCGTTGATGGCCCCCAGGGTGATCTCCAGCGGGGTGGCGTAGGCGGTGGACAGGTTGAGGTCGCCTGCCTGGAAGCGCAGCGGGTTGGTCCCGCCAAACCCGGCCTGGTAGGTGGCCGTCAGCGCGGCGGTGGCCGCCGCGGCCGCCGTGGCGTTGATCGCCGCCACGTCGCAGGCCGCCACCGAGAGCGTCTGCGGGTCGGTCACCACCCACTTGCCCCAGTTGTCGGACATGGACAGCCAGTATGTGACCGTCCCGGCCACGGTGAACGGCCCCAACTCGGCCGAATAGAGGTTCTCGCCGTCGTTGTGCATGGGGATGATATCGCCGGGGCCGCCGTTGACCGCGTAGTTGAGCCGGATCGTGTACAGCCCGACCGCCGATTCGATGTTGGCCGTGATGCGCGTCGTCAGCGGCGCGCAGAATGGATCGAGCGGCGTGACCAGGTTCGGCGCGGCCGGCGCGACCGCCATCACGACCGGGGCGGGCTGATCCTGGGTGGGCGTGAACGTGGGCGGCGGCGAAGGTGTGAAGGTATCCGTCGGCGTGGGTGTATCCGACGGGGTATAGGTCAGGCTGGGGGTGAACGTCGCCGACGGGGTGTAGGTGACGATCATCACGATCGGCGTCCAGGACGCGGTCGGGGTGAAGGTCGCCGTCGGGGTATAGGTCAGGGTCGGCGTGGCGCTCGGCGGCGCGGTCGGCACCAGGGGGGTATACGGCGTGCTGGTGGGAATCATCGCCACGCGCGGCGGCTCAGGATTGGGTTGATTGGTGCAGGCGGCCAGCATGATCACGAGCAAAAGCACAGCCCGCCAAGACAGCCGCGCCCGCCACCGACGCTCAGACACTCCCGGCATGCTCTCCCTCCGCCTCTCGAATCCGCCCCGGAGCGGATCGATCCCCGCCCCCCGCCCGAATCGAAACACCAGCCCGAATGACCGTTCCGGCTCAACGGTATCATACCACAAGTGCTTGTTATGGACTTGTTGGAAAGTTGCATGAGGTCGGGTACAATGCCGCGCCGTGCATTCGTCCGGCCCAACAAAGAGTTCGATCCATATGTCCATCCGCAATCGTCTGGGAGCCGCGCTGGCCGTCGCCTGGCTGATCATCGTGATCCTGGGGGTCAGCCTGATGGAAGGCCGCCCGGCGCAAGGCCGCCCGGCGCGCTCCGCCGCCAACCCGGCCCTGACTCCCACCGCCGCCGTGCTCCCGGCCCCGTAGAACTGCGAACCACACAGCGCGCCAGGAACGCAAAGGAAATGCCGGTCGATTCGTCTCCTTTGCGCCCTTGGCGCGCTTTGTGATTCAGCCCCAAAATGATGGGGCTATCCGCCACCCACGCTAGCGGTTGTGCTCCTCCAGCCAGCTCACGATCAGCGGCATCAGGGTCGGCTGGTCAGCCAGCATCGCCGTGCCGTGAGTCGAGGTCGCGTACAGGCGCATCAGGCTGTCGCCCTTGAGCAGCAGCCCCAACTGGCGCACGCCGTTGGCGCTTTCATAGTCGCTCTGTCCGGCGACCAGCATCACCGGGCGGCGGTCGATCGTCTCCAGGGCGTCCTCGGTGGTCACGCCGCGATAATTGAGGCCGGGCGAGAGGGCAATCGCCGTCACCACGGCCTCGTCCCCGGCCATGCCGCGCAGAGCCAGGTTGGAGCCGATGCTGGCCCCGACGATGCTCAGCCGGGCCGGGTCGATCCCGTCCTGGGCGCGCAGCCACTCCAGCCAGAGGTGCAGGTCTTCTTCGGCCAGCGGCCAGTCCTGGGAGCCGCGCGTCGCGCCGTGCCCGCGCATGTCCACCGCCAACACGCCGTAGCCCGCCTCGCTCAGCAGGGGCACCAGCTCCGCCCAGGCCCGGCGGGTGCTGCTCAACTGGTGCAGGAGCAGCACGGCCGGCGCGCCGCCCTCCCCGGCTTCCGGCGGCGCGTAGTAATCCCCGACCAGCGCCAGCCCGTCCGAAGCCTCGATCCGAACCTCCAGACCCTCCCCGCCCTGGGCCAGCACCCCGCCCGCCGGGAGCATCCCAACCAGCAGAACCAGCCCGATCACGAATCCCC
>JARKOQ010000231.1 GCA_029976005.1 Aggregatilineales bacterium | reverse complement strand
CGGCGAGCTTCAGATCGAGGTGCGGCCGGACGAGCGCTTCGAGACGCACCTGCGCCGCCTGGAACGGGCCGGGTCGCGGATCGTGCTGGCCCTGGTCTTCGGCAGCCTGACCCTCTCCGCCACCCTGCTCACCATCAGCGGGATGCAGACGCTGGGCCTGATCGGCTATGGCCTGGCCGGAATCAGCCTGCTGGCCCTGCTCTTCCGTGGCGGGGAGTGAGCAGCGTCAGTCCACAAGCGCGAGCCGGTAGACCGCCTGCCACGTCCTCAAACTGTGGACAACCATCTCACCCCCAGCCAGCAGCAGGGAAAGATGCTCCTCGTCCACGAAACAAGCGGTCTCCACTTCCGACCGTGTTTCCAATCCACCCAGGCGGGCCAGACCATCCTCAAATGCATAGACTCCCACACGCCATGAGGTCTCTTGCAGGGCCAGCCGGGGGATAGTCCCAGTTTCCCAGAAAGCGGCCGCTGCCGGACTGAATGCGTCAGCCAGCTGCAACAGGGCCAGCCGCTGCCCGCTGGCCGGGTCGTACAGCGCGTAGTAGGCCTGTTGGTGCTCCGCCAGGAGATGATGGCCCGTGGGAGACATGGCCAGCAGCGGGCTTTGGGCCAGATGATTGAGCACGAATTCGAAGCGCGTCCGGCCATCCGGCCCCAGGCAGTAGCCGCGCGCCCATTCGCCCCAGGTGCTATCGCCGGAGATCGAAACAGCGACCCACTGCCCATCCTCCGACATGGATACCCGATCGAAGTGAGGCCCGCCCGTCCGGGGATCGGTCAAATCGTCGAGTTCGATTCGCCTCACCAACTGCCCGGTCAGGCAATCGTCGATCTCGACCGCCTGCGAGGTTATTCGGGTTCTTACACGCTGCCCCAGCGCGAACGTCTCCGGCGCGATTGACTCGATCGGCACGGCCGCGCCTGAAGCCAGCGCCCAGGCCCGGATCGTCCCCTCCGGGGTTTCCACCAGGCAAGTGCGACCCTGACGGTCGACGCCCAGCAGTTCCCCGACCTGCCGGTGCAGGCGCGCCCTGGCTTTGAGATCCCAGATGTGGATCGTCCCATCGTACCCGGTCAGCGCGATTCCCCCCGGCGTGAAACGAAGAATGCTCATTCCTGTTCCCTCCCCGATCACGGCACTTCGACAGCCAATGTACTTGCCTGATCGTTCTGGCACAAGCCGCCCGCTCAGGCTATCATGAATCCACCCTGATCCGTCGATTGCAATCCCCGGAAGAAGCGCCCATGTCCTGCCGGAAACGTCTCGTCCAGGTGATTTCATGCGGGCTGCTGTGCGCCCTGCTCCTGCTGGCGATCCTGCCCGCCGCCGGGCAGACGGCCAGCCTCGCGCCGGGCGGCCCGTGGCTGGTCTACGAGATTCCGGCCGGGCTGGTCGCGGCCAACGGGGACGGCTCCGCCCGCACCCTGCTCGTCCCCCGCCCCACCCCGGCCAGCCTGTTCGTGATCGCGCCGTGTCCCACCGGCGACCGCCTGGCCGTGGCCGTGATCCAGCCCGGCGAGCCGGGCCGCTGGGGAGAGACCCAGGCCGAGCTGCGCCTGATCCAGCTACCCGGCGGGGCCGGGCGCACGATCCGCCCCAGCCTGCTGCCGGAAGACGCCGGTCCCGCCACGCAACGCGGCCTGATTGCCCCCGGCCTGATCGAAGCCCTCCAGCAGGGCGGGCTGGCCTGGTCGCCCGGCGGCGACCGGCTGGCCTACGCCTCCGCCCACGAAGGCCAGCCTGCGCTGTACCTGTACACCGCCGCCGGCGGCTCCAGCCAGCGCCTGACCGATGACGGCGGGCTGTCCAGCGGGCTGAGCTGGTCGGCCCACGGGCGGCATCTGGTCTGGCAGAGCCGGACGCTGGCCGGCAGCCCGATCCTGAGGACAGCCAGCTTCGCCAGCGCCTCCGGCCAGATTGCCGAAACGCCCCCCGCGCCGCCGGACGCGGGCCTGCCCGCCGGAACGCGGGCGGTCGCGCTCGGCTGGATCACTCCCGACCGGCTGCTGCTGTCCGGCATCCCATCTTCAGGCAATCGTCCCCTGCGCGGTCTGGTTGATTACGACTTCGCGGCCCGGACGGCCACGCGACTGCTGGCCGACCTGCCCCTGAGCGCGGCTGCGGCTTCGCCGCATGTGGCGCTGTTCGGCGCGGACGCGGGCAGCGGCCTACCCGCCGGCCTGTACCGGCTCGATCTGGCGACCCGGTCGCGCGTCTTCGTCTTTCCCCAGGTCCCGGCCGGGCTGGGCTACCAACGCGAGCGCGACGCCTTCCTGGTCACACTGGCCGGGGCCAATCTGCTCCTGCCCGCCGATCCCAACCAACCGCCGCTCAGCCTGCCGGAGGGTATCCCCCTGCCCGCCCCGACCGGCCCGGCCATCGCCTACCGCCAGCCCGACCGGCTGCTGGTCGCGCCCACCCTCGACGCGGCCCCCGCCACGGTCGAACTCGACTCCGCCAGCCCGCTCATCTGGAATGGTGCCGGAACTGCCCTGTTCGGGATCGAAGCCAGCGATGGGATACCCTCGGCCCTGTCCGGCGGGCTGATCGCCATCCAGCCCACCGGATCGATCGCCGTTCTCGACCCCGACGCCGTGCCCGGCGCGCTGGCCGAACTGACACCCCGCGCGCTGACCGTCCTGGCCGACCGGGCCATCGAGCTGCGCGAGCGGCCCCTGGCGGACTCCGCCCTGCTGGCCACTCTGAGCGGGGATGAATCGATCGCCGCCCTGCGGGGCCGCAACCGGGCCGGGGATTGGGTCAAGGCGCTGCTGGGCGATGGGCGGGAAGGCTGGCTGCGCACCGCCGCGCTGACCACCAGCCTGATTCCATCCGAACTGCCCATCCTGCACGACTGAGAATCAAAGCGGGCGGCCCCGCTTGACCGGGAACCGCCCGCCGCTCGATTTCGCCAGCTCAAACAGCCTAGCTCACTTCGACCTTGACCTTGGTCTTGCCGGTCGTGCTGGGCCGCTGGGGAGTCTCATCCTCCGCTTCGGCCTCTTCGATGCGCGCCGCGATCTCGTCCAGCAGAACCTTGAAGGAGCGCTTGAAGGCCCGCTTGGCCTCGCGGCCGTGGGCGCGAAATTCGGGTGGGATCAACGCCTGGACAGCCAGACAGCCCTCGTCCATCGCCTTGCGCTGGTAACGCACGAAAGCGTCCAGAATCCCCTCATCCTCCTGGCGGAGCGGTTCTTCCTCTTCCATCGGCTCCACCACCGGTTCGCGATCGTCATAGTCCGTCATAGTCTGTCTCCCTGGAACATCCACCTCGGTGTTTATGCTGCCGATACACTTCAGTATACGCACGCCTTCCCGCAGGAGTTGCGCGCCGCCCGTTAGAATCGCGTCAATATCCGCGCGCCCAGTTGACGACGTTCAGCAGGTCCTCGCCCTCCAGGAAGCGCGCCATGTTCGCCAGGAAGACTTCCGCCGCGTGGGCCATGTAATCCGGCATCACCCCGGCGATGTGCGGGCTGATGATCAGACGCGGCGCGTCCCACAGCGGGCTATCCTCCGGCAGCGGCTCGGCCTCGAACACGTCCAGCGCCGCGCCGCCCAGCGCCCCGGACTCCAGCGCCTTGATCAGGGCCTTCTCGTCGACCAGCCCGCCCCGCGCCAGGTTGATCAGCACCGCGCCGGGCTTCATCGCGGCCAGGGTCTCGGCGTCGAGCATCCGCTGAGTCTCGGCCGTCCGGGGAGTCGCCAGCACCACGAAATCGCATTCGTGCAGCATCGACTTGAGCGCCTGGGCCGGATACAGGCGGTGGGCCAGCGAACCGTCGGGATCGCCCGTGCCGGGCAGCGCGTACTCGGCCGCGGCGGCGGGATGCATCACGTCGCGTTTGGCCGCCAGGACGGTCATCCCGAAGGCCCGCGCCAGCCGGGCGATCTCCCGGCCGATGCTGCCATAGCCGATGATGCCCAGCGTGCTGTCCCGCAGCAGGCGTGGCTGGTAGACCTGCCCCGCGTCGCGCGGCCAGTCGTGGGCCGTCTGGCGGGCCATCATGGTCGGGATGCGGTGGGCGAAGGCCAGCATGAAGCCAAAGGCGTATTCCGCCATCGTTACGGCGTGCATGCCGCTGGTCGTGGTCAGGGTGACGGTCCGATCCTCGAACAGGGGATGGTTAAGCAGGTGATCGATCCCTGCGCTGGTGACCTGCACCCAGCGCAGGCTGGGGGCCATCTCCCGATCCGGCAGGACGCCGGAAGTGAACAGCACCTGGACCTCGTCCCACACGTCGGGCGGAATCTCGGCGGCGGCATGGGCCGGCTGCAAGCGAACCTTGACTCGCGGCGAGAGGTCCTCCACCTGGCGAACCAGCGCTTCACCGGCTTTGATCGTGATCAGGACATTGACCCGGTCTTCCATGCCTCACACCCTCTACTCTGGCGGAGCGTGCCCGCTCCGCGCAGCCCCAAATCCCATTCGGATACCCGCGCCAAGCATAACACACCCCGGCCTATTCTTCACCCCGCGCCGGACGCGGTTCCGCCGCCAGCATCTGCCACCAGCCCACATCCCAGGCGGCCCGCGCCGCGCCGGAAGGCGACGGCAGCACGAACCCGCGCGCCGGGCCGACGCCTTCCGCCTGCCAGCCATACGCGACCGCGCGGCCGTAGAACTCCCGCCCGGCTCGTTTGCTGGTGAAGGCCACGATCCCCGGCCGGACGCGCTCGATCCGCGCCCGCAGCCCATCCGGGTCGAAGCCCGCCGCCGTCAGTCCGGCGTCCGGCCCAAATTCGGCCTGGTTGAGGTCGGTCAGCCCCAGGCCGTAGCGCGGCAGCAGCCGGAACTCGTGGGGAGCCAGCAGGCGCGGAGTCAGTCCGACGCGGTACAGGGTCGGCCAGAAGGCATTCCCCCGCCCGGCATAGTACGCCTCCACCTCGGCGGAGCGCCGCCCGGCGGCCGTGCCGCAAAACACGATCCACAATCCCGGTTCCAATACGTCCGGCAGCACGCTCATAAAACAGCTTTCAGCTCTCATCTATCAGCGGTCAGTCAAAGACAGAAGCGGGCATCCTCCGCTTTCTCCTGTCTCTTGCCTCTTGTCTCCGTTGTTTCACCCTTTGGCCCAAATCCCAACTGTGGGTAGAATGGGCGGGCTTTATCCATCCGTTCCCAATCGGAGTTCGTCTCATGCCAGAATACGCAGTCGGTCTGGCCATCCTGGGTGTGGTGGCCGGAATCATGTCGGGCATGTTCGGGATTGGCGGCGGCGCGATCATCGTCCCCGCCCTGACCATGCTGCTGGGCTACGGCCTCAAGGAAGCCAACGGGACCTCGCTGGCGGTCCTGCTCCTGCCGGTCAGTATTTTCGCCGTCCTGGCCTACTACCGTAAGGGCCTGATCGAGATCAGGGTCGCGGCGCTGATTTCCCTGGGCCTGATCTGCGGCCTGATCTTCGGGGCGCAGTTCGCGCTGGCGATGCCGGCCGACATCCTCGAACGGGCCTATGGCTTCTTCCTGATCTACGTCGGCTGGCGCTTCATCGAGCCGCGCAAGCTCTACGCGGAGTATACCGGCAAAAAGCCCACTGCCCCCGCCGAAGCGTCATCCTCCCACCCCGACCTGCCCTGGTTCGTCATGTTCGGCGTAGGGCTGGTGGCCGGACTGGCCGGCGGCCTGTTCGGGATTGGCGGCGGGCTGGTGATCGTCCCGATCCTGGTGGGGCTGCTCAAATACGATCAGAAGCGCGCCGTGGGCACGTCGCTGGCCGCGCTGCTGCCCCCGGTGGGCATCGGGGCGGTCATCGCCTACTATCAGGCCGGGCAGATTCAGCTTGGCGCGGCCGTGTTGATTGCCGCCGGGCTGGTCTTCGGGGCCTTCGCCGGGGCGCGGATCGCGCTCGGCCTGCCGTCGACCACGGTCAAGCGCCTGTACGGCCTGTTCCTGCTGGTGATCAGCCTGCGCTTCATCTTCCAGCTCTGATCGTTGCATTGGATAACTAAGAGAGTCGTTATCCGGATTCACACAGGCCGGGGCTGGAATCTTTATCGAAGCGAAGGGATTCCGTAGGCTTAACGTAGGGTAAACGTCAGGTAAATACGACAAAGTCAGGGTACATTTACCTTCGAAGGGCGAAATCTCTTCTTCTCCTCCTTTTGTAAGCGGCCCAGGGGTTCGGCGTCCTCTGGGCCGCGCCCTTTATAGAGACAGTTGTCAGTTGGTGGTTTTCGGTTCTCAGTCAAGGCAAGGGCGGACTGGGTGTCTGGGCATTTGTCCCGCCCGGCTTTGACGCTTTGACGCTTGCCGCTTAGACGCTCTACTCTGCCTCTATGGTACAATCCTCCCCATGATCGTCCTGCCCCGCGCGTTTTATGCCCGTCCTACCCTGACCGTCGCCCGCGAGTTGCTGGGCTGCCTGTTGGTGCGCACCCTGCCGGACGGCCAGCGCCTCACCGGCCGCATCGTCGAAACCGAAGCCTACATCGGCCAGGAAGACCTGGCCTGCCACGCCCGCGCCGGGCGCACCCCGCGCACCGAGATCATGTTCGGCCCGCCGGGCCACGCCTACGTCTACTTCACCTACGGCATGCACTGGCTGCTGAATGCCATCACCGAGCCGGAAGGCCAGCCCGCCGCCGTCCTGATCCGGGCGGTCGAACCGCTGGAAGGGCTGGATCGGATCGCCGCCCACCGCGCCGGTCGCCAACGACGGGAATGGACGTCCGGCCCAGCCCGCCTGACGCGCGCTTTCGGCATCGACGGCGCGCTCAACGGCTGTGACCTGGTCGGGCCGCCCGGCCGGGCCGCCCTGAGCCTGATCGCCGGGCCGCCCGTCCCCGACGCGGACGTGCGCACCGGCCCGCGAGTGGGACTCGGCTCGACGCCGGAGCCATGGCGCTCGCTGGCCTGGCGCCTCTGGGTGGCGGACAGCCCGGACGTATCCAAAGCGCGCTGAAAGCGTTGTATACATCGATGCGAAAAGCGCTGTTGGCTATTGGCTCTTAGCTTTCGGCTAACAGCTAAAAGCCAGGAGCCAAAAGCGAATGGCCGCCTTTTTCATAGACAAGGAGTTTCTTCCCATGGGTTTAATGGACGGCAAGAACGCCCTGATTTTTGGTCTCGCCAACAACAAATCAATCGCCTGGGGCATCACCCAGAAGCTGCACGCCGAAGGCGCGACCCTCGGCCTGAGCTACGCCATCCCCCAGCTTGAGAAGCGCGTCTTCCCCCTCGCCGAGGAGGTCGGCTGCACCTTCGTGGAGCGCGCCGACGCCAACAATGACGACGAGCTGGATGCCGTGTTCGCCAAGGCCAAGAACACCTTTGGCCGCCTGGACGTGCTGGTGCATGCCATCGCCTACGCCGAGCGCGAAGACCTGGCCGGGAACTACGTCGACACCAGCCGCAAGGGCTTCATCACCGCCCTGGAGACCAGCGCCTACAGCCTGGTCGCCCTGGCCCGCCGGGCCGCGCCCCTGATGACCGACGGCGGCAGCATCATCACCCTCAGCTACTACGGCGCGGAAAAAGTCATGCCGCGCTACAACGTCATGGCGATCGCCAAGGCCGCCCTGGAGTGTTCGGTGCGCTACCTGGCGGCGGAGCTTGGCCCCAGCGGCATCCGGGTCAACGCCATCAGCGCCGGGCCGATCAAGACCCTGGCCGCCTCCGGCATCGCCGGATTCCGCACCATGCTCAAGTACAGCGAGGAAGCCGCCCCGCTGCGCCGCCTGGTGACCCAGGAGGACGTCGGCAATACCGCCCTGTGGCTGGCCTCGGACCTGGGCAGCGCTGTCACCGGCGAGACGATCTACGTCGATGCGGGCTATAATATCCTGGGTCTCACGATGACCCACGAGCAGCGTGAGATGTTCAACCTGGAGTAACGGTAGCCGAGGAAAGAGAACCATGAGACCACGTCGTTTCGCCGTTCTGGCCGGACTGGTGTTGGGATTGGCCGCGCTGCTGTTCGCTGCGGCCCAGGCGCTGCCGCCGGTGGCGCGCGCCCAGACCAGCGCCGCGAGTTTTACCGTCGAGAGCACCTCGTTCGAGTCCAACTACCCGCGCGGGATGACCTTCACCATCCAGGCGACCAGCACCGGCGGGGACGTCACCCGCGCCACCCTGTTCTACGAGCTGCGCACCGGCTTGCGCGAGCGCCAGAACGCCGACTTCGACCCCGAAAGCGGCGCGTGGGTCGCCCGGCCGTATGCCGAGCGCGGCGGCCTGCCCCCCTGGGTAGACTTCCACTACACCTGGCTGCTGACCGACGCAGCGGGCAATACTTACGAGACCGAGCCGGTCTACGGCGTGTATGCCGACAATACCCGCGACTGGTGGGTGGTCGATACCGAGTACATTACCCTGTACTGGTTCGGGGCCATGCCGGAGCTGGGTGACGCGGTCGCCCAGGCGATGGAGACCATGGCCCCGGTTTTCGAGGCAGGCTGGGGCCGCCTGATCAGCTACAAGCCGCTGGCGATCCTGTTCCCGGACGATCAGGCCTGGAACGAGTACATCGAGGGCGGCAACAATCCCAATGCGGCCGGGTTCACCGAGCCAAGCGAGGGCTATACCATCCAGCGCATCCTGAGCGAGCGCAGCCAGGCCAGCCTGGACTCGCTGCGCGATCGCTGCGGCGGCTACTGGATCGGGCCGCAGGCGACCACGCCGCAGGAATATCGTCTGTGGTCAACCGTGCACACCATCGTGCACGAAACCACCCACCTCTACCAGTCGGACTTCAACCTGCGCGGCCCGATGTGGTGGACCGAAGGGCAGCCCAATTTCTTCGCCGCGTTGGATGGCGACCTCGTGACCAACGCGGACGGCCGGATGCGCGCCTACGCCGCCGGCGGCTACGTCCTGGATTCGCTCCAGGGCAGCGGCCCGTCCAGCGGCAGCAGCGACGCCCCGGATGGCTGCCGGGCGCTGGAATACGCGGCCGGGGAATCCTTCATCAGCTTCGTGATCCAGAACTACGGTGGCCTGGAAACCCACGCCCGCATCGTCGCCAACTCGGCCGGCAAGACCATCCAGGACAACTTCGCGGAAGTCACCGGCGTGCCGTTCCAGGAACTGGAAAACCAGTGGCGCGCGGCGATGGGCTTCCCGGCGGTCCAGGCCCTGCCCACGGCCACGCCGTTCGTTTTCCCAACCGCGCCCGCCTTCTCCATCCCCACCCCGCGTCCTTCCAGTTCCGGCGGCTAGGGTAGAACAGCCCGGCAGGACAAACCATCTTCAGCGGCGGAGCAATTCCGCCGCTGTTGATTCCTGTCGCGGGTCGCCGGGGCCGGTATAATACCTTTGTTGGGTATCTCCACCGGAAGGAAAGAGAGCCGCCATGAAACTGGTCCGCTTTGCCGTCCCCCTGGCCGTCCTGCTCGCGCTGGCCGGCTTGGCCCTGCTCTGGCAGCCCGCTCCGGCCGTCCAGGCCCAGAGCGGCGACGTCGTCTTCACCATCGAGCAAGCCGCGTATGAATCGAACTACCCGCGCGGCCTGACCTTCACCCTCAAGGCCGCCAGCACCGGCGGCGACCTGACCCGCGCCACCCTGTTCCTGACCCTGCGCTCCGGCACGCGCGAGCGCGCCAACGCCGAATACGATGCCGAGTCGGGCCTGTGGGTGGCCCGCCTGTACGAAGGCGGCGGCCCACCCCCCTGGATCGACTTCAACACCACCTGGCTGCTGACCGACGCCGCCGGCAACACCTTCGAGACGGAGCCGCAACCCGCCATCTACGCGGACAACACCCGCGAGTGGCAGCACGTCGAGACAGACGAAATCTCCCTGTACTGGTTCGGCTTCTCGGAGGACGGTGAATTCGGCGAGATGGTGCGCGACGCCATGGACGCCATGCACGCCAAGTACGCCGAGGGCTGGGGCGGCAACCTGGATTACAAACCGATCGTGATCTTCTTCCCGGACGGCAACGTCTGGGACGAGTTCGTGTCCGGCGGCAACAATCCGGGCGCGGCGGGCTTCACCAACAACGGCTGGGGCTATTCCGTCCAACGCCTGGCCAGCGAGACCCCGCCCGACTTCCTGCTGGAATGCGTTCAGCGCTGGGGCTATCCCATGCAGCGCTCAATGGAGTGGCGCTTGCAGCGCGGCGTGACGACCATTGCCCACGAAGTGACTCACATCTACCAGAGCGCCTTCCGGGTGGGCGGCCCCTCCTGGTGGACGGAAGGCCAGGCGGACTACTTCGCCGGGCTGACCGGGCTGGACTCCCCGCCCGACGAGCGTCTGACCAACCTGCTCAGCGTCACCAACGACCTGCCCACCATCCAGGGCGAAGGCCCCTCGCTGGCCCTGAGCGTCATGGCCGCCGATAGCTGCAACGGCCTGGGCTACGACATCGGCAACGACTTCATCGGCTGGCTGCTGGATACCTACGGCGGGCTGGCGACACACCAGCGCATCGTGAAAGAGATGCGAACCCGCGACGGCCTGGATGTGGTCCTGCAGCGCGTGACCGGTGTGCCCTTCCTGGAGCTGGAAAACCAGTGGCGCGCCTCGTGGGGCCTGGGGCCGGTCGCAGCCCTGCCCACGCCGACGCCGTTCGTCTTCCCGACCGCACCGGTCTTTACCATCCCCACCCCGCGCCCCTCCGGCGGGTAAGCCTGCCTCTCGGCCCCCGTGCAGGGATGTACCCGCGTGGTACGTCCCTGCACGGCCGGTTTCTCACCCGGTCTTGCCAAAGTGGTCAAACCACAGTTCGGTGGTGATCAGGTTGTGGAGCAGGCGATCCACGTTCATGCCGCCCTCCAGATGCCGTTTCCAGAGCCGGCGCAGCAGCGCGGCATCATACCAATCGCGCTTGAGGATACGATCCTCCAGCAGGACGTTGATCTCATCCCGCAGGATCGTGCGCGACCACGTCGCGAACGGGGTGGGATAACCGAGTTTGTCCTTGCGCTGAGTCACCTCGCGCGGCAGGATGTCCGCCACCGCCCGGCGCATCACGGCCTTGCCTTCCGCCCCATGAATTTTCTGCTCCGCCGGGACGCCCAGCGCAAACTCCACCAGGCGATGGTCGAGAAAAGGCACCCGCGCCTCGATGCTGTAGGTCATGCTGCTCCGATCCTCATAGTGCAGCAGGCGGGGGATGGTCAGACAGGTCACGGTTTTGTACAGGTAGTTGTTGAGCGGATCGGCCCCAGGCAGATTGTCCGGCACGCGCTGGCTGGCGCGTTCGTAAGCCAACGCCTGCGGCTCGGCGCGCAAGAAATGAATCCGGTCCCCCCCATAACGGAGGATGGTCTCCGCCCGCGCCAGGAACTCGCGGAAGGTGAAGCTCGGCAGGTAACGCTTCCAGACCTGGAACAAAAAGGATGGGAAACTGGCCGCCCATTGTGCCGGATTGCTTCGCAGCAGGGCGCGGTAGTGCACGAGGATCGGCAGCAGGTAGCCGGCCATCAGTTCGTCGCCCCCCTGCCCATCGAGCAGCACCTTGACCTGGCCTCCTGCCAGGCGCATCACGGCGTTCTGGGAAACAACCCCGGTCGCGATCACCGGCGTCTCCTGGTGCCAGACGATCTTGCCAAGCTGGCCGAAAAAATCGGAGTCGGGCTGCGGGGTGGTGACGTGTTTGATCGTATCGAACCGGGCGGTCACCAGATCGACGTACCGCGATTCGTCGTAGCCGTCAACCGGGTAGACCACCGAGAAGCTGTTCATCCGCCCGCCGTCAAGGGCGGCCGTCGCCAGCGCCACGATCGTGCTCGAATCCAGCCCGCCGCTCAGGCAGGTCCCCACCGGCACGTCGCTGCGCAGGTGCAGGCGCACCGAATCCTGCAGCAGACGCAGGAACTCGGCCTCAGGATGGCCGTAGTCATAGCGCGATCGGGCCTCGTCGAGGGACAGGCTGTACCAGCGGCGCGGCTCGCCCACCACCCCGTCTTCGATCAACAGCTCGGTTCCACCACGCAGCTCGTACACGCCCTCGAAAAACGTCTGGGGCGGGTTGTACGTCCCGTTGAACTGAACCGCCCAGTAGAACTGCGGCAGGTTGGCCGCGCAGGCCTGAGGCGCAAGGATGGGAAAGGTTTTCAATTCACTGGCAAAGCTGAAGATGCCCTCGGACACGGCATAGTAGAACGGCTTGATCCCAAACCGGTCGCGGGCGCACCACAGCCGCTTGCGCCGCTGATCCCACAGCGCAAACGCGAACATGCCCATGAACCGCCCCAGGCAGGCAACGCCCCACTCATCGTAGGCCTGGAGCAAGACCTCGACGTCGCATTCGGTCGTAAACGTCCGCCCCTTCGCCTGGAGTTCGGCTCGCACTTCCAGATAGTTGTACAGCTCGCCGTTGAAGGTAATCCACAGGTCGTCCCGCCCGGCGAGCGCCATCGGCTCGTGTCCCTTGGGTGTCAGATCGAGGATCGACAGCCGGCGATGCCCGAACACCAGATCGGGCGCGAACGCCACCGGCGCGTCGAGCGGGGAATAGGCGATGCCGGACGCCGTATCTGGCCCATTGCGCAGTTCGCACGCGCCGGAGGCCGTCTCGACCAGCAGGTAACCTTCGCTGTCCGGGCCGCGATGCCGGAGGAGGCGCGCCGCCTGGAACACAGCCTCCGGGCGGAGAGACGTTGAACTCAAGGCAAGCTGGCCGACAATACCACACATGCGAGTTTCTCCTGGCTTCTCTGGTTCGGTGGAAAGCGATCCCGCTCAGACCGGCTTGACGGCAAGTCTGTCCATCGAATACACTCTGATGAAACTGTTCCCCGGACGAGCCTGAATCGAATCGATCAAATCATGCGCAAGCGGATCTGCCTCATTTCGTTCTCTCCAGTGTACCGCGACGGGCGAGTTCTGCGTCAGATCGAATATCTGATCCCGCACTACGATCTGACGGTGGTCGGCTACGGCGCCGCGCCCCAATACGACGTCGAATGGATTCCCGTAGATAACCAGACAAAGCTCGATCTGGTGAAGTCGACCCTCCTCCTGGCTGCGGGACGGTCCATCCCGGCGCTGAGTGAATACCGCTACTGGCACCACCGGCCCTTTGCCCAGGCCTTCGCGCACATGCAGGCTCGCCAGTGGGATGCCTTCTACGCCAACGAATGGTCGGCGTTACCGGTTGCGGTACGGGTAGCCGCGTCCAACCGGGCGCCGGTCGTCTACGATGCTCACGAATTCTCACCGCTCCAGTTCGAGCATCATGTGGGTTGGCGCACGCTCTATGCACCGATGATCCGTTATCTGCTCAGGCAATACGCGCCGCATGTCAGTGCGTCGATCACCGTCTGCCAGGCTATTGCGGAACGCTATCACCAGGAATTTGGCCTGACGCCCATCGTCGTGCGAAGCGCGCCCAAGCCGGTCGACGTGCCCGACCACGCGATCGACCCCGCGTGTATCCAACTGGTGCACCATGGCAACGCGCAATACAACCGGCGGCTGGAATTCATGATCGAAGCCGTGACTCACATGGACGAGCGCTACCATCTCAACTTCATGCTTGTCGACCACGAAAAAGGCTGCCTGGACAGGCTGAAGCGGCTGGCCCAGCAGATCGCGCCAGGCCGTGTGACCTTCGTCGATCCCGTGCACCCGATGCAGATTGTTTCGACACTGGCCCGCTACGATGTTGGGTTGTCTTTGATGTATCCCATCAGCTACAACTATCGAATGGCCCTGCCCAACAAGTTTTTTGAGGCGATCAATGCCGGGTTGGCGGTGGTGGTTGGGCAGTCCCCAATGATGATCGACATCATCAACCAGTTTGAGTGTGGCGTGGCCTCGCCCGATTTCGAGCCAGAGTCGGTCGCGGCAACAGTTAACCGGCTGACCGTCGAGGATATCCAGACCATGCGCGCGGCCAGCCGCCGGGCCGCCCAGGTCCTTAACGCCGATGCCGAACTGGCGAAAGTGGTGAATCTGTTCCGAACGCTGCTGCCTGAGGGATCGGATTGACGTAAGCCCGTTCAGCTCAACCAGAGCAAATCACAAACTGGCGCCTGGCCCCTCGGCAGGGACTAAGCGCCAGAAAACCCATGAAGCACCCGATCTTCAGTTGAATATCCTGAGCATGCGTTACAGCGCCGCTACCCGCGCTTCAACAAAGGCCGGCTCGGCCTTGAGGGTGCTCGACTCGCCGCCCTTGGGCGTGCCGTGCGGCTCCTCCACCAGGGTCACGCTTACGCCCAGGTTGGGCAGGTTGAAGCGGGTCAGAAGCTCGTGCCCCACCCCCACCCGGTACATCTGTATCTCCGAATCGGGGTCCAGGCGGCGCACCTGTGCCCGCGCTTTGTTGACCTTCAGGCCGATCAGTTTATCGGCCAGCGCCTGCATGTCCTCGTCGCTCAGTTTGTGCATCGTCTTCGTCATCGCTCGTCATCCCGTACCTGTTTGTGTCCAGCCAATTCAGAGTATTTTACGATAGAATTGTAGCATGCGCCGCCCGTTCCGGGGAGAGTCCGTCGTGCAGCCTGCCGACGCCTATTCCGTCTCCAGTTTGACCGTGTACATCCGCGCCCTGTTCGAGGCCGACCTGCGCCTGCAAGACGTGTGGGTCGAGGGCGAAATCAGCAACTTCACCCGCGCCAGCTCCGGGCACTGGTATTTTTCCCTGAAGGACTCGTCCAGCACGCTCAAGGCCGTGATGTGGCGCAGCCAGACCGCCCGCCAGACCTACGTGCCCAACCATGGCGATCGCGTCCTCGCTCACGGCTACGTCAGCGTCTACGACGCCGGAGGACAGTACCAGCTCTACGCGGACGCCCTGCTGCCCGCCGGTCAGGGCGACCTGAACCGCCAGTTCGAGCTGCTCAAGGCCCGGCTGGAAGCCGAGGGCCTCTTTGCCTCGGAGCGCAAGCGTCCCCTGCCCCCCCTGCCGCGCCGGATCGGCGTGGTGACGTCGCCGACTGCCGCCGCCTTCCAGGACGTGCTCAACGTTCTGGCCCGGCGCTACCCGCTGGCCGAAGTCATCCTCAGCCCGACCCTCGTTCAGGGGGCAGAGGCCCCGCCCCAGATCGTGGCGGCGCTGGAAGCCATCCAGCGCGCCGGGGTGGACGTGATCCTCATGGTGCGTGGCGGCGGCAGCCTGGAAGACCTGTGGGCCTTCAACGACGAACGCGTGGCCCGCGCCGTCGCCGCCAGCCGCATCCCGGTGGTGAGCGGGGTCGGGCACGAGATCGACTTCACCATCGTCGATTTCGCCGCCGACCGGCGCGCGCCAACTCCCTCCGCCGCGGCGGAGATGGTCACGCCAACCACGGTCGAGGACCTTGCCTATTTCGTTCAAGACCTGGGGAACCGGCTGGCCGAAGGGGTGAGCGTCCAGATCGACGAGCGCCGCCGGATGGTGGAGACCGAGTCGCGCCTGCTGGCGACTCACTCCCCGCGCCGCCGGATCGACCAGAC
>JARKOQ010000221.1 GCA_029976005.1 Aggregatilineales bacterium | reverse complement strand
GGCGCTGAAGGACCTGGGCCTCAGCCTGGGGGAGATCGCCCGGATGCTCGATCGAGACCTGTCGGTGGAAGCGCTGCGCGGCATCCTGCGCCTCAAGCAGGCGGAGCTGGCCGCCCAGATGGAAGAAGTCCAGGCCCGGCTGGCGCGGGTCGAAACCCGGCTCAAGCAGATCGAGGAGGAAGGTCAGATGTCTGAGTACGAAGTGATCCTGAAGGACGTCGCGCCGCTTCAGGTGGCGATCAAGTATGGGGTGATCCCGACCTTCGACGCGATCGGCCCGACCCTGGGCCGGTTGTTCCAGGAGGTGAACGCCTACGTTCACGGCTACGGGCAGGGCGTCAGCCAGTCCGGGCCGACCCTGGACCTGTGGTACGATGAGGGCGAAGGCGAGCTGCAGCGCGACATGCACGTCGCGGCCGCCGTCCCCTTCCAGGGTTCCCTGGTCCCCACGGGCGAGATCAAGATCGAGACGCTGCCCGGCCAGACGATGGCCAGCGTGATCCATCACGGCAACTTCGGCGGGTTCCAGAAGCCTTACGAAGCCGTCCTGAGCTGGATCGGCGCCAACGGCTACCGGATCGTCGGGCCGAGCCGCGAGGTCTACCTCCAGCACGACGCCAGCCGTCCCGACGAGTCAATCACCGAAATCCAGTTCCCGGTGGCCAAACCGTAGCCGTAGGGACGAGGCATGCCTCGTCCGCGGCGGGCGGCCTGCAACCGCCGCCCGCCTTTGCCGTAGAGTCGTGTGTGCCATGTTTCCACTGTGAGTGAGGGAATCCAACCATGTCCATCCTGACCCGCGAACAGCTTGCCTACTACGCCGCGCCGGGGATCATGACCGGGATCGGGCCGCACGCCGATCTGCTGGCCGGGCTGCCCTCGGACGCGCCCGGCCTGGTGCGTGTCGTGCAGGGCGTGCTGCTGCACGTGTTCTGGACGAAAGCGTACGGGATCGAATCGCTGCCGCCGGAGCGCCAGAGCGACATAAACCGGCGCAGCCTCAGCGAGATGCTGGCCCGCGCCCGCGCGCTGGACCCGCGCCCGCTGGTCGAGGCGCGCCCGGTGGAGCGCAAGCTGGTCGGCAACTGCCGCCACTTCTCGACCCTGCTGGCCGGGCTGTTCCGCCACCAGGGCATCCCGGCGCGGGCGCGCTGCGGGTTCGGCACGTACTTCACGCCCGACCGGACCGAGCCGCACTATGAGGATCACTGGGTCGCGGAATACTGGGACGCTGCCGCCGAGCGCTGGGTCATGGTCGACGCCCAACTCGACGCCTCCCAGCGCGAGGCGCTGCGGATCGACTTCGACCCGCTGGACATGCCGCCCGGCCGCTTCGTGACCGGCGGCGAGGCCTGGCAGATGATCCGCGGCGGGCGCGCCAACCCGGATCACTTCGGCATCTTCGACATGCATGGGGTGGACTTCGTCAAGGGCAACCTGCTGCGCGACCTGGCCGCGCTGAGCAAGGTTGAGACCCTGCCCTGGGATGGCTGGGGGCTGGGCATGAAGTACTCCGGGCGGTTCACCCAGGCGAACCTGGATTTGCTCGACCGGGCCTCGGCGCTGATCATGGCCGGGGACGCGGCGTTCGAGGAGCGCCAGGCGCTTTACGCCGGCACGCCGGACCTGTGCGTCCCTAACCCGGCGGCGCTGGTCGACCTGCGCAGCTTCGGCTAAGCGCGTAGCGGCGCTGCTCGCCGCTGCGACCAGGCGTGCGTCCTATGTCAGGAGGGCGGTGCAACCCGCCCTCCTGGCGCTTCCCTTCGTTCCAACGTTTTTTTGTTCTCTCTTGTTTTTCCCTGACGCCCCTGGCGTCTGGGCGGTTCAACCCGCCCTTCGATCAGGCCAGTTGGGCCGGGCTGGAGGGTAGCGGGTCGAGATGCGTGATCGGCATGCCGGGCAGGGCGAGACCCATTCCCAGGGCCAGCCCGGCCAGCGGCCAATCGAGGCCGTACAGCGCCTTGCGTCCCAGACGCAGCACGCGCAGCCCCAGCGCCAGCGCCTCGGCGGGCGGCAGGCCTTCGGACAGGTAATCGTCAACGGCGTCCTCGATGTGGGCCGCCAGCTCGGCGCGGGCCAGGGCGGCGTCCGGGCCGGATAGCCCGCGCGTCGCCTCGGCCAGCCAGTCCGCCACGATCGGCGCGACGGTCAGGCTCATATCGCGCCGCCCAGCACCAGCGCCACCGCGCGCTGGTAGCGATCCCACTCGCCCCGCTCGGCGGCCAGCGCGCCGTGCCCGGCCTCGGTCAGCCGGTAACAGCGCCGGGTACGCCCGTTGACCTCCTGCTCAGACGCGACGATCAGCCCCCGCTCCTCCAGGTCGTGCAGGGTGGGGTAGAGCGTCCCCTCGGCGAAGTCCAGCACGCCCTCCGACCCTTCGCGGATATCCCTGGCGATCCGGTAGCCGTGTTTGGAGCCGCCGGAAAGCACCTGGAGCACCAGCAGGGGCAGGCTGCCTTTCATGTTCATGGGCCGACCTCCCTGTGCCTCGAAATCATATGCATTGAATGCAGAGGTGTAATACATCGGTTTCCGAGGTAATGTCAAGAGGAGCAATTTTGAAATTTGAATGTTGAGTTCTAAATTTAAGGCAGGGTGGGGTGGATAGGGTCTTCGCCCGCGCCTGCCGTCTTTGTCTTTGACTGTCTACCGTCTACTGAAAACTGTCTACTCCTCAGGAGGCTCCCATGGAACTCTCGCTCGTGACCATCGAAAAGCCCGAACCGATCAATTTCATCCTCGGCCAGAGCCACTTCATCAAGACCGTGGAGGACATCCACGAGGCGCTGGTGAACGGCGTGCCGGGCATCAAATTCGGCCTGGCCTTCTGCGAAGCCTCCGGCAAGTGCCTGATCCGCTGGTCCGGCACGGACGAGGCCATGATCGCCCTGGCGAAGCAAAACGCCCTGGCCCTCTCCGCCGGGCACAGCTTCATCGTCTTCCTGGCGGAGGGCTTTTATCCGGTCAACGTCCTGAACGCGATCAAGGCCGTGCCGGAGGTGGCGCGCGTCTTTTGCGCCACGGCCAACCCGACCCAGGTGATCGTGGCCGAATCGGAGCAGGGGCGCGGCATCCTGGGCGTGATCGACGGCTTCAAGAGCCAGGGCATCGAGGACGAGGAAGGCATCGCCTGGCGCAAGGGCTTCCTGCGCATGATCGGCTACAAGGCGGGGTAAGACTGACCTTCCCCCGGTTAGGTAGGCACAAAAAAGGCACAAAGAAACAGACTCGAACCGGAGGGAAAGATGAGAAAAGCACATCGACAATGCGCGCGGACTGTCCGCCGGACCGCTTGTGCGTCCGCCGGGCAGCCTGCACGCGGCGGGGTATACTCTCGCGGCCGACGCCTGCCCCAGGAGCGAATCCGATGACCCAACCGCCGCCCCGTTTTGACCTCGCCGCGACCGCCGACGCGCTCGAAGCGCGCCTGCGCGCCCGCCGCCTGTTCGACCTGCCCGCCGCCTGGACGGACGAGCTGGTCTACCCGGCCTATGACGGGCTGAGCCTGCTCAACGTGCCGCATACGGTCGCGGCCCTGCTCGGCGCGTCGCTGCCGGACTCGCGCCCGCTGGACGGGGCGGTGTGGGGCGGCGAGTCGCCGGAGGGATGGGTGCGGCGGGTGATCGTGATCGTCTCGGACGGGCTGGCGTATGGCTGGCTGCGTCACTTCATGGGCGAGGACCCGGCTCTGGCCGATGCGGTGGCCGGTCTGACCGGCGGGCGCGGGCCGCTGCCCCTGACCTCGATCTGCCCCAGCACGACCACGGCCGCGCTCTCCACCCTGTGGACCGGGGCCAGTCCCGCCGCGCACGGCCTGACCGGCTTCCGGGTCTACCTGCGCGAGCTGGGCATGCTGACCATCCCGCTGTTCCTGCGCCCGCTGCTGGGCGGCCAGCCCAACGGATCGCTGGCCGCCTTCGGGATGGGAGCCGAGGCGATGCTGCCCGTGCCGGGATTGATCCCGCACCTGGCCGCGGCGGGCGTGCCCACCTATGCCTTCCTGCGCCAGGACTTCGCCAATTCCGGCATCGCGCAGTACACCCACCGCGGCCTGCGCCCGGAGCACACAATCACCCACTTCAACTATGCCGACACCGGGCTGGCCCTGCGCGACCTGCTGATTCGTACGGCCGGGGAACGCTGTTACGTCAACGTCTACCTGGAGGCGATCGATACGCTCAGCCATGCTTATGGCTCCGGCACGCCCTACGTCGCGGCGGAATTGCGCCGCCAGTTGGGCGATCTGGCCGCGATCCTGGCCGATCCGGCCGTACGCGACGGGCAGACCCTGGTGCTGCTCACCGCCGACCACGGCCATGCCGACGCGCCGCGCGTGATTGACCTCAAGACCGACCGGCGCGCCGGACCGATCCGGGACGCGCTGCGCGGGCCGGTCAGCGGCGAGATGCGCCTGACCTACCTGCACCTGGCGGAAGGGACGCGCCCGGCCGTGATCGACTGCCTGGCGCGCGAGTTCGCGGACGACCTGGCCTGGCTGGAGCCGGAAGCCGCCCTGGCGGCGGGCCTCTTCGGGCCGGAGCCGCCCTACGCCGAGACGATCTACCGCCTGGGCGACCTGATCCTGATCCCGCGCCCCGGCGTGCGGGTCGAGGACGGCCTGCTGCCGCCCTCCAACCACCCGCTGATCAGCGCCCACGGCGGCCTGTCCGATTGGGAGATGCTCACCCCGCTGCTGTGGAATCGGTTGTGAGCGGGGGAGGCCGTTGGACCGGTTTTCAATTCAACACAGATTTCACGGATTGGACAGATCTTCACGGTCCTTCTATGAAGTAAGAACCGTGAGAATCCTTTGAATCTGTGAAATCCGTGTTGAGTTGAATCGTCCCCAACGGCCAACTAGGTGTAGATCGGCACGTCGGGTGTGTCGGCCAGGATGGCCTCGATGCGGGCCAACTCCTCGGCGGAAAAGGTCACGCCCACCGCGCCCAGCGGCGGCTCGACCTGGGCCGGGCTGCCCATCCCCACCAGCACGCAGGTGATGGCCTCCAGGCGCAGCAGCCAGGCGATCGCCAGTTGGGGCAGGCTCAGGCCCTTGTCGGCGGCCACTTCCGCCAGCCGGCCGGCGATGCGCAGGTAGGCCGCGTACGTCTCCCCCTTGAAGCGCCGCCAGCGCGCGCGCTCGTCATCCGGGGCGAAGACCCGGTCGGGTCTCAGCGTCCCGCCCAGCAGACCCTGGGCCAGCGGCGCGTAGGGCAGCAGGCCGATCCCCTCCCGCGCGCAGTAGGGAATCAGGTCGGCCTCGATCTGGCGGTCGAACATGCTGTAGAGGGGCTGGGCGCTGTGCACGGGGGCAATCCGCCGGGCCAGGTCGATCTGGGCCGGGCTGAAGTTGGAGACACCGATCCAGCCGATCTTGCCTTCCTCGCGCAGCCGGGCGAGGGCCTCCATCGTGGCCTCGATCGGGGTCGCCGCGTCCCAGCGGTGAATCTGGTACAGATCGACATGGTCGGTGCCGAGCTGGCGCAGGCTGGCTTCCAGCGCGGCGCGCACCCCGGCCGGGGAGAAGTCGTGGCTGACCTTGGTCGCCAGGAAAACCCGGTCGCGATCCAGCCCGCGCAGGGCCTTGCCGATGACTGCCTCGCTGGTGTGATACGATTGGGCGGTGTCGATCAACGTGATACCGTGGGCCACGCAGTCGCGCACGATCCGGATCGCGGTCGCCTCGTCCATCCGGCCGCG
>JARKOQ010000217.1 GCA_029976005.1 Aggregatilineales bacterium | reverse complement strand
ACAGGCGTTGGGCGGTGGCTCGATCGGGGGTCAGGCCGGGACGCAGGGCAGACGGTGCGGACATGGGCGCGAATCTCCTGAGACAAGAACGGTAAGTGGTGATCGGTTGTTGGTTATTGGTCAACGACAATGGGTTCTGGTGTGCCGCCCTTATGATAGCGATTTTGAGCGATTCTGCCCGCCATTGGTGGGATTTGGCGATCCAGGGACTGGAATCAGGGCAATCGCATCAAAACAGAATGAACCGCCAAGTCGCCAAGGAAAGGCGCGGAGAAATTCAAAAACAGGCCATCTTGCATCGCAATGGCACGGAAATCAAAGGGCCGACTCGGTGAAGTCTTTCCTCTGTGTCCTCCGCGTCCTCCGCGGTGAGATGCCTTTTCGGCTTGATGCGATTGCCCTCGCCCGCAGCGCCGTTGGCCACCCGCGCAGGTATAATCACCCGCCAGGGAGAGCACTCCCCGCCTTTGCCTTGACTGTCGACTGAAAACTGTCGACTGTCTACTGACGACTGAGAACCCGCCCATGCCCCACCCCTTCGACCGCGCCGAATACCTGAACGAGACCTTTCGCGGGCTGGAATGGCCCAGCATCAGCCTGGAAGGGATCGAGTTCGACCACTGCACCTTCCGCGCCTGCCGCTTCCCGGATTCGAGCTTCCGCCGCTGCAAGTTCCTGGGCTGCACCTTCAAGGACTGCGACCTGAGCCTGATCCAGGTGCCGTACAGCGCCTTCGGCGGGACGCGCTTCGAGGGCTGCAAGCTGGCCGGGGTGGACTGGACGAAGGGTTACTGGCCGCGCCTGGCGACCCTGGAGCCGATGACCTTCGTGGACTGCACCCTCAACTACGCCACCTTCATCGGCCTGAACCTCAAGGAGCTGACCCTGTCCCGCTGCACGGCCCATGACGCCGACTTCAGCGACGCGGCCCTGACCCGCGCCGTCTGCACCGGGACGGACTTCACCGCCAGCCGCTTCACCGGGGCCGACCTGAGCGAGGCCGACTTCACCGGCGCGACCAACTACACCATCGACGCCACCCGCTGCAAGCTCAAGCGCACCCGCTTCGCCCTGCCGGAGGCCATTGCCCTCCTGCGCGGGCTGGAAATCATCCTGGTCGACCCGGACGAACCGGGCGGAAAGTAACCCCGGCGGGAAACAACCCCGGCGGGAAACAGCCCCGGCGGGAAACTGGAGAGTGTCAGGCAGTGTGATAAGGCGATGCAGCGTCGCAATTGCAGTTGCGACGCTACACCCACCGCCCACCACCGGGACGCCAGAACGGGGCGCGGACTCGCACGGCTTTTATCTTGACCAGGAATCCGTGCCAATCCGTGAACTATCCGTGTTATCCGTGCCCCATTGTTTTTGCCTTTACACCACGAACTGGCCGTTCTGGTAGAACAGCTCGCCGTCGACCGTAATCGTGCTGTCGGTGCGCATGTCGCAGATCATGTCCCAGTGGACGGCGCTGCGGTTGCGCCCGCCGGTCTGGGGGTAGCTGTTGCCGATCGCCAGGTGGATCGTGCCGCCGATCTTCTCGTCGAACAGGATGTTGCCCGTGAAGCGGTCGATCCCGAAGTTGGTGCCGATCGCGAACTCGCCCAGGTAGCGCGACCCGGCGTCGGTGTCGAGCTGGGCGAAGAGCAGCGACTCGTTCTCCTTCGCGCTGGCGTCGACCACCTTGCCGCCCGCGAAACGCAGCTCGATCCCGGAGACGGCCCGCCCGCTGACGATCGACGGGTAGCTGAAGCGCACCCAGCCTTCGACCGAGTCCTCGACCGGGCCGGTGTAGACCTCGCCGCCCGGCATGTTGACGTGCCCGTCGTCCTTCAAAAAGACGCGCTCGGCGATCGACAGGCGCAGGTCGATGTTCGGCCCCTGGCAGACCACGGAACGCTTGCCCTTCAGCCAGTCCATCTTGCCCTGGAGCAGCGCGCCTAGCTCCCGCCATGCAGCGATCGGGTCCTCCCGGTCGCAGAAAGTCGCGGCATAGACGAAGTCCTCATACTCCTCCAGGCTCAGGCTGGCTTCCTGGGCGCTGGCCGGGTTGGGGAACCACGAGCCGACCCAGCGCATCGTGCCCTCGGCCTCGCGGGTCAGGCGTTTGTCCAGCCAGGGGCGGCGCGCGGCGGCGAGGCGCTGCATGCGCTTGGGATCGACCGTGGTCATGGCGCGGGTATTGGCGCTGCTGCCGACGCGGATGTACACGTCCGCCTGGTCGTAGTACAGGGTCTGCATCGGGTCGAGCCAGGTCATCTGCTCGGCGCTGGCTTCGCGCAGGAAGGTCCGGGCCATCGTCTCATCGCTCAGCAGCAGGGAGGGATTCCCCCCGGCGCGGACAACGGCGGTGAAGACTTCGCGCAGGATGGGCAGGGCGGTCACGTCGCCCAGGATGCCCACCCAGTCGCCGGGCCTGACTTCGGTGCAGTAGTTCACCAGCAGGCTGGCGAGGCGTTGGGTGCGGATGTCGGTCATGGGAAAGGCTCCTTGGTGAGTGGTTTATAGTAAGTGGTGGGTGGTTCAAACGGCGTATCCACTGGATCGCCCTGACTGACGACTGTTCGCTGAAAACTGTCAACTGAGAACGGTTGACTGTCTACTCTATCAACCCCAGCGCCCGGAAGTCCTGGTCGATCTGGGGGATGGTCTCGCGCCGGAAGACCTCGTCGAGCGCCACCCATTCGGCCCGCTGGTTCTCGTCGGCAAGCGTGATCGGCGCGGCGGGGTCGATGGCGCACAGGAACGGCCACACGCGCGCGACGAACGCGCCGATATCCACCGTGAACGGTTCCCCGGCGTTCACAATCTCCCCCGCCAGGCCGATCTCCTCGCTCATCTCGCGCCGGGCGGCCTGGGCGGGAGTCTCCCCCGGCTCGACCAGGCCCGTGACCAGGCCCCAGCGGTTGGGGAAGGTCGGCGCGGCCGGGCCGCGCTGGAGCAGCAGGACGCGCCCATCGGCGCGCCGGATGACGGCGGCGGCCACATCGCGAACCGGCCGGGGGGCGTCAGTCTGGGGCATGGCCTTACCGGCCGACCCGTTCGTCGCCGGACTCTGGCTGGGTCTGGGCCAGGGGATGGCCCAGGTAGATCACGTCCGCGAAGACCTGGCGCGCCCCGCTGTCGACGTAGCCGACCGACTCGGCCAGGGCGATCGACTCGCTGTTGTCGTCTTCCACCAGGTAGAGCGGCTGGCGGCCGTTGCGGATCAGGTGCTCGGTGCAGGCGTTGAGCACACTCGTCCCCCAGCCGCGCCGCCGGGCCTGGGGATCGGTGTGGACGAAGACCTCGGCGAAGCCGGGCGACATCCAGTTGACGCCGCTCACGGCTTGCAGGTCGTTGGAGTTGACCTCGTAGCGCGGGCGCTTGTCGGCGCTGGTCCGCTGGGTCACGAGCACGTTGACCGTCGGGCGGAAGCGGGTGTGATCCAGGTAGTAGATGCGCAGCACGCGCTGGTTCTCCACCTGCATGCTGCCCCCGATCCAGGGGGCCTGGGTCAGGTTGGCGAAGAACAGGTACGGCCGGCCGGGCGTCAGCAGCTCGGCCAGCAGGTCGGCGGCCATCTCCGCCCCGCGCGCGTGGAGCGTGACCAGCGGCCGGAACAGGTCGATCCCGGTCACGAAGCGCCCGGCGAAGCCCAGCGGCCGCCCGGCGCGGTTGGTCCGGACGGCGAGCGTGGAGCGCTCCGGGGTGTGGTACAGGGCGTAATAGGCCGTGGGGGCGTCCACGAGACTGGTGTCGTCGATCAGGCGCTGGATGAGCTGGCGTTGTTCGCGGATGGTCATACCACGTCCTGGGCGGGGAATTCAGACAACCGATGGCTGCGGGAAGTATAACAAGACTCCGGAGGGCAGGGTAGCTTGCAGCGCGGCGGGGATGGCTTCCGGCGCGGCGATCCGGATCAGGTGGGCCGGGCAGGCGCAGTCCGACGCGCCGAAGCCCCGCGCCGGGATCGCGCTGCCGGGCAGGCCGATCAGCGCCGCCGCCCAGGCGCATTCCAGCCGGGCGGGCGACTCGGCTGCCCACACCGCGACGACCGGCGCGGCGGCGGTCAGGGCGTCGATGTGCCAGTGGGGGCGCTTCTCGGCGCGCAGGTGGCGGCCGACCCGCGCCCGCAGCCCGCCGGGGCCGAGCGCGCTGCCGGTGTAGGCAACCATGCCGGGTGACAGATCGAATGTTCCCAGCCGCCCGGCACGGACGGCCCGCGGCGCATCGAGTCGCAGCAGCAGGACATAACTGCCGGGCGTGGGGGGAAGGCTCGAAAAAATCAATCAGCGCTCCGCTTTCAGCGGTCAGCCGGAGGCAAGCCCAGCCGGGACGTGGGCCAGGAAGACAGCATCGAGGCGGCGCGCTGCTTCGCAGCGACGCGCACCGCCCCGGACGACCGGCGACGGATCGACCCGATGGACGGATTGTTTTCGCAGAGACCATCGGCCGGCCCGCTGCCGCGCGGGGCTTATCCCGCGCGCGGCCCGGTTGGGGCGTCGCTCTCGCCGGGCATGAACGTCTCCAGGATCGAGCCGCCGATGAACTCGCGCAGCAGCGAGGAGTCCGGGATGTATTCGATCTGGTCGGGCTTCATCGGCCACACCCAGCGCAGGAACGACAGCAGGCGCTTGGCTTCGGTATGGTGCGCCGACTCCGGCCCGATCTGGAGCAGCAGCGGCTCTGCCGCCGGACGCAGCGCGGCCAGCTCGTAGACCAGGGCCGAGTTGAACATGGCGTCGGCGTTTTCCTGGTAGGGGAAGATGTATTCCTTCTCCCCGCGCCGGACGCTCGCCCAGCGCTCCAGCGTCTGCTGGGCGGAGTAACCCCGCGTGGCCGCGTCGCGCACCATCCGGCGCAGGATGCGCACGTCCGTGGTCGGGACGCGGTTGTGCCGGTCGATGTTGAGCTGGGTCAGGGCGGAGACGTAAATCCGGTAGACGCTGTCCGGCGACACGTCGGGCAGCAGGGCCGGGTTCAGGCCGTGGATGCCCTCCACGATCAGGACGTGATCGCGGCTGATTTGCACTTCCTTGCCCGGCACCGACTTGCCCTGGATGAAGTCGAAGTGCGGCATCTGGATCGTCTCGCCGCGCATCAGGGCGTTGAGCTGCTCGTTGAGCAGCGGCCGGTTGAGCGCTTCCAGCGCCTCGAAGTTGAACGCGCCGCTGGCGTCGCGCGGGGTCTGATCCCGGTCGACAAAGTAGTGATCCATCGCCAGCGGGTAGGGCCGGAGTCCATGGGCCAGCAGGGCCACCGCCAGCCGCTTGGAAAAGGTGGTCTTGCCGGAGGAGGACGGCCCGGCGATCAGCACCAGGCGCACCCCGGCGGCGTGGCGCTCGGCGATGGTGCTCGCGATCTGGACGATGTGCTGGTCGTGCAGGGCCTCGGCCACCAGGATCAGTTCGCGGGCGCGCCCGTTATAGAGGGCCTGGTTGAGCTGCCCCACGTCCTCCACCCCCAACAATTCCAGCCACTTCGCGGCGCGCTCGAACACCCCCGCGATCTTATCCGACGGCTCGTAGGGCCGGATCACGCCGGGGCTTTCGCGGCGCGGGTACATGATCAGGAAGCCATCCGGCGGGTAAAGCCGCAGCTCGAAGATGTCCAGGTAGCCGGTCGAAGGCACCATGTACCCGAAGAAGTAGTCGGAGTTGCCGCGCAGGGTATACAGCACCAGGTAGTCCTTGTCGCGGACTTCCATCAGGCGCAGCTTGTCGTCGTCGCCGCGCTGCTTGAAGAGCGCCAGGGCTTCCGCCAGGGGGACGCGCTTGCGCCGGATCGGGTCGTCGGCGGCGACGATGGCCCGCATGTGGGCCGCGAGCCGGTCCAGCTCGGCCTGGCTGAAGTTGGGCCGGCCGATGGGATGGCAGTAAAAGGCCCCGGTCGGCAGGGCGTGGTGGACGACGATCTTGCAGCCGAACAGCTCGTCCGCGGCGGTGGTCAGCAGGAAGGCCAGCGAGCGCCGGTAGATGCGCGCCCCGTCGCTGCTGCTCATCGGCAGCGTCTTGACGGTCAGGTCGCGCTCGACCGGGATGGTCAACTCGCGGAGCTGGCCGTCGACCAGGGCGACCAGCGGCCGCTCGCCGCCCGTCTGGGCGTGCCAGACCTGCATGTAGGCTTCCAGCGAGGTGCCGCGCGGCGCGCCGAGGATCGTGCCATCCTGGAAGGTGACGAGGATTTCCTGGCGGGGTTCGGCGGGTTTGACCAGGGCGACTTCGGCCCGAACTTTGTCAGTCATGGATTGGGGTTCCGGTGAATGAGGCTCGTGGGTACGAAGTGTGAACAAGGGGCTTAAGCCCCTTGTTCAGGAGCCGCCTTGCGCTACTTCCACACCAGAGCCATAAATGAACGATAAACCTCAACGAAGTGATGTGATCGACAATGGTATAGTCATTATAATCAATTTTTCCTCATCGCAATAACCCTTTTTTGAGGGTGTTGGCCGCGTGAATCACCCCGAGAGTATCTCCTCGTCTGTTTTTCAATTCAAAATCGAGCATTCAACATTCAACATTTTCTTAGCCCAGCCACCGGACTTCCTCCGGCGCGGAGAGCGCGATCCCCCACCCAAAGCTCTCGCTTACCCCCAGGGTCGCCGACAGGGTGTGCTCCCCGGCGGGCAGATCAAGCTCGACCTGGTGCGATCCCGGCTCGACGTAGCCCCGGCCGGCGTAGCTGTCCATGCCCGTGAACCGGCACTCGCCCTGGAAGACCGCGCGCCCATCCACGCTCAGGGCCAGCCGGTCGCTGAACCCGAAGGCCAGCCGGACGCGCCCCGCCTCGGCCAGGGCGAAGCGGCGGCTGAGGCGCGCTTCCCCGGCCGCGACCGGCAGCCAGCGGTTGAGGTTGAGCATCCCGTTCGGCTCGACCGCCACCCGGCCCACCCCATCCAGCAGCCAGGCGTCGAGCGCGTCCGGCGGCGCGACCGGCAGGATGCCGCCCGCCGGGACTGGCGCGCCTTCCCAGACCGTGAGATCGCGGAAGTAGGCCGGGAGGTATGTCCACAGGCCGAGCGCGCCCGCCCGTACCGGGTGGGCCATGCGGGCCACAACCAGCGGCGGCTGATCGTCCACGGTGATCGCCAGTCGCTCGCCCGCCGCGTCGATCCGCAGCCGGAACCAGCGGCCGAGCGGGATCGTGGCCGGGGCCTGGAAAGCCGGGCCATGGTAGATCTGCCAGGTCATCGAGCCGTGGAAGGCCGCGTCGTACTGGATGGCGTCCCACTGGCCGCTGACGTGCGGCGCGACGTAGGCCGCTTCGTAGTCCTGGTCGTCGGCCACCCGGAAGGCGAAGCCGGGGTAACACGCCCCCTCCGCCCCGATCCAGACTTCGGCGGAAAAATCCTGCCCGTTGAAGGGAGGCAGCGCCAGCCCATTTTCGAGGCGCAGGGCGGCCTGCCCCTGCCAGTTCTCCACGCTGGCCGACTGGGCGTGCACGTCCAGCCGGGCCAGGTCGGTGAGTGAGTTTGTGAAGAGCGTCTCCACAGGGTTGCTCCTATGACGATCTACAAATCGATCCGGTCACGCTGCTGGCCGTTGTAGGGACGACCGGCCGGTCATCCGGGGCGGTTCGCGAACCGCCCAATTGGTGTCAAGTTATGCATTTTGGCGGGACACGAAGCGAGGCAATGAGGGCGCGGCGGGCACGCCGGGGACTCAAGTCCCCGGCTACGGACACGAAGTCCGCTGAAGCGGACTGGGGGATTGGGCATCTTGTGAGTCCACTTTCAGTGGACTTGGTATCCCTAGCCCGCGACTTGAGTCGCGGGCGGTCCAACGGCCGC
>JARKOQ010000184.1 GCA_029976005.1 Aggregatilineales bacterium | reverse complement strand
CGTGACCTTGTCGGCCAGCCCGCGGATGGTCGTGTCCAGCTCGGAGCGGGAAGGCTGCTCGCTGCCGGAAGCGCGCAACCGGTCGAGCCCCAGGCGCGAGGGCGGCGTGGGCGTCGTCGCGAATGGGCCAGCCATGGTTCGGTAGTGGCTGGGCAGTCCCTGCTCCCGGGTGGAATCGAAAATGAGCGTGAGCTCCTCGTCCACGAGGCACGCCTCCTTTCCGCGTCGGCCACGGGCCGTCGCGGCCATGGCGGCGACTTCCGCCGCGCCGCCGATGCCCCGCGAGCCTAGGCCTCCGAGCGGCATGGGCATTCCTGTAGGTCTGTTTTCTAAGAAGTCGGCACGGAAGCGAGAAGCGATAGCTGCTGGCTCCCGGCGGGCTCCAGGCCGGAAAGGTCGTCAACGATCCGGATTCAAAAACTGACGTTTACACCGACATCGCCGCCGTAGCTGACGGTCTGCGAATCAAAGGCGGTGGCTGAAGCGGAACCCCGTACCATCACCCGTTCACTGATTTTGTAGGAAGTCCCCGTACTGGCCGTGGCCCAATCCGATTTTACCGGGGCGGCGGCCATGGAATAGGGCGCGGCCGTGGTCGAAGTGAGTGCGGCCTTGACCTTGCGGTCCGACTGGTCGACCAGTTCGTGGTTCCATTTGGCTTCCACGAACGGACGCCAGTCGCCTACGTCGATCGAGGCGCGCCAGCCGAGTTGGCTTATGGCCGAATCCCGTATCTGCTCGCCAAACGACAGGGCCGTGACGCCGTTGCTGCCGGTCTGCGCGCCGCTGGCGCCGGATTCGGCAAAACCCTTGATGCGCACTGGTTGCTGCACCTGGCCCGCCACCGGGCCTGTCGTGACCGATCCCAGGCGGATGTCGCCGCCGGCGCGCAGGGCCAGGGACTGGGACGAGCCCGTGGTGTCGGCGCTGTTGCTGTCGGTAAAAAGCCCCAACGCCACGTCGCGGGCGAGGTTGTCCTGATACCAGCCGTAGGAGGCCACGACATTGCCCCAGATCGGTCCGGCCTGGTAGGCGGAATAGAGGCTTATGGCCTGGTCGTTTTGGTCGAAATGCCCGCCGCCCATGGAGAACCGCTGGGTCTGGGTCCCGGCGGTAAAGGCCGCGCCGACGATGAGTCCGCACGGCGTCTGGTAATCCACTCCCGCCGATCCCGTAAACGGCGTGCCGGCCACATCGGGAAAACCCGAAAAATTCCTGAGCGTCAGTGCCCCGACGCCGCCGCTGATCCAGACGTTGACGCCTGTCGGGCCGCGATGTTGGCCGGACAGGTCGATCTGCCCCTGGATGACGGCCGCACGGGCCAGGCCGCCCTGGACCGGAGCTTCGGCCAAAAGGGACATCAGGCTCGGGGCCGTCAGCAGGCTCACTTCATAATCCGACTCGATCTTCTGGCCGGCCGTGGTCAGGTGATGGCCGTCGATGAACAGATAGGTTTGCAGTTGGACGGGGGTGATGTCGGCCCAGGTGGTGATCAGGGCGACGACCGGGGACGGGGCGTTGGCCGACAGCACCGAGGATGGAGTGAACCCGAACAGGGCGGGATTCGTCGCCACGAACTGGAACAAGCTGGTGAGGTCGGCGGGAATGAAGCGCACGCCCAGCGCCGACAAGTCCGACCACTTGGTATTGTTATACGCGACCGCACGCGCGTAGTCGTCGATGTTGCTTGCGGGGACGATGCCGCCCGAGCCGGTCAGCGTCGATGTGTAAAAGGTATCGGGCACCATGATGTTGCGGGCGCCGGCCGCCTGCAAGGCCGCCACGCTGGACGCGAATTCGGACGCTACGCCGTTTAAAAAGGCAGGGTTGGCGGCGATCCAGGCAGCGCCCTGGTTTTGCACGAAGATCAGGTCGTTGTTGCCGCTGTTGATCACATACAGGGCGTGGGCATTGGCGACGCCCCCGGTGGAGGCGAGGAGGTTGGCGATCTGCTGGGTGGTGGTGACATTCCCGGACAGTCCGCCAGGAGC
>JARKOQ010000180.1 GCA_029976005.1 Aggregatilineales bacterium | reverse complement strand
CATGCCGGCCTGGACTGTCGGGGCTTGACCCAGCTCTCCCGCCGCCCACCTTGGACTGCTGCCGCTTGATGCAGCTCTCCCGCCGCCGGCTTGACGGCGGCGACCCGCCCGCTGCGCCCCACGGCGTCCCCCCGGAGTCGTGCTCGCAGGGCGCGCGCGTGACTGCAAAGCGACCTGGGCATCACGCGGAAGTCCAGAGGTGTCCCGGGAATCCGGCAGCAGGCGGACCTGCGCGCGCCCGGCCGCTGCGCTCGACCCGACGGCCCGCCTGGTGTGGGGCGCAGCTACACCGTGCCAGTCCAGGGGCCGCACGATTCGTAACGCCGGGCAGCCGGGGGGCTCGTTCAGGGACCGGCCTCCTGTGCCGATTCCAGCCCGGCCCGGCCTTCTCCGAGACTTCCTCGAACCCTGCGTGGGTATGAGGGGATCACTCGGCTGCATGCCCGGTTCCTCCCTTCGCGGGGTGGGAGTAGCATACGAATACGGCGCCGCGGGTGCCGCTTGCCGCACGAACCCGGAGGGCATCGGATGACGGAGAACGTGAGGGATGACCCGGTCCGCTGCGGATGGTGCGTCGGCGACCCGCTGTACGTCCGCTACCACGACCAGGAATGGGGCGTGCCGGTCCACGACGACCGCAGGCTGTTCGAGTTCCTGGTGCTCGAAGGCGCCCAGGCCGGCCTGAGCTGGCTGACCATCCTGAAGCGACGCGAAGGCTACCGGCGGGCCTTCCGCGACTTCGACCCCCAGCGGGTCGCCGCGCTGGACGAGGCCGACGTCGCGCGCCTGGCGGGCGACCCGTCGATCATCCGCCACGAGGGCAAGATCCGCGCGGCCATCGGCAACGCCCGGGCGTTCCTGGAAGTCCAGGCCGCGTTCGGCTCGTTCGCAGCTTACAGCTGGGCGTTCGTCGATGGCGTCCCGCTCGTCAACCACTGGCGGGAACTGCGCCAGATCCCCGCCACGACCCCGGTGTCGGACGCCTTCGCCAAGGACCTGAAGCGGCGCGGGTTCCGGTTCGTCGGCTCGACGGTCGTCTACGCCCACATGCAGGCGGTCGGCATGGTGAACGACCACCTGGTCACGTGTTTCCGCCATGACGCTTGCGTGCGGGCCGCTTCGTCGCCGGGTGTCTAGGCTCCTCGGTCCGCGGCGACGTCTTGCGCGCCCGCGAAACCCGCCAAACACCCCCTTCGGATCGCAAAGTGCCTTGACGCCCGCCCACGACACGGAAACACTGCCCCACACTGAGGGATCTGTACCTGCCGCAGAGGGGGCCCATGAAACGAATCAGCAAGGGATGGCTGGTCACGATGGCCGGCCTGGGCCTGAACCTGGCGCTGGGCGTCCTGTACGCCTGGAGCATGTTCGCCAAGCAGTTGACCGAGTCGGTCGATGCCGGCGGTTTCGGGTGGTCGCGCACCACGGCCACCCTGCCCTACACCTGCGCCATCGCCTTCTTCGCCGTGATGATGATCCCCGCGGGACGCTTCCAGGACCGGTTCGGCCCACGGGTCGTGGCCACGGTCGGCGCAGTCCTGTGCGGCGTCGGCCTGATGGTCGCCAGTCTGGGCGCTCCGGACCGCATGTGGCCGGTCATCCTGGGCTTCGGGGTCCTGGCCGGCACGGGTATCGGCCTGGGCTACGCCGCGGCGACCCCGGCGGCCGTCAAGTGGTTCGGCGCCCAGAAGAAGGGCCTGATCACCGGCATCGTCGTGGCCGGATTCGGGCTGGCGCCGGTGTACATCGCGCCGCTGTCGCGCCACCTGCTGGCCACCCAGGGCGTCCAGGGGGCGTTCCTGACCTTCGGCATCGTGTTCCTGCTGGTCGCCGGGCTGGCGGCGCAATTCCTGGTCAACCCGCCCCCGTCGGCACCGTCCGGCGCGGCGCCCGCGTCTGCCGCAAGCACCTCGACTTCCGCCGCGCCCCAGCCCTCGCCATCGCCGTTGTCCGCGGATCGGACCTGGCGGCAGATGTTGCGAACGCCGACCTTCTGGTCGCTGTACGTCCAGTACGCCTGCGGCGCCACGGCGGGACTGATGATCATCGGCCACGTCGCCAAGATCGTGTCCGCCCAATCGGGCGGCGCCATCCAGGCGGGCTTCCTGTTCGTCGCGTTGCTGGCCGTGTTCAACGCGACCGGCCGGGTCGTGGGCGGGGTCGTTTCGGACATCATCGGGCGGGTTGGCGCCATGATCATCGTGTTTGTTCTGCAGGCCACGACGTTGTTCTTCTTCGACCAGTTCACCAGCATGGTGCCGTTCCTGTTCGGCGCGGCGCTGGTCGGGTTCAACTACGGGGCGTGCCTGTCGCTGTTCCCCGCGACCGCGGCCGACTACTGGGGCACCAGGAACCTGGGCCTGAACTACGGCATCCTGTTCACCGCCTGGGGCGTGGGTGGCGTCTTCGGCCCGACGCTGGCCGGCGCGATTGCCGACGCCACGGGCAGCTACGCCGCCGCCTACCAGGTGGCGGGCGGCCTGCTGATGTTCGCCGCGATCCTGGCCATGGTCAGCCACATCCATCTGTCGTTCCACCTGCCCCAGAAGCAGCTGGTCATCACCTTCGGCCGGCGCGGCGCGGCCGACTGAACCGCGTCGATTCGCCCCTTGCCAGCGGGGGCCGAAAGGTTGAAACTTCCGCGCGTACGCCGGACGGGCCGCGACCGGCCCCCGGCACCTGCTGACAACCGCAAGGAGGAACGCCATGCCGATGGTTTCGCTGCGCCAGTTGCTGGACCACGCCGCCGAGAACGGCTACGGGGTCGGCGCATTCAACGTCAACAACATGGAACAGATCCAGGCGATCATGGAAGCCGCCCGCGAGACCGAGTCCCCGGTCATCGTCCAGGCCAGCCGCGGCGCCCGCAAGTACACGAACGACCGCTTCCTGTACCACCTGATGCTGGCCGCGGTCGAGCTGTACCCCGAGATCCCCGTCGTGCTGCACCAGGACCACGGCAACTCGTTCGAGACGTGCGCCAGCGCGATGGAGCAGGGGTTCACGTCGGTAATGATGGACGGCTCGCTGATGGCGGACGGCAAGTCGGCGGCTTCGTTCGAGTACAACGTGGAAATCACCCGCAAGGTCGTCCAGATGGCGCATCCTCGCGGCGTGTCGGTCGAGGGCGAAATCGGCGTGCTGGGCCACCTGTCCGGCGCCGCCGGCGAAAAGGAGGACGGCCACGGCGTCGAGGGCAGCCTGTCCCGCGAAGACATGCTGACCGACCCCGAGCAGGCGGCCGAGTTCGTGCGGCTGACGGGCGTGGACGCGCTGGCGGTGGCGATCGGGACCAGCCACGGCGCGTACAAGTTCACCGAGCGCCCCACGGGCGAGGTGCTGGCGATGGAACAGATCGAGAAGATCCACCGCAAGCTGCCGAACACGCACCTGGTCATGCACGGCAGTTCGTCGGTGCCCCAGGAGTTGCAGGACCTGATCAACCGCTTCGGCGGCAAGATGAAGCAGACCTACGGCGTGCCGGTCGAGGAGATCCAGCGCGGCATCCGCCACGGCGTGCGCAAGATCAACGTCGATACGGACAACCGGATGGCGATCACGGCCGCGATCCGCAAGGTGTTCGCCGAGACGCCCGAAAAGTTCGACCCGCGCGACTACATGGCCCCGGCGCGCGACATGATGAAGCAGATCGTCCGCGAACGCATGATCCAGTTCGGCCAGGCCGGCTGGGCCACGAAGATCCAGCCGAAGTCGCTGGACCAGATGGCCGCCTTCTACAAGGGCTGACGCGCCCTCCGGATCCCGCGCCCCCCTGCCCCGCGCCGTCCGTGTCCCGCGCCGCCCCCTGCCCTACCAGCGCCTGGCCAGCAGCATCGCCAGGGGCTCCAGCAAGCGTTCGTCGTCCGGCCCGAAGGCCCGTTTCCCCATCCGATCTCGATGGCCCCCCATCCGGGAGCGGTGTAGAACCCCCGGGCTGGCCGGAAGGGGTCTCGCTTGACCCTCGAACCGCACTCCACCATCGGAGACTGGAGCCGTGTCCTCGGCGCCTTTGCCGACTTCAGACGTCTGGCTGCCCGCCTGGGACTCGCACGGCTACTGCCCACTATCCCACCGGGCCATTTCGAGCACCGACCGGAGCTTCCGATCCAGGCGATAGGACGCACAGAGCGTTTCCAGGCGTTCCAGGTCCAATGCGGGATTGCGTTCGAGCAGTTCCAGGATGTCGAGCATCGACTTGGGCCCGCCGGCGTACAACTTGAAGACGATCAGGTGATGGAGGTCAACCACGCGGATTTCGTGCTGCGGCGTCAGCGGGGTTGCCGTTGCGATGGCGTCCGCGACCAGCCGCGGGAAGCCGCCCGTCGGGGGGTTCAGGAAGTTGACGACCTGCACCAGGTCGGCGCCCGAGCCCCGAACGTCAAGAACGCCGCCCAGCGGATCGGCCGTGTCAGGTTCGCGCACCACCGCCTCGTACCCGCGCGCGGCCAACGACGCCGCTATCTCGTGCAGAAGACACGGTGCCACCGCCACCGCCAGGTCCAGATCCACGGTGTCGCGCGGATACTGGTGGACCGCCAGCGCCATGCCGCCGATCAGCACGGCGTCCGCGCCATGGTCCTTCAGCACGTGCAGAACGTCGGTTGCGACCCGGAGCGTGGCTTCCAGCGTGGGATTCGCACTCATTGCCGGCCTGCCCTCACCGCGCGGAGGGCCTCCAGTTCCCGACGCCGCCTACCCAGTGCCAGGGCCAGGGACATCCGCTCCATCGGGGTCATCCTGCGAATGCGAGCAATCTCGGCGGCGCGCGCCGCGGAGGCGCTCTGGCTGGTCCGGCGACCCGGCGGTTCCGGCGACGCGGACAGACCGGCTTCCGAATCACGATCCCTGTTGGGACTTTCCGACATCTCGGCGGCCCTCCCGGCTGCGGGTCTGGAACCATTCACGCTGCCGCGATGGGATCATACGGTTACAACCGAGGACCGTCAAAACAGGTCGCCGTGGGTCGTGCCACCAACCGCCGGCGACGGCAGCACGTGGCCCCCTGCCGGCGCTGGTGTTCGAGCGGACCCCGGGCGAGGCGACCCGGCCCTTGCCGTCGCGACTCTGTCTCGTCGCCAGCGGTTTGGGTACGGCAATCGGCTGCCACGACTTGCGCTCCGCGGACACGCGGAGAAGGCTTCAGTACGCCTCCCCAAGCCTTATCCCACCCCGCGAACCAACTGCCAGGCGGGGTACAGGACCGATTTCAACCCAACCGACCTACTGCATGCTCCGAACTGGCCCCATCAACCGACCCGATTATCCCGACCCGACGCCTGTTTCATGCATGGAAGGTCTTACCCGCGGAGATTTCGCCGATCCGGATCGACATCCTCATGGGCGTCACCGGGCTCGACTTCGAGCCCTGCTGCGAGAGAGCCGGGAGGACTTCCTACGACGGCATCCCGATCCGGGTCCTGGCATTGCTCGACCTGATCAGGAACAAGCACGCCATGAATCGGCCCCAGGATCGCATCCACCTGGATGTGCTGGACAGATTCCGGAGAACCTTGTAGTCCTGCTGGTCAGCCGGTCAGCCGGGCGCTGGGTCGCTGATCGAGGGTGCGACGCGCCCTCCCGCGGATGGTGCGGGGGCGCTGCAGCCTGTGCGACCGGCGACGGGGAGAACGGGGTCGCATCCTGACCGGGACGATCTCGGCGCGCGATCACGGGTGTCCTGCCGCGGGGTGGTGGACAGAATGCCGGCCAGCTTGATCCGTTTCCGGTCCATGTTGGCGACGGTCGTCGGCGTGCTCGGCGCGATGCTCGCGTTCGGCTGCGCACAGCCCAGACCGGTGACGACCCCGGCTCCGGTGCGGGCTCCCGAGGCTGGTGATCCGATGCACAGGCCGTCCGAGCCAGCCCTCCAGCCGTCCGATTCCGCCCCCTCGTCGTCCGATTTCGCCCGCCAGGCGAAACCGGGCGACGAGGTCGAGGCTGGACCCGCAACGGGCCCGGGCGTCCTGCATCCCTCGACCGTCGATTCCGCCCCGGGCGCCGGGGCTCCACCAGGGGATTGGAAAGTGATCGACTCGGGGCGTGACGAGACGGGACGGGTCCAGCCTTGCGCGCCAGGGGTCCGGTTCACGACGATCGCGTCGCTCCTGGCGAAGCCGGTGGCTGGGCCGGTCGCGGTGCGAGGTCGTGTCTGGCTGCCGGCGGTCTATCCCTGTACGACCGGGATCCCGGAGGCCTGCTTCGCAACACCGGTGATGGCCCCGGCAAGGCCCACCTACAGAAAACGCAGAGGGGTCTTCCTGGTGGGTGATCTCGCGCCGAACGAGCCGCTTGCCTGCGTCGGTATGTCCCGGAAGCTGCGTTGTCCCATTCCCGTCGATGGGCACGAGTACGGCGTGACGGGGACGCTGCGTATCGAGGGGTACGACGAAGCACCGCTCTACGAGTTGGAGGTCGACCGGATATGCCGCCTCCCTGCGAGGGCAAACCGTTGAGGGGATCGAGTGGGCTGCTCGTGGTGATCCCGGCCGTGATGCTGGCTGTGGGTTGCGCCTCGCAGATGGTGGTGCTGGTTGCGCCCGGCAAGAACGCGGACGCGAACTGCTTCGAGGCGTGCGAGGCCCTTTTCGGCCTGAAGCCCACCGTGAACTGCGGCGTCCGAACCCGGCCCGAGCGGGTGCTCACCTGCAGCTACGACCACCGCCATCCCCGGGCCGAGCCTGCGAGCGGCGTGGCCGAGGCCGCGTGTCGCGCGGAGTGCTCTCGAGCCGGGCTCGAGAGTGTCGATGCCTGCTGGTCGGTGACGACCGCGAGCGGCGAGCCGTCGGTCGCCTGTCGATACAAGGTCCCGTTCCACTGACACGTTCCCCTGACGCCGCTGTGAACCGCTGGACACGATCGACGGGCCCATGACGGCCGCATGAGGACAGACCTGCTGCCCCGTGCCGTGCTGCACGCGTCGAGAGGGGACCGCGGCGGCAGACACTGGGGACGAGGCCCGCCACGCCCTCGTGCGCCGGGCGGGGGGCTGTACCTGTCGAACTTCGCGATGCTGCTCGGCGCAGAGATCAACGACGTGATCCGTCACCGGAAGGACGCCCGGCGTAGCGAAGCGCCTCCCCTCATGGAATGACCGACCTCGCCAGCGCCTCCCTGCACTTTCCTGGTGGCGCGAAGCCACAATGGATCGCATGCTTGTCCTTTCGCCCGTCCGGGGGGACCATTGTCGGCGGGCGCGCTGGGAGGTTGCAGTGGAAGCAGGGGTCGGCAGGAGACAGAACGTCTCGATCTGGTGGTTCGCCTTCGGCTACTTCGCCGCATACGTCCCCTACAGCTCGCTGACCAAGTACCTGTCGGGCACGCAGGGCGTGTCCGGGAACGTGCTGCTGCCTGCGACCGCGCTGGCGTCCCTGGTCGGGATGTACGTGTTCATCTCCGCGATGGGCTGGTGGAAGCACGCCACCCATCGCACCGTCCTGGGGCTGCGCATCCCGGTCCCGGGCCCCTGGACGCTGCTGTCCGGGCTGTGTACCGCGGCCATCATCCCCACGACGACCCTCGCGTACACGTTCGACGGGATCTCGATCCTGTTCATGATGTTGCTGATGCGGGGCGGCGTGCTGATCATCGCGCCGGTCGTTGACGTCTTCGCGGGACGCCACGTCAACTGGTATTCGTGGGCCGCCTTGGCCATGGCGCTGGGCGCGCTGGGGCTCAGCTTCGCCATGGACCACCAGCTGTCGGGCGCCGCTGCCGTCCACATCACGCTGGCGGCGCTGCTGAACCTCGCGATCTACCTGGGGGCCTACTTCGTGCGCCTGCGGTTCATGAGTCGCCTGGCCAAGTCCGATGATGGCAACGCCCGCCTGCGCTACTTCGTCGAGGAGCAGATGGTTGCGACGCCGGCCCTCGTGTTGACCCTTGCGGCGATGGCGCTGCTTGGTGGTGAAGGGGCGTTGTCCAGGGACCTGGCCGCCGGCTTCACCACCTTCTGGTCCAGCGAGTTCCTGCCTGTAGCCCTGGTGATTGGCGTCATGTCTCAGGGGACCGGCATCTTCGGGGGGCTGATCCTGCTGGACAAGCGCGAGAACACCTACTGCGTGCCGGTCAACCGGGCGTCGAGCATCCTGGCCGGCCTGGTCGCGAGCTACGGACTGTGGCTGTTCCTCGGGAACAAGGCGCCAGGCATCTCGGAGTTGGTGGGCGCCGGCATGATCATCGGCGCGCTGCTGCTGCTGTCGCTGCCGCCGCTGCTCGAGAAGCGATCGGCCGCGCGGCTGCTGGCCCAGGCCACGGTCGCGGCGGGTTCAGACGCCGGATCGGTCAGCGGCCACGCGCGACCAGTGGCCTCGCGCGCCATCTCCGGCGAAGCAGCAGGACCACCGCCCCGCTAGCCCGGTCCACCGCAATCAAGTTCCTCTCGAGGAGCGCCCCACGCACCCACCTGGGCCTGGTCCCCACCCGCATATGGGTGGCGGTGGATGACCACGATTTTCAGCGGATCTCCACACCATCCGGACGTAGTTCGGCGGTGGCGGACCAGGGGCAGACCTGGCTCCCAACTGGATTTGGGTGCGAACTAACCCATACTTGGGTGGCGGGCCGAGGTGAGGCGTCTCGGCTGCTGTCAAGACAAGCGGTTAGGTGCGTGGCAAGGACCTTGCGACATCGGACTTATGCAGTGAGGTCAGGAATCATCATCGACGAAACAGGCTGGCGGCGGAGATAGCGAGGGCGGTCGCACGGACGGTGCCGATGCATTGGGTCGTCCGGGATCCGGGTTGATTTGTCCGGCGGCATCGCGCAGCATCGGCCATCCTCGGCCGGGGCCGCCATGATCCCCTGGGAACCCATCGCCGGCACGACGATCGACGGCGGCTCCGAACTGCGCCTGTGGCGTCGGGGCGACGAGTACGCGATCCGGATCGGCCCGCAGGAACTGATGAACAGCCGGGTCCACGGCTCCGAGGAGGCCCTGGCGCGGCACGCCTGCGACCCCATCGCCGCCCGGAAGGCGCCCCGGGTCCTCGTGGGCGGCCTGGGCATGGGCTACACGCTGGCCGCCGCGCTG
>JARKOQ010000168.1 GCA_029976005.1 Aggregatilineales bacterium | reverse complement strand
GGCGTTCAGTTGAACGCCCCTACAACCACCCGAACCGCCAGGATTCCGATCCATAATCCGGCCGGACGGCCGCCGGTCGCCCCTGCGGCGGCCCCAGGCGTATTCGCCTCGCCTTGACTGTCAACTGTCCACTGTCAACTGTCGACTCCAACGGCAAACAGGCGGCTCCGGGGGAGTGGGACCGCCTGTTTGCGTTTTGGGGGGAAGGCAACGTCAATCGGTTGATTCGGGTGCAGTCGTGACGCCAATAGGCGTCGTCCCGGCGCGGGCCTTGGCTTTGGGCACCCCGCCCGGCCACCACGTCCAGCGGCCGAACAGCGCGGCCAGGGCCGGGTCCAGGATCGTGCGCACCACGAAGGTATCGATCAGGACGCCCACCGACACCGCGAAACCCAACTGGCTGAGGAAGGCGATCTCCCCGGCCATCATCCCGGCGAAGGTCCCGGCCAGGATCACGCCCGCCGAAGTGATGATCGCGCCGGTGGCGGCCACGGCCACGTGCACGCCCTCGCGGATGCCGTGCAGCCCGACCTCCTCCTTGATCCGGCCGAAGAGGAAGATGCTGTAGTCGATCCCCAGTGCGACCAGGAAGACGAACATGAACAACGGCAGCAGGTAGGACAGGCGCGGAACGCCCAGCGCCACGTCGTAGAACAGGCTGGTGAGGCCCAGGGTGCAGGTGAAGCTGAGCAGCACCGTGCCGATCAGGTACAGCGGGGCCACGACGCTGCGCAGCATGACCAGCAGCACCAGGAAGATGCCGCCCAGGATCAGGGCGAAGGAGCGCGCCGTGTCGCGCTGCATCGACTCTTGCAGGTCGGCCATCATGGCCGAGAAGCCGCTCACCACGCCGTCGCCGCCCTGGGCATGGCGCGCCGCCACGGCCCGGATGTCCGCGATCAGGCCCATGCCGCTGCTGCTCAACGGCTCGGCCAGCACCACGTCCAGCCGGTAGGCCGTGCCGTCCGGGGTGACATAACTTTCGGCCAGCGGGCGCAGGGCCGCGAACAGCTCCCCATCGCCGGTGGGCGGCATCAGGGTGGCGTCGTCCAACGCCGCGAAGCGGTCCGCCAGGCCATTGGCCGCGCTGACCAGATCGTTCTGGCGCAGGGCCAGCGCCAGCAGGCCGCCGTCCGCGATCGCGCGCAGCGTCACCAGGTCGGGATCGTCGGCCAGGGCCGGGAAGCGTTCCGCCAGCAGGCCAAAATAGGACTGCATCCCGCCGATGGCCGCGCTGATCTGGGCCGGGTCGATGGCTGTGCCGCCCCCCTCCCCGATCAGGTTCGCCAGCAGGCGGAGCTGCCCGTCCACGCGCAACAGGCCGGTATAGCGGGGATGATCCTGGCCCAGCGGGGCGTTGAGGCTGCGCACGTCCGCCACGCCGTCCAGCGCGGCCAGTTCCACTTCCAGCGAGCGCATGTCCTCCGGCAGCGTGGCCGGAGTCTGCCCGGTCATGACCACCGCCAGCGGAAAGACCGTCCCGCCGCCCATGTGCTCCTGGAGCAGGTAGTAACCCCTGACGGAGGAGATTTCCGGCGGAAGCTGCGAGACGAAATCGTAGTTCAGCTCCCGCGTCAGGCCAAAGGCGGAGAAGGGAGCCATCACCGCGACAATAATCAGGATGGTCAGCAGGGGCCGGGAGCTGACCTGCTTGGACGTGACCTCGTACAGGCGGCCGGAGGCGCGGTGGCTGGCCCGGCCCGGCCAGAAGGCCCGGTCGCCCAGCAGGGCCAGCAGCGCCGGGACAAGCGTCAGCCCGGCGGCCAGGATCACGACGATCGCGATCGCCAGCATCGGCCCGGCGCTGCGCAGCGCCCCGATCTCGGCGAAGCTCATCGACAGGAAGCCCACGAAAATCGTGGCCGCGCTGCTGGAGATCGTCTCCCCCACCAGGCCGACGGTGCGCGCCGTGGCCGGGCGGACGGCATGATCGACCGCCATCTCCTCCCGGAAGCGGCTGATCAGGAACAGGCAGTAGTCCGTGCCCGCCCCGTAGATGATCACGACCAGCATGGCGTTGACCTGGGCGATCACGGCGATCACGCCCCACTGGGCCAGCACGGCCACCAGGCCCATCGTCACCAGGAAGGCCAGCGTCACGGCGGCCAGCGGGATCAGCGGGCTGACCGGCGAGCGGTAGATGACCAGCAGGGCCACGATCACCAGGGCGATCGTGATCAGCAGGGTGCGATCCATCGTCGTGAAGGTCGATTCCTCCGCCTGGGCGTTGAGCGCGCCTTCGCCGGTCTGGTAAGTCGCCAGTCCATCGGCGGGATGCGCCGCCAGCCAGGCATCGACGGCCGCGACGGCGTCGGTGGTGGCGACGGAGTCCATCGGCGTATCCAGCGCCGCGCTGACGATCGCCAGCCGGCCATCCGGGGAGATCATCAGATCGGCCAGCTCCGGGTCATCGGTCGGTGCGGAAACCTCGCTGACGTTGGCCGGAGCATCCTCGCTGCGCAGCCAGTCCGCCAGCCCGGCGATGTACGCCTGGGCCTCCGGCGCGCGCACGCTGCCGCCCTCGCCCGCGTCGATCAGCACCATCGTGTTGCTGGGAGCGAACAGAGCGGGGAAGGTTTCCTCGTAGAGTTCCTGAGCGTGGTTGAAGGGTGCGTTGGCCGGCAGGAAGTCGGCCTGATCGGTGCTGGAGACGGACGCCAGATCGGGCGCGGTCAGCATCAGCAGGATCGCCAGGCCAATCCAGCCCAGGATGATCGGGATTCGGTAACGGGCAGTCCACTGTCCTAAGCGCTGGAACATGGTACAATTCCCCCTGTGAGCAGGAATTCAGAAAATGAGCGTACACTCAAAATTGAGTATAAACTCATTTTCTGACCAGTGCGAGGCATTGTCAACCTATCCCCCCAACCTTTAGGGGGATCGCGCGCAGGGGGCACGGGATGGACGATTCAGATGGCAGCGGGCCGGGCACGACTCGCCGGGAGCGGCGGATCGCCGCCCGCCGCGAGCAAATCCTCCAGGCGGCGGCAAAAGTCTTCACCGAAAAGGGCTTTCACGGGGCCACCACCAAAGACATCGCCGAGGCGGCGGATGTGGCCGAGGGCACGATCTACAACTACTTCGAGAACAAGGATGCCCTTTTGCTGGCCCTGATCAACTCGCTGGCGATGCTCAACCAGCGCGAGCAGATCATGGAAGCCGGGTTGCAGCAGGATATGAGCCGCTTCTTCGTCGAGCACTTCCTCGACCGCTTGCAGATCGTGTCTCAGGATATGGACGCGCTGGCGGCGATCCTGCCGGAGCTGCTGGCCCGGCCGGAACTGCGCGAGCCGTACTTCGCCAGCGTGGTTACCCCCGCCATCGCCATGCTGGAGCGCCATGCCCAGGCCCGCATCGCGCACGGCGAAATCCGGCCGCTGGACGTGCCGCTGGCGGTGCGGGCCTTCGTCGGCATGTTTCTGGGCCTGTGGATGCTGGTGGCGCTGGGCGATCCGTTCGTCCAGGAGGCCTGGGCCAAACCCGATCAGGTTGTCGAAAAGCTGTTCGACCTGATCATGGACGGGATTCGCGCGAAGGGGGAAGAGTCGTAGGGACGACCGGGGCGATGCGGACAGCGCGGTCGTCCCCACGGCGAGGGTGATCTATTCGAAAATCCAGCCGTCCACGTCGCGGCCCCAGGCCACCAGTTCGTCTTCCGAGAAGAAGAAGCTGACTTCCTTGACGCCGTTCTCGACGCTGTCCGAGCCGTGAACCAGGTTGCGGCCGATCTCCAGGCCGAAGTCGCCCCGGATCGTCCCGGCGGCGGCATCGCTGCACCTGGTCGCGCCCATCGTGTTGCGGGCGGCGGTGATCGCGTTGGTGCCTTCCAGGGCCATCACCACCACCGGGCCGGAGATGATGTAGTTGACCAGCCCCTCGTAGAAGGGCTTGCCCACGTGCACGCCGTAGTGCTTCTCGGCCAGCTCGCGGCTCATCTGGATGAACTTCATGCCGATGATGCGCAGGCCGCGCCGCTCGAAGCGGTGGATGATTTCCCCAATCAGGCCGCGCTGGACGGCGTCGGGCTTCACGATGATCAGTGTGCGTTCCATGCTTGCTCCTCAAAAGTCGTCTTCGCGTGTTCGATACAGACAAGGCAAACGGGCCGTTGCGAGGCCCGTTTGATATGGCGATGTCGGGTTGACTGTACCGCGATCTCTAGAGATGTTCAAGAGCCGCGCGGTAGGTATCCAGGGCCTCCTGCAGGCGACCCTGGCGCAGGCAGGCATCCCCCAGGACGCGCAGCGCCTGCGGCGGGGCCTGTTGCTGGACGAGCGCCTTGAGGTCCTGCTCGACTTCGGGCAGCAGCGCGTCGGAGGCGACCAGGGCATCGTACTGGGTCAGGCTGTCCTCCAGCCGGGCCTGAGTCTGCAGGGTGCGGGCCAGCTCCAGGCGGGTCGGGTGATCCTGCGGGTTGGCCACCAGGCGCTGGCGGAAGCTGGCAAAGGCCGGCTCGGCGGGCGCTTCGGGCAGGGTGGCCGGGGCCAGCCGGACGCGGACGCGCGGCGCGGCCGGAACAGCCGGCGCGGCAGGCGCCGGTTGCGGAGCAGGCGCCGGTTGTGCCGCAACCACCGGTTTCGCCGGGGCCACCGGCTCCGGCGCGGGGGCTGGCGTGGGCGCGGCCGGCGCGGCAGCCAGCAGCCAGTCAGGCAGATCGGCCGTTTCGGCGGACGGCTCGGCCAGCCAGTCGGGGATCTCCCCGCCCTCCAGCTCGTCTTCCTCGTCCAGGAGTTCCTCGGCCTCGGCGGCCGGTTCGGCCAGCCAGTCGATCTCGGCCGGCTGTTCCTGCTCGGCGGCGGGAATCTCCTCGGTCAGCCAGTCGGGCACTTCCTCGCCGATCGGGCCCAGCATCCCGGTCGGAGCAGCCCCGCGCAGCCAATCGGGCATGGCCTGCTCCAGTTCCGGCTCGGGTTCCGGCTCGGCAGCCGCAGGCTCGGCCGGCAACGCGGCGGCCAGTTGAGCGGCCCCCTCCAGCGCCTTCAGGCGCTCCGGGTCGTTGAGTGCGCTGGTGTACCATTCCGGCACTTCATCCGCGCCCAACTGGCGGGTAACGTATTCCTCGTCCAGCGCCGCGGCCCACGAGTCGGCATACTCGCCGGTGGGGACGGACGGCTGGGCCTCGGCTTCGACCGGCTGCGCGGCGGCCGGCGCGAACAACTCCGCCTCGGCTTCGGCCGGGGCCTGCTCCAGCAGCCAGTCGGGCAGCTCGCCCGGTTCGCTCGCGGCGGCGGGGGCGGCCTCTTGTAGCCAGCTTGGGATCGCCCCCGGCTCGGCCGGCAGGGCGGGTTCTTCTTCGTAGGCTTCCTCTTCGTCCAGGCGGGCCATCGCCAGGCTCTCGGCCTGACGCCCCAGCCAGGCTTCCATCTGCTCCGGCGAGAGCCGTCCCTCGGCGGCCAGGGCTTCGATCTCGGTATCGCTCAGCCCGGCCAGGGGATCGGCCTCGAACGCCTCCAGGGGCAGCGCGCCCTGTTCCTCGGCCAGCCCTTCCAGCCAGGCCAGGGTATCGTCGCCCGACGGCACGGCCTCTTCCACCGGGGCCGGAGCCGCAGGCACGCGCGCCTGGGCGGCGGGCACGGCCGGGACGACTTCCTCTTCCCCGCCGACGGAGGCGAAGGGCGAATAGTCGTGATAGCCCGGCTCGTCCACCACCGCGTTGGCATCCGCTTCGGGGATGTCCAGGTTGGCGGCGGTGATCAATTCCTCGCTCTTGGCCCCCTGGCGGCGCGCCAGGCTCTCCAGCCAGGCCAGCGGATCGACCGCCCCGCTGAGGGGATCGAGAGCGGCCGCAGGCTCCGGTGCATGGACGGCGGGCGGCTGGACGGGCGGCGCGGCCGGCTTTGGCGCGGCCGCCGGACGCAAATCCTCCGGACGGAGGCCCAGCAGGGCCGCCGCTTCTCCGGTGCTCAGGTCGCCGGGTTCGGGGGCAGGCGCCATCCGGGCGGCGGGCCGGACCGGCTCCGGCGCGGGCTTGGGCGGCTCGGCGGCGGCGCGCGCCGGACGGGCGGGCGGCATGCCCGCGTCATACGGGGTATACCCCGGCTCGTCGATGACGGTATCGGGAGGCACCTCCGGAACCGCCAGATTGGCCTCGGTCACGAACTCCTCAGGGTTGGCCCCCTGGCGGCGCGCCAGGCTCTCCAGCCAGGCCAGCGGATCGATCTCCGCCGATGGGCCGGCCAGGACAGGCTCCGGCTGAGCCGGCGGCGGCGGGGCGGCGGGCCGGGCGGGTTCAACCGGACGGGCGGCCGGCTGAGCCGGCCGGGCGGCGGCCGGCTGGGCCGGGACAGGCTTGCTGTCGCCAGCAGACACGCCCGGCGACCCAAAGGGATCGTAGTCCACGTAGCCCGGCTCGTCGACGAAGGCATCCGCATCCGGTTCCGGGATGTCCATGTCTGCCGACGTCATAAATTCCTCAGGTTTCGCGCCCTGGCGCGCGGCCAGGCTCTCCAGCCATTTGATGGGATCGACCCCATCACCCAGATACTGGCTGAGATCATCCTTGCCTTTATCGTCTGGCGGCAGAGTCATGACAACTTATCCTTCATCGCATACGCTTTGTGAAGTCATCCCTATTATAAGGCTTGCCCATTTTCAGGCAATACACGCCGGGCGTCTGCCTGGGCATATCAAACCGAACGCGAACGTCCCCGCGCCTGGAGCATGACTTTCACCCCTGTCCCGGCGCGATAACCCCGCGCGACCCCTGTCCCCGTGAACAGGGAGAGACTCCGGGTGGGTTGAAAGCGCGTAACAGCCGCTAGCTTTCCAGGTCGTCGTCGTCCTCCATCACCGGACGCAGCCAGCTTGGGCCCGACTCGTCATCGTTCGCGTCCAGGTCGAAGTCCGGGAACTCGTCGTCATCGTCCAGGTCCAGGTCGAACTCCGGCGCCGTATCCGGCGGCGGGGCGGCGGTCGCGGGTGTCTGGGGGGCCATCGAGCCGCTCATCCAGACGGGCACCCACCGGTCGAAGGCGAAGCGCGTCGCCCTGGCCGGGGCAGGCTCCGGCGCGGCTTCTTCTTCCGCCTCCGGGGTCTCCTCCGGCTGGAACATGCCCACGTCGCGCAGCCAGCCGGGGCCGGTATCGGCGACGGGCAGGGTCTGCCCTTCCACGCCCTCCATCTCCTCGGCGTCCAGCGATCCCATGTCGCTGAGCCATTCCAGCGTGTCGTGGATAGTCACCTTCTCGCCGGTGACGACCGATGGCGTCTCCGGTGTACCCGGTTCCTGAACCGGGGTAGTTTCCACCGTTTGCAGCGTCGACGAGTCGCTCAGCCAGTCGGGCGGCGCGCCCTCTTCGGCGGCGACCTCCGGCTCAGCCTCGGCTTCGACCGCCAGCGGCTCGAACGCCTCGGCGGGGGCGGCCATCGCGCTCAGCCAGTCGGGCAGCGCGCCCGGCTCGGCGGCGGATTCCGGCTCGACCTCGGCCTCGACTTCCAGCAGGTCGAATTCGCCCAGCTCGTCTTCGGCAACTTCCAGCGGAGCCAGTTCGTCGGCGGGAACGGCCATCGCGCTCAACCAGTCGGGCAGCGCGTCCGCTTCGGCGGCGGCTTCTGGCTCGGCCAGCGGGCGTTCGGTGGTCTCCAGCGGCGCGAATTCCCCGGCGGGCGCTTCCGCCGTATCCACCAGGGCCGCGACCTCGGACGTCTCGATCGGCTCGGCAGCTTCGAGGTCGGCATCCGCGCCAAGCGGCCGCTGATCGCTCAGCCAGACGGGCAGCGCGCCCGGTTCCAGCGGGAGGTCGGCTTCGATTTCGGCGGCTTCCAGGGTGGCATCCACGCCAACCGGCTGCGTGCCTTCCAGTGAGACCGCAGGCTCTTCGAAAATCGCGGCTTCGGCGGTTTCAATCGCCTCCATCTGGGCCTGGAGCACCTCGCGCATCGCCCAGCGGGCCGGATCGGCCTCCGCCAGGGGGACGGCCTCTTCCTCGGCGGCGGGTTCTTCCGCCAGCAAGGCGGCTTCGACAGGCGCTTCGGCGGCCTGGCTCAAAGGCATCGGCGTCCGCTTCGTGACCGCTGCTTCTTCGGCCTTTTCTTCCGCCGGAAGTTCTTCCAGCGGAAGCTCTTCCGCCGGGGCCATTCCACTCAGCCAATCAGGTGTCGTGCCCGCCTCGGCGACAGGCTCTTCCCCGGCGAGTTCTTCCGCCGGAAGCGCCTCCGCCGGGGCCATCATGCTCAGCCAGTCAGGCGTCGCGCCCGCTTCGGCGACGGGAAGTTCTTCAACCTCGGCTTCGATCTCCTCGGCGGTTTCTTCCTCGAATGACCCCATCGCGCTCAGCCAATCCGGCGTCGCGCCTGCTTCGGCGACAGGTTCTTCCTCGGCTTCTTCTTCCTCAACCGGAAGCTCTTCCGCCGGGGCCATCGCGCTCAGCCAATCCGGCGTCGCGCCCGCTTCGGCGACAGGCGCTTCCTCGGCTTCTTCTTCCGCCGGAAGCTCCTCCGCCGGGGCCATCATACTCAGCCAGTCCGGCGTCGCGCCTGCTTCGGCGACAGGCTCTTCCCCGGCGAGTTCTTCCTCCGCCGGAAGCTCCTCCGCCGGGGCCATCATGCTCAGCCAGTCGGGAGTCGTGCCCGCTTCGGCGACAGGCGCTTCCTCGGCCGCTTCTTCCGCCGGAAGCTCCTCCGCCGGGGCCATCATCCTCAGCCAGTCGTGCGTCGCGCCCGCTTCGGCGACAGGGAGTTCTTCGACCTCGGCTTCGACTTCCTCGGCGATCTCTTCCTCAAATGACCCCATCGCGCTCAGCCAGTCACGCGTCGCGCCCGCTTCGGCGACAAGCTCTTCCCCGGCTTCTTCTTCCGCCGGAAGCTCCTCCGCCGGGGCCATCATGCTCAGCCAGTCCGGCGTCGCGCCTGCTTCGGCGACAGGCTCTTCTTCGGCGAGTTCTTCCTCCGCCGGAAGCTCCTCCGCCGGGGCCATCATGCTCAGCCAGTCCGGCGTCGCGCCCGCTTCGGCGACAGGCTCTTCCCCGGCGAGTTCTTCTACCGGAAGCTCCTCCGCCGGGGCCATCTTGCTCAGCCAGTCGGGCGTCGCGCCTGCTTCGGCGACAGGCTCTTCCCCGGCTTCTTCCTCCACCGGAAGCTCCTCCGCCGGGGCCATCATACTCAGCCAGTCCGGCGTCGCGCCCGCTTCGGCGACAGGCTCTTCCTCGGCGAATTCTTCCGCCGCCGGAAGCTCCTCCGCCGGGGCCATTCCACTCAGCCAATCGGGCATCGCGCCCGCCTCGGCCGGTTTTTCGTCGCTGGCAAGCGCCCCCAGCCAGTCCGTCTCAGGCAGGGCAGCCGCCGGAGTCTGAATGCCATCCAGCCAGGAGGTCACGCCGCTCGGCGCGGCCGGGAGGGGAAGCTCCGGCTCAGGCGCCTGTTCTTCTTCCACCGGAAACCCTTGGGCCGAAACAGCTTCCACCGGAGTCTCTTCCGCCGGAAGACCTTCCGCCGGGGCCATCCCACTCAGCCAATCCGGCATCTCGGCAACCGGCAGGGCCGGCTCGGCGGGAGTCTCTTCTTCCTCGCCGCCCGCCATCTCGCTCAGCCAATCCGGCATCTCGGCCGGAGGCAGGGCCGGCTCGGCGGGAACTTCCTCCGCCGCGTCGCCGCCCATCTCGCTCAGCCAATCGGGCACTTCGGCGGCAGGCGACTCAGGCTCGGCAGGGATCGCCGCAGCCGGCTCCTCGCCCATGTCCATTATGTTCAGCCAGTCCGGGGTATCCGGCAGATCGAGGCGGGCCGGCGCGCCAATCTCCGGCGCGGGCGGCAGGGTCGATGGCGCGGCTTCCTCGGCCATGCCCAGCCAATCGGGCGTGTCCGCCGCCGCCGGCGCTTCGGGAGCGCCTTGCAGCCAGTCCGGGATGCCCGTCCCGGCTTCCTCCGCCGCTTTGTCTTCCCGATTCACCTCGCCCAGCCAGCCCAGATCGGAGTCGGGCGCGCCGCTCGCGGCAGGCTCCGGCCCGCCCAGGCTAATGCCCGCCAGCCAGTCATCTTCTGGCGCAGGCTCGGCCGGTTTGGCCTGGGAGAGCCAGTCATCCTCAGGCGCAGGCTCGGCCGGTTTGGCCTGGGAAAGCCAGTCGGGCAGGCCGCTGGGTTCGGGTTCCGGCTCCGGTTGTTGTGCTGGCTGGCCCCCCAACCCACTCAGCCAGTCATCCGCCTCCGGCTCCTGCCAGTCCGCAGGACCGGGTTCAGGTTGGGTAGGAGTCATCGCATTATCCTTGTCTGTGCCCGCGTCAAGCATGCCCGTGCCCGCGTTCAGCCAGGCCAGCGGGTCTTCTGGAGCCGCAGCCGGCCCCGCCAGGGGAACTTCGAAGCCAGCCTCGTCCAGGATGGCCTCTTCGTCTTCCGAATACAGCCAGGCCAGAGGGTCCGACCCTCCGGCGCGCGGCGCGGGGGAGTCAAACCCGGCGTCCAGCGGCCCGGCCCCGGCCTCTTCGGCTTCCTCGTCGTCATCGGGAATCTGGAGCCAGGCCAGCGGGTCTTCCACCGGCTCGGCAGGCTCATCCAGCAGGGACGAGCCGCCCATCACGCTCCGGCGCAGCATGGCGGTGGCATCCGGGGAGTCCTCATCCAGCGCCGAGAGGGGCAGGTCATCGGTCTCGGTGAGCCGGGGAGCCTCCGCGCTGGCCTCCGCGTGCTCCCTGGAGACGCGCGCGTCCGGCACGTTCATCCAGGCCAGCGGATCGTTGTCTTCGTCGTCGGACTTCAGGGCGCTCAACAGGCCGGTGAACCCGGTGGGGACGCGCTGGCCCGGCTCGACCGGCAGGCGTGGCACCGGGTGTTCTTCCGGCGGCTCGACGGGTGCGCTGTCCGTCCAGGTAGGCTGGACCGGCTCCGCCGGCGCGCCTTGCAGCCAGGGCAGTTCCTCGTCCTGGCCGCCCGTGGACCCGAACGCTGCCGCCTGAACGTCGGCGAACCAGTCCGGCGTGGCCGGAGTCTCCGGTTGGGCTTCAGGCTCAGGCGAAACAAGCCCGCCGTCCGCGCCAACCCCCAGGTCGGCCAGCCAGTCCGGCGTCGATGCGATCGGCGGAGCTGGCTCCGGGCTGCTGTCCGGCAGCCAGTCGGCGGTCATGGCGGGCGGCTCCATCCCGTTGAGAAAATCCAGTTCGTCGGGCGGGGGAGTCGGGATAGATGCCTGGACGGAGGGCAATTCGGCCGGAGCCGACCAGTCCTCGAAGCCGGGCGGCAATCCGGCAGCCTGGTCGGGCGAGGGCGGGTTGCCCTGCATGACGCTCATCCAGTCCAGATCGGCCGCGCCGGTGGGCATATCCTGCACCGGCTGAGACATCCAATCCGGCAGCGCGCCGCCGGTTTCATTGGCTTCCAGGCTGTCGAACAGGCCGCCCACGTCCGCCCGCGCGGGGGGGGCGGTCGCGCCGGAATCGGCCATCATCCAGTCGGGCACGCTCTGATCCCCGGCCAGCCTGACATCCTCCGGCCGTTCCAGCGCGTCGGCGATGGATTGCACCCAGTCGGGGGTCTGCGAGGCCACCTGGCGCGCCTCGGCCATGGTCCAGTCCAGGCGGGGCAGGACAAAGGGGTCCTGCTCCAGCTCCTCGCCGACCAGGGCCAGCGCGGCGTAGGGATCGACCGCCTCGACCCGCGCCAGGAAGGGCTGGGCGTCCGAAGGCCGCCCGTTCTTGAGCCACAGCGCCGCCAGGATGCGGTTGGCTTCCAGGCAGTAGGGCAGCACGCGGATGACCTCGGTGGCGGTTTCCCCGGCCTCGATGGGATAGGTGCTTTCCCACAGGGCGCGGGCCAGCAGCACGCGCAGGTCGATCCGCTCCGGATGGTCGTGCAGGGCGTTTTGCAGCTCGGTGATCGCTTTTTCGTGCAGGCCGCTCTGGAGGTACATCCGGGCCAGCGCGCCGCGCGTGAGCTGGAGCTTGCCGTAATCGCCATCCTGGTAGAGGCTGTACAACTCGCGCAGGCGCTTTTGAATGTCGACGTTGTTGGGGTCCTGCTCGAAGGCGCGCTCCATGTGCCAGATGGCCTGCGCCCAGTTCTTGAGGTCGCGGTAGACCATGGCCAGGCCGCGGTGCGCGTCCTTGTCCCCCGGTTCGACGCTCAACACGCGCCGGAAGATATCGCCCGCCTGGTCGAAGCGGGCCTTGCCCAGCAAGGCCCAGCCCAGGGTGCGGTAGGTCGCCACGTTCTTGGGGTAGTGCTTCAGGATGTGCTGGCAGTGCCCGATCGCCTCTTCCAGGGCTTCGTGGTCCAATAGCACTTCCAGCTCAACCGCGTATTGACGCAGACTGATGTCCGTCATAAGCAGCCGCCGTTAGGTATCACTTCGTCCCTCAACCGCATTATCCTATGGCTCAAGGGAATGTGCAAGACGAATAAGGGCCAAGTCGGGCGTAAAGGAAGCCGGTTATTAGTTATTGGTGGTTAGTTTATAGTCAGGAACCGGGTAGAGTTCGGGCCCTGACGCCATATCCAGCGGAGGCCGTGCGCGGCATCTCCGCTTTCTGGAATCGCCCCAACTGAAGGTCCCTCACAAACTGGCCGGATGCACTACCAACAACCACTCACCAGAAACCAATAGCCGCTTTTCTCACGCATCCAACCCATGCAGCGCCCGGATTTGATGGATCAGCGGGCCAATGTCGGGCAGGCGGGCCAGCATCTCCGGGACGCGATCGGGCAGCGCCAGCGGATCGTGGACGGTCACCTCGCCCAGCAAGGCGTGGGCCACGTTGCACACGGCAGGCCCGGCCACGTTCAGGCTGTACCCGCCTTCCAGCAGGAACACGATCCGGCCGCCGCACAGTTCCTCGGCCATGCCGATCAGGGCGCGCGTCAGGTGGTCGAAGCCGGTCAGGGTCAGGGTCATGCTCGCCAGCGGGTCGTCCCAATGGGCGTCGAACCCGGCCGAAACCAGGATCATCTCCGGCCGGAAGCGCCGCGCCGCCGGCCACACGATCTCGTCGAACACGCGGGCATAGGCCGCGTCCCCATAACCGGGCCGCAGCGGGACGTTCAGGGTCGTCCCCTCGCCCAACCCCAGGCCGATTTCTTCCAGGCGGCCGGTGCCGGGATACAGCGGCGATTGGTGGGTGGAGATGAACAGCACGCCGGGATCGTCGTAAAAAATGTCCTGGGTGCCATTGCCGTGATGGACGTCGTAATCCACGATCAGCAGCCGCTGGACCTGCTGCTTCTCCTGAAGGTGGCGGGCCGCCAGGGCCACGTTGGCCAGCAGGCAGAAGCCCATCGCCTTGCCGGGCAGGGCGTGATGCCCCGGCGGACGCACGGCGACCAGGCCGTTGTCCGCCTTGCCGGCGGCCACCGCCTCCGCCGCCTGGATGGCCGCCCCCGCCGCCAGCCGGGCGACGTGATACGACTCCGGGGTGACGTAGGTATCCGCGCCGAACAGCACGTGCCGCCCGCGATGGGCCACGTCCGAAAGCAGCGCGAGGTATTCCGACGTGTGGACGCGCAGCAAGTCCTCCTCGCTGGCCGGGAGGGGAAGCTGGCAGTACAGGCGGTCGTGCAGGCCCGCCTCGGCCAGCGCGGCCTCGATCTGGATCAGGCGGCCGGCGTGCTCCGGATGATCGGGCATGTCGTGGGCGACGTGTCGGGGATGAGTCAGATAGACGGTGGTCATGCCAGGCTCGAAGTTCTGCTCGCTGCCGTGCCGCTTGCCCAGCGAACCGGAGCGATTAGGTCGATAGTGCGCCCATTGTGACAGATTCGCCGTGGTGGAGCAAATTCGCCCGGTTGGAAAAGCGCAAGCATCTCGCGGCGAGGTGCGCGCTTCGCCGGGTCTTGCGTCCTACCCGCCCCGCGCTGCGGCCCGCCACACGGCCAGCCGCAGCAGCAGGACGAGCGCGCCCGCCTCCAGCCCCAGGATGACCAGTATCGCCAGCAGCACGCCCGCCACTTCCCCCGGCAGGAGCAGCATCAGCATCCCCTGGCTGCTGCTCAGGAGCAGCAGGGTCAGGCTCAGCAGCGCCCGGTCGGGGCCGCCGGTCAGGAGCATGCCGGCCAGCAACCCGATCGGCAGGACCAGCAGCGAGGCCAACCCCCGTCCGGCCAGCGCTCCCAGATAGGCCAGCGGGCGGCTGGTGGTCAGGGCCGAGGCCAGCGCCCCGGCGGCCAGGGTCAGGCCGAAATCCAGCACGGTCTGGATCGCCCCGGTGATCAGCAGCACCCCGGCCATCACCAGGTAGAGCATCCCCTGCCCGGTGGCGAAGAGCGAATCCTCCGGCGTGCGCAGGGGCATCCCATTGAAATACACGAAGGCATTGCCGGTCAGGACGAGCGAGAAGCCGGTCGACAGAATCCCCGACGCCACCTGGACGGCCAGCATCAGGGCCAGCAGCGGCCACAGGCGGTAGACCACCGCCGCCAGCTTGGCCAGCACGATCTCGGCCACGCTGTAGGGAGTCAGGCGCAGCTCATCCCAGCGCCCGCCAATCACCTCGCGGCTGATCACCTGGGCCGACCAGATCACCGGGATCAGGCCCAGCGGAAAGAGCAGGCCCTGCCACAGCAGCCCGCCGCACCCGCACGAGAATCCGGCGATGGCCAGCGCCGCGATGGCGATGATCACGGCCAGGCGCTGGGCCGGGCCGTCGTAGCTGAGCAGGGGCGGCAGCGCGTCCAGCTCGCGCCGGACCAGCGGATGATCCGGGGGGAAGAACAAGGTTGAATGCTGAATTTTGAATTTTGAATTAGAGACGGGCGTCATGCACGGCGATCCTGATCCACACCGACGGTGCCATAGACCTGCGCACAGCGCACCTATGGGCCATCAGCGCTCTCTCTCGATACGCGCTTTTCAATTCAAAATTGAGCATTCAAAACTCAACATTGCTTTTCTAAAGCCGTTCGGCCCGCCAGATGGTCAGGCGGAGGGCCACCAGCAGGGCCAGGACTTCCGCCATCAGCAGGGCCAGGGCGGTCGCCAGGGCAGCCCAGGGCCAGTCGTAGATGCCCAGGAACGTCCAGCCGATCGGCCCGCCCATCAGCGCGCCGCCGAAGATCATGAGCGGGTTGACCTGCTCCCCGGTGGCGAGCTGGATCAGGATCGCGCCGCTGGCCAGGAAAGCGACCAGCAGGACGGCGCGCAGCAGGATCGCCCAGATCACGGTCGACTCGTGCCGCTCCGTCCAGGTGGAGGCCAGCGCGCCCAGCACGATGGTCAGCGCGAAATCCAGGAAGGGGATCAGGAGCGAGACGCCGACCAGCCCCACCCCGGCCGCGACGATCGCCCCCTGCTCGGCCCCGGTGAACGCCGGATGCTGCACCCAGGCCCCGCTGAACACCCGGTAACCCGATCGGGCGTTGAACATCAGGATGTACAGGCCGACGGCCATCAGCGAGGCAATCTGGCCCACTTCCAGCACGCCCAGCAGGCCGCCCAACCGGCGGCCGGCGGCGCTCAGCTTGGCCAGTACGATCTCCTGGGTGGAATACGGCGTCAGGCGCAGGGAATCCCACGTGCCGTCGCGGCGCTCCTGGCCGAGCAGGGGCGCGCTCCAGTTGAGGGTCAGAAAACTGAGGGGCAGCAGGATGATCTGGATCGGGATGTTGCCAAAGAACAGCGCGCAGGGGGTGACCAGGACCATCAGGCCAACCAGGATGCGCCCGGCCGGACTGCGCCGGTGGAAGGAGAGGTAGGGCAGGCGGTCCATCTCCCGGACGGCGATCGGGTGATCGGGACGCGCCCAGGCAGGCAGGCGGTTTCGGAGGGATTTCAGGATGGCGTTCACGCGCGACTCGGCATTGTCTGGGGGCGGTGGATGGCGTCCCGCACCGCCTGCGATCATGCCCCGGATTCTACTCCAGTCGGCCCGCGCCGCCATAGCAGCAGGTTAGGAGCCAGTTGATACCCGATCGGAGATTGGACAGACCGCGAGGCGGCTAGCGGTAGGTGCGGGTGGTGCTGGCCCGGCGCGTGCCGCTGGAGCCGCGCCCGGATGGGGTCCGGCTGGAAGACGAGGCGCGGCCGCTGCTTTTGCTCTTGCCGGTCCGGGACGTGCCGCGCCCGGACGCGGCACTCCGCCCGGACGTGCTGCGGCCGGCTGTCTTGCGGGCGCTGCCGCGCGTGGAGGAGGTCTTGCCCTTGCGTGCCGAGGCCGCGCGGCGGCGACGGCGGGCCGCGGCCGATTCGGCCGCGCGCTCGGCGTCCCGGCGCTGGCGCAGGTAGAGGGCGAGGCCCAGGCCGCCGGTCAGCAGGGCCACGTTGACGAGCAGGGTCATATCAGCCATCGGCCAACTCCATCCATCTCCAGATGAGTCAAGAATAGCACATAAGTTCTAATTTGAAAATGGCGAACAACTTTCAGCCGTCAGGCAGATACAAAACCCGTCATCCTCCCGGCCAACCGTTTTTTTCGCTTGCCGCCTGGGCACCTGGACGCTTGTCTTGCCACCCTCCCCCGCCGCGCGGATGAGACTTTGATGAATGCCCGGCCGCAGGCAGTGGCAGACCGTCCCCACTCTTCCTATAATAGAGCATCGTTTGGCAGGCGTACAAACGAGGGACCTGGTGACTACTTTACTCGAACAGCAGCAATCCCGCCCGACTCCGCTGGAAATCGACTCCATCCGCGACGGTTGGGCGGAACCGGTGATCGAAGGAACGGCCGTCGAGCCGCCGCTGCCCCGTCCCCGGGTGCGCAGCCGCACCCTGTTCAACGACATCCGCGACACGATCCTGATGGTCGTGGCGATCTACACCCTGGTGAACCTGATCGCGCCCCGTTACATCGTCGAAGGGGACAGCATGCAGCCTAACTTCGAGACGGGCGAATGGATCATCGTCAACCGACTGGGCTATCTGACCGGCGCGCCGCAGCGCGGCGACGTGGTGATCCTGGACTTCGAGGAGCCGCAGGAAGACCTGATCAAGCGCGTGGTCGGCCTGCCCGGCGAAACGATCGAAATCCACGACGGGCTGGTCTTCGTCGACGGCGTCCCGCTCAACGAGCCGTACACCTTCGCCGAGCCGCGCTACTTCGAAGAGCCGGTCACGCTCGGCCCGGACGAATACTATGTGCTGGGCGACAACCGCAACAACAGCCGCGACTCGCACATGTTCGGCCCGGTGACCCGCGATCATGTGATCGGCAAGGCCTGGCTGATCTACTGGCCGCCGCCCGACTGGGGCATCGTCCCCCACTTCGACTATTCGAGCGTCCCTCCGGCGACACTGCCGGCGACTCCCACCCCGTACCCCACCGAGCCGCCGACCGAGGTCTACCCGGTCGGTTGATGCCCCCTGGCGGGGCGTCCTTGCGCGGACGCCCCGTTTTGTTTGTTCGCTGCCCGCCCGATTCCGAAGACAACCGATCCGGGGGAACCATGACCACGATCACGCTTCAACCGATGACCGAAGCGGACTACGCCGCTTACCTGGCCGTCGCCGTGGACGACTACGCCGGGGAGCACGTCCGCGCCGGGAACTGGAGCGCCGAGGAAGCCTCCGCCCTGGCCCGCGCCCAGTATGACCAGTACCTGCCCCAGGGCGTGCAGACGCCCGATCACGCGCTGTTCCTGTTCGCGGCGGAGGGGGAGCCGGAGCCGGTCGGCATGGGCTGGATTCACGTCGAGGAGCGGCGCGGCCAGAGGCAGGCCTTCATCTTCGACATCCGGGTCTATCCGGCCTTCCAGCGCCGGGGCTACGGGGCGGCGGCCCTGGCCGCCCTGGAAGCCGCCGCGCGCGACCGGGGCGCGACCCGGATCGGGCTGCACGTCTTCGGCCACAACGCCCCCGCCCGCGCCCTGTACGAGAAGAGCGGCTACACGGTCACCGACCTGTGGATGGCCAAGCCGCTGGCGTAGATCGTTTTCAGTGCTCAGTTCGTAGTGGGTGGTTCCGAATCGGCCTCATGTCCGCCGTCCGGCTAATCGGACGGCGGGCGTGAGAGCTTCTCCTGCCTTCGCCCTTCTCCGCGTCTTTTCCTTGGCATCCTTGGCGTTTTGGCGGTTGGCATTGTCTTTTCGATAACCGGCGTTGACGCAGCGAACGAATGTTCGTAGAATCGAGCTGAAGGATCGTTTGCGAGGACTATCGCCGCCGTGATTCGCAAGATCGAGGCCCGGACGCTGCTGGCCCACGTCTCCCAGCCGGACGACTGGTTCGGCCTGCGCTACAACATGAACCTGTATCGGGGCTGCCAGCACCAGTGCATCTACTGCGATTCGCGCAGCGCGTGCTACGGCATCGAGAACTTCGCGGACGTGCTGATCAAGGGCAATGCCATCGACCTCCTGCGCGACGAGCTGCCGCGCAAGCGCGCCAAGGGCCTGATCGGCACCGGCTCCATGAACGACCCCTACGGCCCGGTCGAGCGCCAGTACGGCCTGACGCGCCAGGCGCTGGCCCTGATCGCCGAGTTCGGCTTCCCCGTCCACATCCTGACCAAGAGCGACCTGGTGCTGCGCGACCTGGACCTGCTGCAAGCGATCCAGGCGCGGACGCGCGCCGTCGTCTCCTTCACGATCACCACCCCGGACGATGCCCTGGCGCGCAAGCTGGAGCCGGGCGCGCCGCCGCCCTCCGCCCGGCTGGCCGCCCTGGAAACCCTGGCCCGCCACGGGATCGAAACCGGCGTGCTGCTGATGCCCATCCTGCCCTTCCTGGAGGACGACCCGGCCGCGATCCAGACGATTGTGGCGCAGGCAGCGGCACGCGGGGCGCGCCACGTCGTGCCCGGCTTCGGCATGACCCTGCGCGACCGCCAGCGCGACTACTTCTATACCCGCCTGGATCAGCACTTCCCCGGCCTGCGCGCCCGTTACGAGGCCGCGTTCGGGGAGCGTTACTCCTGCCGCAGTCCGAACGCCCCGGCCCTGCAAGCTCTGTTCGACGACCTGTGCCGGACGCACGGCCTCCGCGCGCGGGTCGCCCCCTACCAGCCCGCCGTCCAGCCCACCCAACTCCAACTCTTCTAGAGGCCAGAGGCCGCGCAGCGAAGCTGCCCGAGGCCAAGAGGCCAGAGAAAACAGAGTCCTGAGGCTGCACTTGCCCAATCAACTCAGACAATCGAGAACCACCCGTCACACACCACCCTTTCCGGTCTCCGCTTTTCGCTTGGACGCTTGCCGCTTCGACGCTTCGACGCTCTCTCCGGCCTCTGGGTCTCATGGCCTCTGGCCTCGATTCAGACAGCGGGTATAATTCGCCCCAGAATCAGCCTGTCCTGCGAGAGAGTGAAGCGATGCCTTTCCTGAGTGGTGTGTTCGGCAATGGTGTGGTCTACCTGACTCCCCCCGCCAGCCTGCCCAACGGCACGCGGGCGTACGTCTATCTGCTGGCCGAGGGTGAAGACCCGATCTCGTTTTACCGGCGACTGGTGATGATCGATCCAACCGATCCGCGTCTGTACAACCACCTGGGCCGGGCGCAGCTCGAAGCCGGCAAGCTGGCCGACGCCGAGGCATCGCTCAACCGGGCCATCCAGCTCGACTTCAGCTTCGCCGAGGCCCACTTCAATCTGGGGCGCTGCCTGCTCGCCCAGGGCCAGCCTGCCGCCGCGCTGGGCAGCTTCCACAAGGCGGCCGACCTCGCCCCCGATGAAGCCCAGTACCACCGGCTGTACATCGAAGCCCTGATCCGGGAGGAAGACGGCGACGCCGTGCTGGCCGCCCTGGCGGCCGGACTGGCCGCCGCGCCCCGCCTGCGTGCCTGGGCCGAATCCGATCCGGCCCTGGCCCCCCTGCGCGCCGATCCGCGCTGGGCGGCACTCTTTGCCGAAGGATAGAGACAAGAGGCAAGATAAAACGAAGGCTGTGACCTGAATGAGTCGCGGCTCTCGCTGGCACGCGCGGCCTTTGCGATCCGGATTTCCTGCGCGCATTGCCTTTCTTCGCGTTTTTCCTTAGCGTCCTTGGCGTTTTGGCGGTTTGCATTGCTTTTGATGCGGTCACCCCGGCCCTGCCAGCGGCTTGCGACTCCTCCCGCAACCGGGTAGAGTCCCCACCGAACCGCGCGTCCCGCCTTGCTTTTAATTAAGTATTCAAAATTAAGAATTCAACATTCTGCCTTCGCCTTTCCCCGGAGGATTCTCCCGATGGAATTGATCGCCCTGTGGAAGTTCCTGCGCCGCCGCTGGTGGCTGATCGTGCTGCCCGCCCTGGTGACGCTGATCTGGGCCGTCCCGGACCTGCTCCACCCCTCGGCGGGCGGCTTTCGGACGACGCTGCGCGTCTCCGCTGCCCAGACTCCCGGCGAGGTGCTGCCCAGCTACGAAGACTACAGCTACTACCCCTGGCTGGCCTCGGAATACCTGATCGACAACCTGACCGTCTGGGTGCAGACGATTAGCTTCGGGCGGGAGATCGCCACCCTGCTGGCGGCGGATGGGATCGAGGTCGACCCGGCGGCGGTGGCCGGATCGATCGCGGCGGACAACACGCGCAGCGTGATGCAGATGATCATCGGCTGGCCGGACGCCGACCAGCTCCGCGCCATCGCCGCCGCCGCGCTGGAGACGCTCCAGACGCGCAACCAGGTCTACTTCCCCCAGTCGGCCGTCGAGCCGCCGGAGGTGATCGCCCTGGACGAGATCGTGATCACGCCCGCCCCACCCGGCCTTCTGGATCGCTTCCAACCGCTGCTGCGGGTCGCGCTGGGCCTGCTGGCCGGGCTAGGCATCGCCGCCCTGGTCGAATACCTGGACGATTCGCTGCGCGGCCGGGACGACCTGGCGGAGATGGAGCTGGCAATCGTCGCTGAGATTCCGCGCTACCGCCACGACCGGCGGTGAGGCAATGCTGAATTGTGAATGTTTAATGTTGAATTGAAAAGCAAAGCGGTAGGGCGCGAGTGAAAGCCAGCCGTTTGAGTTGATTCAGTTCAACACGGATTTCACGGATAAACACGATTTTTCAATCCTGTTTTCGATCCGTGATGATCCGTGCTTCATCCGTGTTATCCGTGCCCTATTCTTCCAGGCCGTCGCAGTAGACCTCGATCGCGGCGCGCATGAACGCGGGCAGGTCGGGGTGGAACTGGCCGATGTTGCGCTTGAAGTCCGGGTGGTCGACGTAGAGCTGGCCCAGGCCGCGCAGCATCTCGACCGTCGGCTCGTAGAAGTAGCGCAGGTGCTGGTGCCAGCGCGCGATCGCGGCCTGGACGGCCGGGCTGTCCGGCGGCTGGCCGATCAGCGCGGCCAGGCCGGCGTAGATCGCGCCGCCCTCGGCCAGGATGTGCGCCTTCTGCTGCTGGGTGTAGCCGTTCCACAGCCGGGTGGAGGCGTCGACCGTCTCCGCGCCCCACTGCGCGCGGGCCTCCTGGGTATACCGTTTCTCTTCCTCTTCGCTGAACCCGCTGAATAGCTGCTTGTGGCTCATGTCTTGCTCCCCGTTCACGAACTGAATCGTGCGATCGACGGTAGCGATCAGGTCTTGCAGCCGCCCGATCCGGTCTTCCAGCGCCCGGCGGTGGGCGCGCAGGGCGGCCAGCAGGTCGAAGCCCGGCCGGTCGAGGATGGCCCGGATATCGTCCAGGCTGAAGCCCAGCTCCCGAAAGAGCAGGATTTGCTGGAGCCGCAGCGCCAGGGCGTCCTCGTAGTAGCGGTAGCTGTTCTCGCCCACGTAGGACGGCTTGAGCAGCCCGATTTCGTCGTAGTAATGCAGGGTCCGGATGCTGACCCCGGCCAGGTCGGCCAGTTGCTTGACGGTGTAGACCATCCCCCACGCTCCTCGTCTCGACCGCCATGATAAACCATCACGTAACGTCAGGGTCAAGGGAAAGGCCAGATGAACCGCCAAAACGCCAAGGGAAAACCGGGAGGAAGGACTGAACGACGGCCAAGAGCGTACACCGGGGCTTGTTTTTCTCCAGTGTTTCCTCTGCGTTCTCCGCGACCTCCGCGGTGAGATTGTCTTTCCGCTTGTCGCTTCGCCGCTTTGTCGCTAGAATACCCGTTCTGCCTGATCGCCGCCGGGGCGATCGCCGCCACGCACGCCCGCCGCCCGTCTCCGCCGGGCACGGGGACTCTTCCGTCGCTCGTCCGTCCAATCGAATAAGGAGTGGCCGATGAACTACGGGTTTGTGCTGCCCAGGGGAGACGCTCGCACCGCCGCCGATTTCGCCTTCGAGGCGGAGCAGGCCGGTTGGGATGGCTTTTTCGTGTGGGAGCCGGTCTGGGGCGTCGACGCCTGGATCTGCCTGACCGCCGCCGCCATGCGCACCGAACGGATCAGGCTCGGCACCATGATCACGCCCGTCTCGCGCATGCGGCCCTGGAAGCTGGCCAGCGAAACCGCGACGCTGGACAACCTGTCCGGTGGGCGGGTGATCCTGGCGGTCGGGCTGGGCGCGCCGGAGACCGGCTTCGCGGCCTTCGGGGAAGTGACCGACCGCAAGACTCGCGCCGAACTGCTGGACGAAGGGCTGGCGATCCTCACCGGGCTATGGCAGGGCCAGCCGTTCAGCTTCGAGGGCAAGCACTACCACATCCAGCCCTGCGATCACTTCCCGCCGCCCCCGCCCGTCCAGCAGCCACGCATCCCGATCTGGGTGGTCGGGGCCTGGCCGCGCCCGAAGTCCATGCGGCGCGCCCTGCGCTGGGACGGCCTGCTGCCGGCCAAAATGGACGCCGAGGGCAAGTTCGTGGAATTCACCCCGGACGACCTGCGCGCGGCGCGGGCCTACATCGCCGATCACCGCAAGTCTGACGCGCCCTTCGATGTCGTGGTCGAGGGCCTCACGCCCGGCGACGATCCCGGCGCGGCGGCGGCCAAAGTCCGGCCCTGGATCGAGGCCGGGGCGACCTGGTGGCTGGAAGCCATGTGGGACGCGATGGACGATCAGCCCGCCGTGCTGCGCCGCATCCGCCAGGGGCCGCCGAAAGGATAGAGGCCAGAGACCAGAGGCCAGAGAAAGCGTCTAGGCGCCAGGCGTCCAGGCGTTTTTGTGGGGCGGTTCGCGTCGATGCCAGGCGTCGCACCGCCCCACCATCCCCTGCCGCGCATTCCCGGCCCCATCGGCTGTTTTCTGACCGCTGATGGCTGACCGCCTCTTTTCAAGGAGGAGCCATGCTCACGCCCGATCCCGATAGCACCCCGATCGCCCTGGAAGCCTACGAGGCGCTCGCGGAACGCTACGCCGCCCGCGTCGATACCAAGCCGCACAACGCCTGCTACGAGCGTCCGGCGACGCTCTCCCTGCTGCCGGACGTGGCCGGGCTGCGCGTCCTGGACGCCGGGTGCGGCCCCGGCGCGTATGCCGATTGGCTGCTCCAGCACGGCGCGGCCCACGTCACCGGGCTGGACCTCAGCCCGCGCATGGTCGCGCTGGCGGCGCAGCGCCTGGGGGAGCGCTTCCCCGGCCGGGTGACGCTCCATCAGCACGACCTTAACCGGCCGTTGGATTTCCTGGACAGCGCGGCCTTTGACCTCGTGATCTGCCCGCTGGTTCTGGATTATCTGGCGACCTGGGAGGCGGTCTTCGCGGAGTTCCACCGCGTGCTGCGGCCGGGCGGGGTGTTCGTCTTTTCGGCCGGGCATCCGATGGGCGACTACTTGTATCACCAGACCACCGCGCGCTATTTCGAGACCGAACGGGTGGCCGAAGTGTGGCGCGGCTTCGGGGAGCCGTTCGTCACGGTGGCGCGCTACCGCCGCCCGCTGGCGGCCACGCTCAACCCGCTGCTGGCGGCGGGCTTCATCCTGGAGCGCCTGCTGGAGCCGCTGCCGACCGAGGAGTTCGCCCAGGCCGATCCCAGGGATTACGCGGAATTGATGCGGGAGCCGGTCTTTCTGTGCCTGCGCGCCCGGCGCGGAGGGGCAGCGGCAGGCGTCTAAGCGTCCAGGCGTCAAGCGAAAAACAGAGACCGAAGCGGTCGTTGGTTTTTCTCCGGGTTTTTCCTTGGCGTCCTGGCGGTTCGCTTTGCCTTTGTCATTCGCTGACCGCCAGGGCAAACGCATCAAACCGAAAAAGCATTTCACCGCAGAGGACGCAAAGAGCGCAGAGAGGAAATCAGGTTCTTATAGTCCTCCTCGACATTTTTCGTGCTTTCTACGGTAGCGTCTTTCTATGTTTTGCCTTTCTTCGCGTTTTTCCTTGGCGTCCTTGGCGACTTGGCGGTTCGCTTTGCCTTTGTCGTTCGCTGACCGCTGCTTTCCATTGCACCCGCCGGATGGGCTGGTTAAGATCGGGCCATCGTGATTCCCTGGAAATGAGACCCCCATGCATTTGATTCTGATCCGGCACGGCCAGAGTTACATCAACCTCCCCGACTGGGACGGCGGCTACATCGACACCGCGCTGACCCCGCTGGGCCAGGCCCAGGCCGCACGGGTGGCCGCCTGGCTGGCCGGCCATGTCGCCCCGGACGCGATCTACACCAGCTCGATGCGCCGCGCGGTAGAGACCGCCACCGCCATCGCGGACGCGCTCGGCATGGCCTTCACGCGCGATGACCGCCTGCGCGAGATCGGCAACGCCTGGCCGGATGGCAGCCCGCTGGACGTGACCCAGCACGCGCCGGAATACGCCGAATACTGGGCCAGCGAGCGACCCTTCGCCCCGGTGTGCGACGGGGGCGAAACCTGGGGCGACTTCCTGACCCGCGTCGGGCGCGCCCTGTACGACATCGCCGAGCGCCACCCCGCCCAGGAAGACACCGTGCTGGTCGTGGCTCACGGCGGGGTGATCAACGCGGCGGTGGACGTGGCCTTCAACGTCGGCCACTGGCGCAGCCTGGACGCCTGGCTGCACAACACCAGCCTCACCCACCTGGAATACAAGCCGGAGAAGCACCGCCAGGAAATCTGGCGGCTGCACGGCCTCAACCTGTGTTACCACCTGGCGGAGCCGGACGGCTCGCTGCTGGGCTACACCTGGAAAGGCCGCACGCCGGGCGGGCAATAGAGAGACAAGAGGCAAAGAGGCAAGAGAAAACGAGTCTGATACCCCAATGGGCTGCCGGTTGTTTTCGCTAATTGCCGACTGCTACCTATATTGACTGTGAACTGTCGACTGTGAACTGATGACTCATCACCGCTTTTCCCGTCTGCTCCTGACTCCCCTGGTTGGACTCGGCCTGATCGCCGTCTGGGAGCTGGTCTACCGGGCCGGACTGTACCCGCCCTTCCTGCTGCCCTCGCCGGGGGACGTGGCCGCCAAACTGGCGGCGATCGTCGCCAACGGCACGCTGTGGACGCATACCCTGACCACGCTCCAGGCGGTGCTGCTCGGCCTGCTGGTGGGCGCGTCGGCGGCGCTGGCGCTCGGCTACCTGATCGCGCGCAGCCCGACCCTGGAACGCCTGCTGACCCCCTACCTGGTCGCGCTTCAGGCCGTGCCCATCGTGGCGATCGCACCGCTGCTGGTGATCTGGTTCGGGCCGGACCTGACCAGCAAGGTGATCATCTGCGCCCTGATCGTGTTCTTCCCGATGCTGGTCAATACCATCGTCGGGGTGCGCGGAGTCGCGCCGGAACTGCGCGACCTGATGCGCTCGCTGGAAGCCTCGCGCTGGCAAACCCTGCGCTACCTGGAAGCGCCCGCCGCGCTGCCCGTCCTGCTGGCCGGGCTGAAGGTCAGCGCTACCCTGTCGGTGATCGGCGCGGTGGTGGGCGAGTTCGTCAGCGCCAAGGCCGGGCTGGGCTTCCTGGTCAACTCGTCGCGCGGGGTGTTCGATACCGCCCTGATGATCGCCGCCGTGCTGGCCCTGGCCGCCCTGGCCCTGGCCCTGTACGGCCTCGTTGCCCTGCTGGAGCGCTGGCTGCTCTCCTGGCAAAGGCGCGGCCGAAGCTGAGCGCGCCGGGGGCGGAGCGGACACGGCCGATGATCCAGACCATCCGCTACAGCAACGGCGAACGGCTGGCCTTCACGGACTGCGGCGAGCGCGCGGGCCATCCGGTTCTCGTCCAGCACGGCCTGATCGCCAGCCTGGTATCGCCCAGGACTTCAAGCTGAGGTGCAATGCGTGGGGTTTCAGGCCGGCCGATGTGAGCCAGCCGGTGGCGATGCGGCACAGCCGGGAAGACGATCGGGTTCCCTTTGTCACGGCGGAGATGACCGCGCGCCTGCTCCCCAATTGCCAGTTTGAGGCGCGAAACCACGGCCCGCACTTCTCGCGGGAAAGCCTGGACGATTTCCTGGGAACCGTGATCGCCAGCCCGCGCTGATAGCGGCCGTCCCCGACTGCCCCCGGCCTACACGAACTCCAGGTAGCGGGTGGTGGCCTTGTCCAGGTCGCTGTAAACGCCCCGGTTGTGCTCCGGCAGGAGCGCGGCGAGCTGGTACATCATCTCGTCGGTCATGGCGGAGAGCGTCTCCCGCGAGATGCGCCGCCCCTCGCCCTCGGCATGCAGCCGGAAGCCGCGCCCATAGCTGACGCAGGCGTGAGTGCGCCGCCAGGGCGTGACCAGGTCGCGCAGCCACGTTTCCAGGTTGTAGACGGCGGTCGGCACGATCACCGGGGCGGGGTTGGCCCGCGTCGCCAGGTAAGCCAGCCCATCCTTGGGCCGGATCAGGGCCGGGCTGCGCGTGCCCTCCGGGGCGATCAGGGTCAGTTCGCCCGCCTCCAGCAGCAGGAGCGTCGTGCGCAGGGCCTCGCGGTCGACCTCCCCGCGCCGCACCGGGTAGGCTCCCCAGGAGCGGACCAGAATCCCCACGAACGGGTTCCAGAAGTTCTCGATCTTGCTCATCGGCACGGCGAAGCGCGGCCGGGCCGACCCCAGGGCCGCGAACGGATCGACGGCCGTGACGTGGTTCATCATCAGAATGGCCGGCCCGCTGGCCGGGATGTGCTCCAGTCCGGTGACGGTCAGCTTCCACAACAGCGTGCAGGCGACCTTGTCGAACAGGATGTCGCGCATGAAATGCCGCCGCCCCTGAAACGTCTCCCGCTGGCGGACGACCCAACTCTCGGCCGGTTGACTCATGGCCGCTTCTTACCTCCTGAGCGATTGCCTCCCGATCTGGAGCCGCCGGGCTTGGAGCCGCCCGGCCGGCCGCGTCCCCCCGATCGATTCTCGCCGCCCGATTGGCTCCGGCCGCCGGGGCGGGTTTTGCCGCCCGGTTTGGAGCCGCCCGGCCGGTTCTCGCCGCCCGGTTTTGAGCCACCCGAACGCTCGCCTTCACCGGAGCGCCGCCCGCTCCCCCCCGGCTTCGACCCGCCCGGCCTGGGACTGCCCGGACGCGCCCGGCCGGGTTTGTCCGGCCGGGTCTGGCCGGCGGGCCGTTCGGAGTCGCCCGGCTCGCGGGCCGGGCGGGATGCCGCGCGCGAACCTGGGCGGCGCAGGCCAGACGGGCCGATGGGATGCCGGCGCGGGGTTGGCTGGCCGGGACGGCTGGCCTTGAGTGCGCGGACTTCCTCATCTGTCAGGAAGCGCCACTCGCCGGGCTTGAGGTTGCCCAGGCGCAGCGGCCCGATCCGGACGCGCACCAGGCGCTCCACGCGCAGGCCGACCGCGCCAGCCGTGCGCCGGATCTGGCGCTTGCGGCCTTCCTGCATCTTGATTTCCAGCCAGGTCATGTTGTTTTCGTGCTGCTCGACCGTGATGTCGCACGGCGAGGTCGGGCCGTCGTCCAGCATGACGCCAGTGGCCCACAGCTCCAACTGGAAGTCGGTCGGCAGGCCCTGCACCAGGACGCGGTAGGTCTTGGCGTGGCCGTAGCGGGGATGGGTGAGCCGGTTGGTCAGCTCGCCGTCGTTGGTCAGCAGGATCAGGCCCTCGCTGTCCGCGTCCAGCCGCCCGACCGGGTAAACCCGCTCGTCGACCGACACGAGATCGCGCACGGTGCGGCGCTTTTCCTGGCGCTGGGCGCTGGCCGCGCTGACCACGCCCACCGGCTTGTTGAGCATGATGTAGACCAGCTTGCCCCCGGCGGCGGGCTTGAGCAGCTCGCCATCGATTCGCACCTGGTCGCGGCTGAGGTCGGCTTTTTCGCCGATGGCGGCCGTCCGGCCGTTGATCGTGACCCGGCCCTGGCGGATCATCTCCTCCGCCGCCCGGCGCGAGGCGATTCCGGCCTGGGCCATGAGTTTTTGCAGGCGTTCTTCAGGCATGTTCGTGTGCCATTTCTGTCTGGGTGACCTGTGTGATTGGTGTGCTTCAGTCTACCGCTAAAGCCGGTGCCCGACCAGGGCCGGGCGCGACAAGGCCACCTTTCAATTCAACACAAACAGGACGGATTCAAAGGATAGACACGGTTTTCCTGCTGCAAATCCGTGTTCATCCGTCCTATCCGTGCAATCTATGTTGAATTGAATAGAAATCATTCCGGCCGGGTCAGGGCATACAACCGCACCACGCGACGGCCGCCTGTCCAGACGGCGGGCTGCTCCTGCTCGCCCTCCAGCCGGAAGCCCAACCGGGCCAGCACCCGTTCCGAGGCGGGGTTGTCCGGCGCGACACGGGCCTCGAAGCGGGCCACCCCCAGATGGGCAAAGCCCCACGCAAGCACCGCCCCCAGCGCCTCGCCGGCGTAACCCTGCCCCCAGTGCGGCCGGGCCACGTCGTAACCCACCACCGCGCGGCGCGTCCAGGGCTGCCAGGTCAGGATGCCGCACGTCCCGATCAGCCCGGCCGGATCGTCACGCCGGGCGATCTTCCAGTGCAGGCCGATGCCCGCCTCGAAACGCCGGGTGAAGTCCATGATCAGAGTCTCGGCCTCGGCCAGGGTCTCCGGCGGGGGCAGATCGTGGCGGCGGCTGACCTCAGGATCGCCTAGCAGGGCCAGCAGGCCGGGCGCGTCCTCCCGCGCCAGGAGGGCCAGGCGCAGGCGGGCCGTCTCCAGCACGGGGCGCGTGGAGAAGTCGAACGGGGCGTTCATATGCCCGGTTTGGAGCCGGCTGGCCGGATTTCGGCGGCTACCTCGCCCATCTGGCTTATGTCGTAGCCCGGCAAGGCGGCGACGGCGGCCCGGAAGGCCGGGTCGTGGAGCAGGTCCAGCGCGGCCGCGACCTGCGGCACGGCGGCATGTTCCAGCGGCAGGGCCAGGTCGTAGCGTTCCTGGGCCAGGGGGAGGAAGTCCAGTTCCAGCGCCCGCGCCGCCGCCAGGACGCCCAGCCCACAGTCGGCCTGGCCGCTCTGCACGGCGGCGGCGACCGCCAGGTGGGTGATCAGCTCGTGCTCGTAGCCCCGCACCTGGTCGGGCGCGAGGCCGGCCTGCCCCAGCAGGTGATCGAGCAGCAGGCGCGTGCCCGCCCCACGCTGGCGGTTGGCATAGCGCACGTCCGGGCGGGCCAGATCGGCGATTCCCCGGATGCCCTTCGGGTTGCCCGGCGGCAGGATCAGACCCTGCACGCGCCCGGCCAGGGTGATCAGGCGCACGGCCGCGTCCGGCAGGTATTGGCGGATATAGGTCACATTGTATTCGCCGGAGTCCACGTCCAGCAGGTGACAGCCAGCCAGGTGGGCCTGCCCGCGCCGCAGGGCCAGCAGCCCGCCCAGGCTGCCCACGTGGGCGCTGGACAGCCGGTAGGCGGGATGGCGCTCCGCCAGGAACTGGGCCAGCAGGTCGAGCGTCAGGTCGTGGCTGCCAATGATCGACACCGTCCGGGCGATCTGGCCCGGATCGCGGGTAAGCAGCACGCGCACCCGGTCGCCCGCGGCGTGTCCTTCGCTGAAGCGCGGGATGCGCACGATCCCATCCGCCCGCACCAGGGAGGTGATCACCCCCGCGCCGCGCCCCAGCGGCGTGACCCATACCCGCTCGCCCACCTGCCCGACCGCCACCCGCAGGTATTCGTCGTCCCCGGCCGGGCTGAGCACCTTGCGGGTCAGCTCGCCTTCGATCGTGGGCGGCGGGGCGGGCACGATCCCCAGCCAGCGTGCCAGCAGCGGTTTGACGAAAATCTCGCCGGTCAGGGCAGCGGAGACCGGATAGCCCGGCACGCCGATGGCCGGCACCCGGCGGCCCTGGACATGGAGCATCCCCAGCACGACCGGATGGCCGGGCCGCACGGCCACGCCGTGCACCAGCAGGTCGCCCAGGCTGTCCACCACGGCGGCGGTGTGATCCTCGCTGCCGGCCGACGATCCGGCGTTGATCAGGATAAGGTCGGCCCCGGCGGCGGCCCGTTCCACCGCCGCCCGGATGACCGCGCGCTCGTCCGGGACGGGCGGTAACCGGATCGGTTCCCCGCCCCAGGCCCGCACCTGGGCGGCCAGGACGAGGCCGTTCGATTCGATGATCGCCCCAGGGACGAGGGGATCGCCGGGCTGGACCAGCTCCGAGCCGGTGGGCTGGATGGCGACGCGCGGCCGCCGCCGGACGCGCACGGCTGCGTGCCCGCAGCCGGCGATCGCGCCCAGGTCGACCGGGCGCAGGGCGTGGTTGGCGGGCAGCACCAGCTCGGTGGCGACCATGTCCTCGCCCAGCGGGCGGACGTGCTGCCAGGGGGCGACCGGGGCGTGAATCGCCAGGCGGCCGTCGCCCAACGGCTGGACGTGCTCGATCATGATCACGGCGTCGGCCCAGGCGGGCAGCGGCTGGCCGGTATTGACCGGCCAGGCCGGACGCGCGCGGTCCTCCGGCGTGCCCTCCTGGAGCGTGACCGGTTGGGTCTCGGTCGCGCCGAGGGTATCGCCGGCGCGCACGGCGTAACCGTCCATGGCGCTGGCGTGGTAGTGCGGGGCGCTGACCCGCGCCCAGACCGGCTGGGCGGTCACCCGGCCCAGGGCGGCGTCCAGCGGCACGTCCTCGGCCGGGAATGGCCCGTCCAGCCCGGCCTGTTCAAGCGCGGCGTCGAAAGCCGCCCAGGCGTCGTCCAGCGGGATGTCGCGGAGGTAGATGGCGCGCTCGCCGGTCATGGGGAAGATCGATCAGTCCTCTGTCAGGGGGAGATGAACGCGGAAAGCGCTGCCCTCGCCGGGGGTGCTGTCCACCTCGATCGTCCCCCGGTGGGCGTGAACGATGGCCTGGGCGATCGCCAGCCCCAGCCCCATCCCGCCCGTGTGGGCGCTGCGCGCCTGGTCGGCGCGGTAGAAGCGCTTGAAGATGTGCGGCACCACGTCCGGCGCGATCCCGATCCCGGTGTCAGTCACTTCCAGCACGGCCTGTTCCCCGTTCAGGTGAGTCTGCAAGGTGATCGTCCCGCCTTCAGGGGTGTAATTGATCGCGTTGACGATCAGGTTGGTGAACGCCTGGCCGAGCCGGGCCGGGTCGCAGCGCACCCGCAGCGGCTGGCTCGCCAGCCGGACGGCGAGCGTCTGATTGCGGGCGGCGGCCGCCCCCTGCTGCTGCCCCGCGATCTGCTCGACCAGCGGGTTGAGGTCCGCGATCTGCAAGCTCAGGGCCATGTCCCGGTCAAGCCGCACGATGTTCAACAGGTCTTCCAGCACCTTTTCCAGGTGGCGAATCTGGGTATCGATGATTTCCAGGTGCTGCTCGCGCTGGCCTTCGTTCGCGGTGCGCTGGATCACCCCCAGGCTGAACTTCATGCTCGCCAGCGGGTTCTTGAGGTCGTGCGACACGTCGCCGATGAACTGCTGGAGAAGCTGGACGCGCTGCTGCTCGACGATCAGCTCCATGGCGCGCTGCTGGGCTTTGCGGCGCTCGGTGACATCGATCCCGATGCCCCAGGTCGACCAGCCGGGGACCGGGAAATCCCCGGAGATGTTCGACCAGGAGATGGTCTTGCGCGTGCCGTCCTTGCACACCCAGTCCCATTCCCAGTTCCGGTAGCGATCCCCGCTGGCATCCAACCGCGCAATCAACTGGCTCAGATAGTCCGGGTCGGGGTAGAGCAGGGGATTGGTCTCGGTATCCGGCCGGCCGACCATTTCCGCCGCGCTGTAGCCGGTCACGCGCTCGCATTCCCGGTTCCAGGCCGCAATGCGGGAATGATCCTCGGCGTAGGCGATCAGCATCACCGGCATGTGCTCCAGCACCCGGCGCAGCCGTTCCTCGCGCTCGCGAATGGCTTCTTCCGCCTGGATGCGCTCGTCGATCTCGGCTTCCAAGTGCCGGTTGCTCTCCGCCAGCTCGCGCGTGCGGACCTGGACGAGCCGCTCCAGCTCGTCGCGGGCGTTGAGCAGCACGCGCTCGGCCTCCTTGCGCGCGGTCACGTCCACCCCGACGGCCCACGTCCCCCAGCCGGGGATCGGAAAGCGCTCGGAAATGTTCGACCAGGCCACGGCCCTGACCGAGCCATCCTTGCACGTCATCCAGGTTTCCATGTCGCGGTAATCGTCGCCCAGCCGGTTCCATTCCGCGATCAGGCCGTTCCGGTAGGCCTCGTCCGGATAATAGCGGCGCGCGGCCAGCGAATCGCCGGCAATCTCGGCCGCGCTCCAGCCGGTCACGCGCTCGCATTCCTGGTTCCAGACCACGATCTTGTCGCGGGCCTCGTCATAGGCCAGCATCATCACCGGCATATTCTGGACGACCTGGCGCAGTCGCTCGGCGCTGGCCTCGCTCTGGGCGGCCAGATCACCCGCCTCCAGCACAGCCAGCCGCTGGCGCAGGAGTCGCAACTCCTCGAGGAGTTGAGCCTGGGACTTGCTGAAATCGGCGTCGCTCATGGACGGATCGGTTCCGGAGTGCCAATGGTTACTACAAGTATACTCCGATTAATCATCCGGCTACGCTGGTTCGACCAGAGGAAGGCGGATGCGAAAGGTGCTGCCTTCGCCGGGGGCGCTGTCCACTTCGATTGTCCCCCGGTGGGCGTGGACGATGGCCTGGGCGATCGCCAGCCCCAGCCCCATCCCGCCCGTATGGGCGCCGCGCGCCTGGTCGGCGCGGTAGAAGCGCTTGAAGATGTGCGGCGCCACGTCCGGCGCGATCCCGATCCCGGTGTCAGTCACCTCCAGCACAGCCTGCCCGTCTTCCGAAAAGGTGCGCAGGGTGATCGCCCCACCCTCCGGGGTATAGTTGATCGCGTTGACGACCAGATTGGTGAGCGCCTGGCCGAGCCGGGCCGGGTCGCAGCGCACCCGCAGCGGCTGGCGGGCCGTCTGCACCGCGAACGTCTGGCCGCGGGCGGCGACCGCCCCCTGCTCCTGGGCCGCGATCTGCGCGGCCAATGGGTTGAGGTCCGCGAACTGCAAGCTCAGGGCCACATCCCGGTCAAGCCGCACGATGTTCAGCAGGTCTTCCAGCACCTTTTCCAGATGGCGAATCTGGGTATCGATGATCTCCAGGTGCTGCTGACGCTGGCCCTCGTTCGCGGTGCGCCGGATCACCCCCAGGCTGAACATCATGCTCGCCAGCGGGTTCTTGAGATCGTGCGAGATATCCCCGATGAACTGCTGGAGAAGCTGGACGCGCTGCTGCTCGACGATCAGCTCCATGGCGCGCTGCTGAGTCTTGCGGCGTTCGGTGACATCGATGCCGACGGCCCAGGTCGCCCAGCCGGGAATTGGAAACTCGCCGGAAATGTTCGACCAGGAGATGGTCTTGCGCGTGCCGTCCTTACACATCCAGTCCCATTCCAGGTTCCGGTAGCGATCGCCGCCTTGTTTCATCAACTCCCAGACATGGCGCAGGTAATCTTTGTCAGGGTACAGCAGAGGATGGATTTCCGTGCCCGTCTTGCCGACGATCTCCGCCGCGCTCCAGCCCGTCACGCGCTCGCATTCCCGGTTCCACACGACCAGGGTAGACGCCTGCTCGTCGTAGGCAATCAGCATGACCGGCATGTGCTCCAGCACCCGGCGCAGCCGTTCCTCGCGCTCGCGCACGGCTTCTTCCGCCTGGATGCGCTCGTCGATCTCGGCTTCCAACTGCCGGTTGCTCTCCGCCAGCTCGCGCGTGCGGACCTGGACGAGCCGCTCCAGCTCGTCGCGGGCGTTGAGCAGCACGCGCTCGGCCGCCTTGCGCGCGGTCACGTCCACCCCGACGGCCCACGTCCCCCAGCCGGGGATCGGAAAGCGCCCGGAGATGTTCGACCAGGCCACGACCCTGACCGAGCCATCCTTGCAGGTCATGTGGGTTTCCAGCTCACGATAGTCATCGCCCAGGCGATCCCACTCGGCATACAGATAGCGCCGGTACGCCTCGTCCGGATAGTATTTCAAGGGGGCCAGGGGGTCGCCGACGATCTCGGCCGCGCTCCAGCCGGTCACGCGCTCGCACTCCTGGTTCCAGACCACGATGTTCAGTCGGGCCTGGTCGTAGGCTAGCATCATGACCGGCATGTTCCGGACGACCTGGCGCAGTCGCTCGGCGCTGGCCTCGCTCTGGGCGGCCAGCGCGCCCACCTCCAGCGCGGCAATGCGCTGGCGCAGAGCCGTGATTTCCGCGATGAGTTGAGCCTGAGTCTTGCCCGAATCGTCGTGGTTCATGAATTGACCGGTGATCAGTTGGCGTGTTTAGAAGTAGTATACCGTGACTGCTTCCCCCGCACGCAATCCGGTCGCGTCCAGCGGCACCCGAAGCAGCCCGTCGGCCCGCACCAGAGTGAAGATCAGGTTGCTCTTGCCAAAAATCGGCTCCGCCAGCAGCCGGTCGCCGTCCTCGACCAGCCGGCAGGGGACGTAGTCCTCGCGCCCGGCGGCGCTGGCGACGTTGGCCGTCAGGATCGCCTGGGTACGCGGCGCGATGGGCAGCCGGGCGTCCATCAGGCGGGCGATCGCCGGACGGCCAAACAGCCAGAAGGCCACCATGGCGCTGACCGGGTTGCCGGGCAGGCCCAGCACCGGCCGCCCGCCGATCGCGGCCAGGATGGTCGGCTTGCCGGGCCTGAGCGCCACGCCGTGCACCAGCACGCCGGGTCCGCCGAACTCGGCCGCCAGTTGGCCGAAGACCTCGGCGGTCATGTCGCGCACGCTGACGCTGCTCCCCGCCGTGACGACCAGCATGTCCGCCGCGCCGGGCGGAGCCAGGGCCAGGCGCAGGGCCGAGAGCAGCTCGTCGGGCCGGTCGGGGAAGATGCCGCGCACGTCCGGCACGGCCCCGGCGCGGGCTGCCTGGGCGCTGATCGTGAAGCTGTTGATGTCGCGCACCTGGCCGGGGCCAGGCGTCTGGGCGGGCGGAACGACCTCGTCGCCGGTGGAGAAGATCGCCACGCGCGGCCGGTCGCGCACGACCAGCGGGCGCTCCTCGGTGCCCAGACCCAGGGCCAGCAGCCCGCCCACCTCCTGCGGGCGCAGGATGGCCCCGCCGGGCACGATCGTTTCGCCGCGCCGGATGTCTTCCCCGACCTGGAGGACGTTTTCGCCCGGCGCGACCCGGCGCAGGACTTCGATCTCGTCTCCGGCGGCAGGCTGGGTCTGCTCGACCATCACCACCGCGTCCGCCCCGTCGGGCAGCATCGCCCCGGTGTGGATCAGCACGGCCTGGCCGGAGCCAAGCGTCACGCCGGGCACTTCGCCCATGCGCGCCTCGCCGATCACGCTCAGATAGGCGGGCAGGGATTCGCCCGCCCCATAGGTATCGGCGGCCCGCACGGCGTAGCCATCGGCCGTGCTGCGGCGAAAGGCGGGCAGATCGGCCGGACTGAGCGCTTCGTCGACGACGACCGGCAGGCCGTACTGGATGGCCTGCTCGAGGGCGCTGGCCGCCGTGCCCGTCGCGGTGCGGTGGCTGAGCGCGGCCAGCCAGCGGGCGCGGGCTTCATCAGGGGGAACGAGATTGAAGAATTCAGGCATGGGCGCGTCCTCCGGATCGAAAGGACCTGGATGCTTCCGTTCATGCCTTGATTGTACTCATCCTGCCCACCCAGATAAACCGATCGGATTGCCACCCGGCGGCGTTCCCTCCATAATGAGAGAGGCTGGATCGCTGGAATCACCGCTGAAAGGAGTTCCCCGTGCGTCGAGTCGGCCGGGTGGCGCTGGTGATGGGCTTGCTGCTGGGTCTGGCGGTGCTTGTCCTGGCCAAAGCGCCGGTCGTGACCGGC
>JARKOQ010000167.1 GCA_029976005.1 Aggregatilineales bacterium | reverse complement strand
GGCGGAGGAGCTGATGTTCGGCTACGCGGGCGAATTCCGGATCGCGCCCATCTTCCTGTCGGCCGGGTCGGTTCTGGTCAAGCCCTGGGTGAGCGCGCCGTCCGACTACGCCCTGCTCAACCGCTGGGACTGGATCACGGTCGACGCAGCCATGCAGCAGGCCGCGCGGGCCGCTTCGTGAGTGCCAGAAGCTATTCCTGAACGAGGGAGTTTGCAGGAGATAACGCGATGATCCGATCAATTGTCCTGCGTGGACTGCTGGCGACCGGTCTGCTGATGGGCGGGAACCTCGCGCTGGCCCAATCCGGCGCGGAGCCGGTCACGTATCACATTCTGGGTATACCGCACTTCCTGGTCGATCCGCAGACTGTCTTGGAAGCAGGCCAGTTTATGCTCGATCAGCAGTATTTCCTGAGCCTGATCGATTTCGACCCGGTGACGCGCCAGATCGCGCCCCGGTTGGCGACCGCCTGGGCCTTCGACGAGGCAACTGATACCTGGACGTTCAGCCTGCGCGACGATGTCTCCTGGGTGCGGCGCGAGACCGAGACGGGCGAAATCGTCCGGGTGCGGCCAGTCGTCGCGGCCGACTTCGTGACCGGCATCCGGCGGGCCTGCGATCCCAGGATGGGCAATGTCTACACGCCCATCATCGCGGCCAACATAGCCGGCTGCCAGGCCGTGGCTGAGGCTGACCCGGCGGCATTGAAATCGGAAAGCTTCGAGCAAGTGGAGGTCCGCGCCCCGGACGAGACAACCCTGACCATCAGACTCACCGGGCCGCGTCTCTACTTCCTGTCGATGACCTGGTTGCCCGCCCTGCGCGCCGTGCCGGGGGAGGTGATCGACCAATACGGGACGGACTGGACCACCCTGGAGCACATCGTGACCAATGGGCCGTTCGTGCCGACCCGCTATGTCCCTGAGGTGCGCCTGGAGTTCGAGCGCAATCCCTGGCTGCCCGCCGACCTGGCCGGGCCGGGCAACGTGGAGCAGGTCGTGATGGTCAATCCACCCGATTGGACCACAGCGCTGCTGCTCTACCTGGACAACGAGATCGACCTGACTGGTCTCGGCCAGGAGGATATCAACGCCTACCTGCCGGAGAATCCCGATTTGCTGGAGCAGCTTGTCCTGGAGGTGGGGGAGGCCGTCTATGCGCTGGATTTCGACCTGGGCCAGCCGCCCTTCGATAATGTGCATGCCCGGCGGGCCTTCAGCGCGGCCATCGATCGCCAGACCTACGTCACCGAGATTGTGCCGGGCAGCGGCGTGCCGATGATGCACTGGGTCGGCCCAGGCTCCTTTGGCGCATCCCCGGTCGACCAGGTCGGGATCGACCAGGGGCCGAGCCGGGGCTTCGACCCCGACTTCGCTCGCGCGGAGCTGGCCCTGGCCGGCTATCCGGACTGCCGGGGCTTCCCCGAGGTCACATATGCCACCTGGCAAGGGGGGGAGTTGCTGGGGGAGTATCTCCAGGGGATTTACGAGACTTATCTGGGCTGCCCGCCGGAGACCCTGCGCATCGAGGCATACGATTTCCTGACGATGCTGGAATTGATCGCGAAGGAGTCGCCCAGCGAGCAGCACCCGGAGCTGTGGATTTCCGGGTGGTTCCCGGATTACCCGGACGCCAACAACTGGCTGTATGACGCGGGCCTCCACTGCGAATCGACCAACAACATGCGCGCCGCGTGCACGGCCTGGGATGACCTCGTCCTGGCCGCCCAGACCGAGCCGGATCAGGACCGCCGGGCGGCCATGTACCGCGAGGCGGAGGAGCTGATGTTCGGCTACGCGGGCGAATTCCGGATCGCGCCCATCTTCCTGTCGGCCGGGTCGGTTCTGGTCAAGCCCTGGGTGAGCGCGCCGTCCGACTACGCCCTGCTCAACCGCTGGGACTGGATCACGGT
>JARKOQ010000158.1 GCA_029976005.1 Aggregatilineales bacterium | reverse complement strand
GAGCGGACGAAGCTGGTCGTGGAGCCGTCCGGCGCGCTGGGCGTGGCCGCGCTGCTCAGCGGCGCGGTGGACTTATCCGGCCGGATTGGGGTGATCCTGAGCGGCGGCAACATCGACGCGGCGACGATGGCGCTGATCCTGACCCAGCCGGGCGGCTGAAGTCCGCTCGAAACGCGCCAATCCGCAGGGCCGCACGGCCCCGTTCTTGTGCGTTGGCTCTGCCTCCATCCTGGCCGCGCGGATTTTCCACATCGTGCGCCCGGACTATACTGTGCCTGGACATGCGGCGATCCAGAGGAGGCCAATCCCATGCCCCAGCCCGACGATCTCCAGGCGGCGCTGTCTCCGGCGCCATCCGGCCCGGGTGACTTGCGCTCAACAATGCGTTTGATTGACACACGGGTGAGCCTGTCTGACAGTGCATTCAACGAAGTGGTCGAGGTCGCACGCCGTCTGGACAACAAAAGCAGGAAGGAGCGCATTCTGCGCGAGCTGGATACCCTGCGCAAAACGGAAGCCCAGAGAATCCGGGTCATTACCCTGGCCCAGGCCGGACGGGGGGACGACGCACTCAACGCGGCGTGTGACATGCCGAATGAATGGGAACGGGCGAACCTCGTGCGGGACGTGGCCCTGGCTGGCTGCTATGACGCGGCCGTCAGGATAGCGGACAGCCTCAAGTCCGAGCAGCAGCAGGCCCTATGTAAGCTGGCAGCGACCCTGCCCCAGGCCGGGGTAGAACAGGCCGTTCGCATCTTCCGCGAAGCCGTCCAGGTGGCATGTCGCATAAGCTATGGGTGGAACCAGGCCGTTACCCTGGGAACGCTGGCAACGGCGCTGGCCGGGATGAAGAACGAGCAGGTCACCGGCGCGTTGCGCGAAACGGTCGAAGTCGCGCGTCACATTCAGGAAGAGGAAAACCGGGTGCGGGCGCTGAGTAGACTGGCGACCGCCCTGGACCAGGTTGGAGACAGGAGCCAGGCCACCCGTGTGTTCCACGAGGCCCTGGCGATCGTGCGCACGCTTCGAGAGCAGGAACTCGGGTATGCCATCAATGGGCTGGAAACCGCGCTGGCCCAGTTGGGAGATGCCCAGACCGTCGGCGAAGTGGTCCGGCTGATGGAGAGCATTCAGAGCACGAGCTTCCGAGTGAACTACATGAGCAGCCTGGCCCAAGCCCTGGGCCGGGCCGGGCGCTTTGATGAAGCGCTCCAGGTGGCAGACCTCATTCAGAGCGCGCGGATTCAGGCGGGAGCCTTGAGTAAGTTGGTAGCCGCCCTCGCCCAGGCCGGGCATTTCGATCAGGCGGCCAGGCTAACCCGGCGCATTCAGGAAGAATGGGGGCGGGCCACGGCGCTGAGCGAACTGGCGGCAGCCCTGGCCCAGGCGCAGGACAGCCGGGCCTCCCAGACCTTCGATGAAGCGCACAAGGCGGTGCGTGCCATTCAGGATCCCAGGCATCATCAATGGGCGCTAAGGGATCTGGCATCCGCCCTGGCCAAAGCCGGTCACTACGCCGACGCGGTCAAGGCGGCGCGCGGCATTTCCGACGAGGACGACGCGGGAAGAGCGCTGTATGCCATCGTGACAGACCTGGTCCAGGCCGGGCGCTTCGATGAAGCCGGAGACGTGGCGCACAGCATTCAGGATGCGTGGGAGCGGACCAACGCCCTGAGTCGACTGGCGGAAGGCCTGACCCATGCCGGGGATGACCGGGCTCCCGGCGTCTTTCGTCACGCGCTCGAAGCCGCTTGTGGTGGCATCGGTGGAAGAGCGCTGGCGGATGCCTCGCGCGATCCCATGAGCGAACTGGCGGTGACCCTGGGCAGGGCCAGGTCCGGCACCCTGATGAGGCATACCCCATGAATCAGCCCGACGATCCCCAGGCGGCGCTGTCTCCGGCCATCGTCGCCGCCCTGCGCGACATGCAGAACCCCGCCCTGCCTCCGGGAGCAGCCTTTGGACTTGTTCAAGGGGGGAGAATCGCACTCCAGGCGGCAGATCGAGCTGGACGAGGCCCGCAAGCCCGGCGGGTTGGCCTCGGCGCGCGCGGCGTTTGATCTTGCGCAGACCCTTGACCGGGAAACCGAACTCCTGCGCACGGATTACATCAGCCGTTCCGACCTGGATCGTGGTTTGGCTGGCGTGCATAGAACAACCCAGGTTATCGTTCGTGTCCTGTCCGACCTGACGGCTGACACCCAGGGAGGCTCCACCGGCAGTCCGTGAAATGGGTTGGCGCGCCCGGCGCTTCGCGCAGCCGGGGCGGCCAACCGGTCGGCAGACTGGATCAATGGCGTGGGCGCGGAGACCCGGAATCAAATCGATCCCGCCTCAGTTCACCCCGACGTGATACGGTCGTGCCGCGCATGGACTTTGCGCGAATGGGAAAAGGGTCGATGGCCGTATGTCGCCAAAGGGGGAAACGATGGCTGTGGAGATAACCGCAATTGCGATGCCGTTCATGCTCAACGTCACGGTGAGCTGTTACCTGGTGCGGGCCGGGGACGGCTTCATCCTGATCGACACGGGACGCGCCGCCCAGCGCAACCGGATCGATCAGGCGCTGGAGCGCGCGGGCTGCCACGGCCGCCTCAAGCTGATCGCGCTCACCCACGGCGATTTCGATCACAGCGGGAATGCCGCCTACCTGCGCGAGAAATACGGCGCGCCGATCGCCATGCACCCCGACGACGCGGGGATCGTCGAGCGCGGCGACATGACCTG
>JARKOQ010000157.1 GCA_029976005.1 Aggregatilineales bacterium | reverse complement strand
CGGAGTAGGGACGTTCAACTGAACGTCCTGTGAACTGAACGTCCTGCTGAATGTCCTGCCGGGGGGCGCGCCTGCGTCCCCCGGTTTTTTCTGTTCGCCGCGTGAATTTCGGCCTACCGCCAGTCCTTAGAATTTCGGCCTACCGCCAGTCCTTATAACCGCAGTACTGGCACAGCATGACGATCGTCGCGCCAGGGGTGAGATCCGGGCTGGCCTCTTTCTGGTACCAGAAGATGCGCTCCGGGCCGCTGCCGCACGACGGGCAGTTGGGATCGGCCGCCCATTCAGGTTGGATCTGGGCCACTTCTTCAAAGGACAGTTCCACCAGCCGCCCGACCGGAATCTTCGTCAGACGCTCCACGGGGGTGAACCGGATGTGCTTCAGCTTCCCGTCAGGCGGAAGCGGGATGGGTTCCGGAGGTATGCCGACACATGGTGGGGCGCTCTGGGCAGGTGGCGCGGCAAATACATCATTGAGGGCGCGCAACAGCCGACCACCGAACACCGGCCCGCCGAAGCGCCGATAGGGAATCACCGACCACACCTGTTGCAGGTTGGCCAGGGCGTGATCCAGGGTGGAGACTTTCGGCAGGAAGGTTCTCACTCCGCCGTCGACAAGCTCGAAGGCATCGATGCCATGCCCCATGTTCACCACGCTTAAAGCCGCCTGGATGCGCGGCATAAAGTGGTCCGGCACCAGCACAATGGTTTTGGCGAGCGCCCCGGCCTGGCGGCAGTAGTCCAGCTCGCGCAGCAGTCCCTGGCCGGTCCCGGCTTCGTGCACGTCAGTGCGGACCGCCTCGTCGAAATCTTCCGGCTTCTGGATGGGCACGAACCGGCGTTCAACGCGGATATCGGGGAAAGCCTGGGTATCGGGCGTCTGGCGAGGAGCCAGGTGCAGGATCACGGCGCGCGCCAGCCCGATCTGCTCAATCACCTTCGCCTGCCAGGTCTCGTCCGTGGCCGAGAGGAACTCGACGTTCAAGGACGGATTCAGCCGGTCGTAGAGCCAGCCCGCCAGTGCCCCGCGCGACCGCCAGGGATTCAGGGTAGGGTCCAGGCGGACATGCAGCGGTTCGTCCCCGTTGCGGATGGCAACCAGCCGGCCAAAATAGCGTGTATAGCCGTGCACCCGGCGAATATACTCGGCCGTGATCGCGGATTCCCAGAATGGCCGCAACAGCAGAATACGCGCTTCCATGGATCCCCCTTTGCCAGAACCCGGTTCATTCGGTTATAGCATGGCTGGCAAGGTGAGGCGAGTGGGCTAGCCCGCCACCTGCTCCACCGGAGACTGGAGTTCGAAGAGATACTCCGCCGGATCGCCGGCCGGATCGTAGCGCAGGGTCTTCTGCGGGACTCCGGTCAGGCGCGCAAATTCGCTGATCTTCAGTCGGTCGTCCATGTCTCTCATCCTTCCTGTAGCCCGATCATGCCCCCATCCTACGGATTCCAGCCAGTGGAAAGTCAAGGGGCGGGAAGGCGGAGACCGGAGGCCGGGAGGCCGGAAAAAACAGTGTCGAAGTGGCCCGGCGGCTTGTAGGGGCGGTTCGCGAACCGCCCCGCGTGTTCCGGCGCTGCGAACCTTGGCGCTGACCGCCCAAAGCTCTGCTATAATTCCCTCCATCAGCGTCTCACCTCGCCCGGCGGAGGGCGGCATGTCCAAACCGGTTCCGACCTTTTACGTCCTGCATGGGGATGATATCTTCAGCCTGGAAGAAGAAGTGGCCTTGATGCGCCAGCGGATGGGCGATCCGGCCACGGCCAGCCTCAACATGGTCAGCTTCGACGGCAAATCGGCCGGCATCGCGGATGTGTTCAACGCCGTCTCGGCCTATCCCTTCCTCAGCGACCGGCGGCTGGTGATCGTCGACGGCTGGCTGGGCTGGCTGGGGCGCGCCAACGCGGGCAAGGCCGCCCAGGAAGACCTGGAGCGGATCGCGGCCCAGTTGCCCGGCCTGCCGGACTGGGCGCGGCTGGTCTTCGTGGAGCGCGAAACGCTCAAGGAGAATCACCCGGTGCTCAAACTGGCCCGCAGCGATCCGCGCGGCTACGTGCGCACCTTCACCCGGCCCCAGAACCCCCGCCAGTGGATCGCCAAACGGGCCGAGCACTACGGCGCGCAGATCGATCCGGCCGCCATCGAAGCCCTGATCACCGTCCTGGGCGACAACCTGATCGCGCTGGACAGCGAGCTGTTCAAGCTGGCGGCTTACGTGGGGGAAGGTCGCCCGATCGGGACGGACGACGTCGCCGCGCTGATGACCTACGTGCCGGAAGAGAAGGTCTTCGACATGGTGGACGCCCTCGGCCGCCGCGACGGCCAGAGCGCCGCCCGTCTGCTCCAGCGCCTGCTGGTCGACGCCGACCCGCTCAGCCTGTTCGCCATGATCGTGCGCCAGTTCCGGCTGCTGATCCAGGCCCGCGAACACCTGGACCTGGGCGGCGGGCGAGGGCCGGCCCTGGCCCAGGCTTTGCGCATCCACAGCTTCCCGGCGCAAAAGCTGGAGCAGCAGAGCCGCAACTTCGACCTGGCCGACCTGGAGGCGATCTACCGCCGCCTGCTCGATTACGACCGCGACATCAAGACCGGCCAGATCGAGCCGGAGCTGGCGATCCAGCTCCTGGTGGCCGGCCTGAGCGCCTGACGGCGCGGCAGGAGGCCAGAGACCGGGAGGCCAGAGGCCGGAGAAAAGCGGCGCGACCTGCCCCGGTCGTCCCAGGCCAATACGGTCTGCACGGTCCAGTCCGGAGGACTTCTTGTCCTGAGTCGGGGATTTCATGAATCTTTACAAAATAATCCAGCAATCACGTTGATCGTGATTGAAGGTGTCGGCCGTCCGAGCCCGCGACTCAAGTCGCGGGCTAGGGACACAAAGTCCGCTGAAGCGGACTCAAAGACCCGAAGCGCCAGGCCACGAGCCTGCTTCAGCAGGCTTTTTTGACTGTGTAGCCGGGGACTTGAGTCCTCGGCGGTGGACCGGCGCGCAACCCCACTGGCACTCGCCCGATTACCCGATTAATTTCTTAACCTTCATCCAATCCCCGGCCGTCCCACGCCATCCACAAAAAAACCGGGGCCAGTGCTGGCCCCGGTGTCGTGTCGATCCGAACGCTGACCCGGCCTATTCCTTCATGCGCGGGTCGAGCGCGTCGCGCAGGCCGTCGCCCAGGAAGTTGAAGGCCAGCGTGGTCATGGACAGGGCGATGGCCGGCGGCAGGAGCAGGTTGGTCTGGGACTTGATCGCCCCCTGGTTAATGGCGTCGGTGATCAATGCGCCCCAGCTTGGCACCGGCGGGTTGACTCCCAGCCCCAGGAAGCTCAGGGTGGCCTCGTAGAAGATGTAGCCGGGGATGTCCATGGCCTGCACGACGATCAGCGGGCCGATGATGTTGGGC
>JARKOQ010000154.1 GCA_029976005.1 Aggregatilineales bacterium | reverse complement strand
CGGGGACGACGGGGTTCGAACCCGCGATCTTCGGCTTGACAGGCCGACATGTTAACCGCTACACTACGTCCCCAATCGATGGTGGCATTATAGCAGTCGCCCGATCGACTGTCAATATTCAGTTCCCCGGTTTGATGCCTCCAGTCCCCCCTTTTTCATCGTCAGTTAGGTGCCCGGCACGGCGGGAATCAGAGTCTGATCGCCCTGGATGGTGGTCCAACTGCCATTGACCCAGCCCGTCACGCCGCCAAAGTCGATTCGCACCCAGCGCGCATCGCTGGCGCTGCGGCCCGTGATCGCGTAGTACTCCCCTCGCTGGGCGCGGCCCAGGATCGGATAACTTGCGCCTGGACCGGAGCGAACGTTGAGCTGGTTGGCGTTGACTTGCAGCTCGACGGGCAGCCCGGCCCCCGATGATTCCAGGTAGACCCAATAGAACCGGAGCGATGCCAGTTCCGTGGCCTCGTAGTATTCCAGGGTCAGGGCATGCATGCCCGCGGCCAGGACTTGATCCACGAAGTAGTAACGGCCGGAGGCGGTGTGCCATTCGTCCAGTACCAGGACTCCGTCGACATAGAAACGGACGCCATCGTCGGCGCGAATCGAAAACCGGACAGCGCCGCCATTAAACGTGGTCTGTTGGCCGACTCGCATGGCAAAATTGTCCGCAAGAACCCCTGCCGGAGCGCTGTTCCCCCAGTCCAGATCGAGACCCTGGGTGGCATACTGGGCAAACGATGCCGGAGCGCCGATGAAGTCGGTGTTGTTGTAGAAGTAAGCCGTCCAGGGCTGCGCGACCGATGGCGGCGTCGTGGGAATCGGGGTGGGTGTGGGCTGGTCGACCCGCATCCACTGCACCTGAATCGCGGCGACTTCAGTGCGCTCGTAGAACTCGACCCGCACGGTGTGCTGACCCGCGCCCAGCGTGGCGGTGGCGACGTTGGGCGGGGTATAGCCGCTGTCGAACCAGGCATCGATGAGAAGCAGGCTATCGACCCACAGCCGGACTCCGTCATCGGCATGGATCACGAACTGGTAAGTTCCGGCGCTGAATGTCGGATAGCTCGTCCAGCGGGCTCCGAAATAGTCGGCTGGCAGCAGGTCAGGAGCGGGGGAATTGTAGCCCCAGTTGTAGTTGATGGTGGATTCGATCTGGGTGAACGTGGGCGAACCGGCCAGCGTCGGGTTGTTGTAGTATTCCGCCGTCCACGAAGCGGTTGGGATGGCGGGCTGCGGGCTGGAAAGGAGTTCCCAGGTGACAATCGCGACGGCCGTGCCGCCGTGCTCGTAGTACTCCACCCGCACGACATGCAGCCCGCCGGTGATGGTCACGTCGGCCGTGGCGGCCGGGTCCGGGGCACGGTCCACCCAGGCATCGAGCACGAGGACGTCATCCACATAGATGCGGACGCCGTCGTCCGTCCGGGCGGTGAAGCGATATGTCCCGGCATTGAACACGACACTCCTCGTCCAGCGCACCGAGAAGCTGTCGGCCGGCAGGGTCAGGCTGGGCGCGCCCGTGCCCCACACGAAGTTGATCTCCGGGTCGGTGCGAGCCAGCAGGGGCGCGCCTGCCAGCATGGCATTGCCGAAATATTCCCCGTACCAGGCCGAATTGATCTGGGCCAGGGCCGGCGGTGCGTTGAGGAACAGGACGCAGGCCAACACGGCCAGGACCAGTCTGGAAACTGCGCGCATGATCCACCTCCTGGGCACGCCTGAGCCAGCCTGCCCTCCGAATCGTCCCCATACCTCACATCTATTGTAGACCCGAACCGGCCGGCGCGGTCTGCCGCCGGGATACGCTTACTCCACGCCAGGCTGACGGCGGCCCACAAAATCAAGGAGCGGCCCGTGCGGGAGGGCATGGACCGTGTGACCGTCCCGGCCGGTCATCGTTTCGGCCGCCACGAGCGCGTTCAGGACGGCCTCTTCGACGGCCTCGACCACGCCCAGGAGCAGCATCTCGAAGGCCGGGTGCTCGTCTGGGAGGCGCGTGATGTTTTCCACCTGGGCCGCGGGATGGTGCGCGCGGCGGTTGGCCGTGCTGAAGGCCACGACGAAGTCGCCGCTGCCCTGGCTGCAATAACTCCCGGTGCGGGCCAGCCCGAAGGCCGCGCGCATGGCCAGCCGGCCAAGCTGGCGGCTATCCAGCGGGGCGTCGGTCGCCAGCACGACCATGACCGATCCCGGCCCGGCCTTGGGCATGGGGTCTTGTTCCAGAAGTGCACCCAGGGGCAGGCCGGTCACCATGAGGTCGCGCCGGCTGCCGAAGTTGGTTTGCACCAGCGCGCCCAGGATGAATTCCCCCTCGATCTGGCGCGAGGCAGTTCCGATGCCGCCTTTGAACCCGTAACAGACTGTGCCGGTCCCGGCGCCCACGTTGCCTTCGGGGACAGGCCCACCCCTGGCGCTGCGGATGCAGTCCCGGACGTGTTCCGGCCGGACATGGCGGCCCTGGATGTCGTTGAGGAAGCCGTCGTTGGTTTCTCCTACGACGGGATTGACGGTGCTGGTCGTGATTCCGATGGCGGGGTTCTGTTCGATCATAAAGGAGATCACACTCTCCGCGGCGGCGCTGACGCTCAGGGTGTTGGTCAGCAGGATGGGCGTTTCGATCACCCCCAGCTCGCGCACCTGGAGGAAGCCGCAGGCCTTGCCGAAGCCGTTGATGGTCTGGACGGCGGCCGGGACTTTTTCCTGAAACAGATTGCCGGGGTGGGGCAGGATGGCGGTCACCCCGGTGCGGATCGGGCCATGCCCCGGCCGGAGCGGCCCTTCGCCCTGAATCAGGGTAACGTGGCCGACCAGGACGCCGGGCACGTCGGTGATGGCGTTGAGGGTTCCGGCGGGCAGCCGGCCTGGGGTGATTCCGAGGTCGCGCAGACGCGGCATGGTGGCTCCTCCTTGACCGCAATGAAACGGTTTTTTTGATTGGGATTACGCTGATTATAACATCTCATTCGCTATTAGGTTGTTTGTCACTTTTGCAGGGATAATTCATGATTTTTTTCACCCACCGGTTGGATGTCATGTTACAATTTTTTCTAGTTCATTCCATTCCGGCTGTCCCTTGATCTTCCTGGAATTTCAACTTATTCCCTTGCTGGAGGGACGATGCCTAATTACGCTCCGATTTACGATGCGCTCAACCTGCTCACGCGCCTGACCAGCGGCTCCCTGGAATACTGGCTGACGCGCATTCACTGGGAGGCCGACAAAGAAGGCGTGCCTTTCGAGACATACACCCCGCATTTCCTTGAGTCGCAGCTCTCCTATATCCTGCACCTGATCGAGCAGGCCCACCCCTTGCCGGATACGCACCGGCAGGCGGCCGAGCTGGCCCTGTGTGTCGATCGGCTGATCCAGCGGACGGGCGACTTCAGGGCATGGCAGTCCGCGATCCAGGGGCTGGTGGTGGCCATGGACGTGCCTGGCTTCGACGACCGCCTGCTGCTGGCCGCGCTGTGGCGGTGCGTCGCCCAGAACTACCAGCACCTGGGGGACATGCCGCGCTCGCGGCGGACGTACCAGTACGCCATGGATATGGCGGACGGCCAGAGCGAGCCGGATCGCGACATGCTGGCTGAGCTGCGCCAGTGCGAGGGCGGGCTGCGCGCCGTCGCAGGAGACTTCGAAGCGGCGGAAGCCGCCGCCCGCGCGCTGATGGCCGATGCCCAGGCGCACAATGACCTGTACACCCTGATGCTTGGCCATACCCAGTTTGCGCACCTCCGCTTGCTGGAGTACCGGGCCGTCGAGGCTTTCGCGCATGCCCAACAGGCGTTCGTGCTGAGCGTCGTGCTGGGGAACGATACACTGCGCGCCCAGGTGCTGATGTACATGGCCGACGCGTGCCGGGTGAACAAGCAGCTTTGCGCTGCTTCGCGCTATCTCGACCGGGCCAGCGTGGAAGTGCACCGGCTCAACAACGCGCCCTGGCTGGCCTACCTGGACCATACGCGCGGCGCGCTGGCCGTGGAGACGGGCGAATTCTCCAAGGCCATCGCGTGCTTCCAGGAAGCGCAGGAGTATTTCCGCAAGGTCCAGGATCGCGCCAGCGAGATCAACTCCACCCAGGCGCTTGGGATCGCGCTGTACCGGGCGGAGGATGACGGCGCTGCCGAGCCGGTCCTGCTGGATGCGGCGCGCGGGCTGAAGGAGTTGGGCAAGCGCAACGAGCTGGCCAACGTCCTGTACACATTGGGTTTGGTGTATGAGCGCACTCTGAGGCTTGGCGCGGCCCGTGCGTTCTATCAGGAGGCGCTGACCCTGGCCGAGGCGATTGACGAGCCTTATTATCAGGACCTGGGGAAGAATATCCGGAAGATTCTGGACCGGCTGGATGAGCAGCGTTCGGCGGCCGACTAGCGCCGGCGCAGCACGAAGATGCGCGGGTTGAGGCCGCCCTGCGCCACCCGGATCGCCGCCAGCGTTTCCCACTGGGCCGATTCTGCCAGCAAGCTCTCCATCAGGCGCACCTCGTGGGTGATGGCGACGAACAGCGCCCCGCGTCTGGCGACGCGCCCCGCTTCGGCCAGCAGGGCCGGGTAGAGCGCCAGATTCTCCTCGTGGGAGCCGACCAGATGGCCGAACGGCAGGTCGGCGCTGAGGGCATCCACGCTGCCTTCGGGCAGGGGGAGGGCGCGGACGTCCCACGGCTCAAGCTGGCAGCGATCCACGGCCCCGGCCGCTTCCACGTTGCGCCGGGCGCAGGCCAGGACCTCCGGATTCAGATCGCAACCGATGGCCTGTTTGGCCGCTGAGTAAGCCAGCCGCTCGATCAGCAGCGTGCCGGAGCCGCATCCCAGATTCAGGAAAACGTCATAAGGCGTCGGATCGGTCATCAGGATCATGGCGTGCGCGATCGTGGCGTTGAGCGCCCCTTCCATGTTGCAGACGCGCCAGGGCCGGGTCGCCAGTGGTCGGGGTGAGATGCGCAGCAGGGCATCCCAGCTTTCGCCCCCGCCGGGCGAGCGCCGCAGGCGGAGCAGCAGATCGCCTTCTTCGGGGTCGGGCTTAAGACCGGAGCGCTGGGCAAGCTCCTGGCGCAGGCGGAGCATCACCGCGCTGTCGGCCCCCGCCGCGTCGATGTGCAGCGTCTGGAAGCTGCCCGCCGGGTGGGCGGCCTTGATCGCGTCGATTTCGGCCAGCAGGCGGCGGAAATGCTGGTCGCCCAGCAGGGCTTTCGGGCGGGGCACGGCGAAGCGGTGGACGGTATAGACGGCCTGCACCGTGCGCAGGCGCAGCAGGGCGCGCAGCCCGCCCGTGTAATTGAAGCGGACGAGGCCGGGCAGCGGCTTGCCCTGCGGGCCGGCCTTCAGCTCGACCCGGTTGTCGAGGTGGATGGCGATCTCGCGGCGGGCGATGTCCTCCAGCCCTTCGACGACCTCGGCTTCGCAGACCCATGCCCGGCTGGCGGGCGCGGCGGATTCCTCGGCTTTGCGGGGGGATGTCGCCCGGCGAGAAGCTGCCGGGCGCGCGGGTTTCCTGGGGGACATTCCAACTCTTTCTGGCAAGGCGCGGACTGGGCGCTGACTATAGCCTGCTTTGCCGGGATTGTCATGCCCCGTCAGTTGAGAATGTCCTGGCGGTGGAAGCTGTACAGGGTCAGGCCGATCAGCCCGGCGATCCAGACCAGCAGAATGACGATCGAGAGTTCTGGGCTGTTGGGTTGGGCGTAGAGATCGAGCGGCGGAAAGGTGTGCCCGCCGCCGGTTCTGGCCCAGGCCAGCAGGTTCTGCAGGTTGTAGCTTGGCGTGAGCTGGATCAGCGCCACGATCTCCGGACGGTGGAACAGCGTCCCCAGCAGGCCCAGCGGCACGGCCAGGCCTTCTTCGAGCAGGAACGCGCCGATTCCGATCAGGACGCTGCCCAGGATGGCGCGCGTCACGATCGCCGCCAGCGCGGCGTAGCCCGCCGCAACCAGGGCGGAGGCGAACGCCAGCCCGGCCTGGCCCAGGTAGCGCCCGGCGAAATCGGCCAGCAGCGGCCCATCGAGGGCGGGGCCGTAGGTGCCCCCGGCGATCGAAACCGGCAGCAGCATTCCGAAGCCAAGAATGAGCGACATCAGCGTGAACGAGGCCACGATCAGCAGGCTGAGGGTCACGAACTTGGCCGCGACCAGACTGGCCCGCGTCCGGCGCGCCGCCAGGTTCTTCCAGGTGCCCCACTGGTATTCCCCGGCAAAGGCGACCGCCGTGAAAGCGATCAGCAGCCAGCGCCCGATCGGGGTGCTGGGGATGGCCCAGGCGAACAGGAAATAGTCCGGCCAGTAGGCCACCTGTCCCCCGGAGGCGATCCCCATGCGGGCCATCGCTTCCGGAGAGCCGCCCAGGGCGACCAGGGTGGTGAGGATCAGAATGACCACGGCCATGATCGGGAACAGCCCGATCAGCGTGCCGACCGCCCAGCGGTTGCCCGTCGTCTTTTGCCATTCCGCGCACAGCAGGTGTCCGATCGCGTTCATCTCAGAAGGTGACGTCCTGCCGCCGGAAGAGCAGCACGGTGAGGGTCATCAGGCCGAAGACCCACACGAACAGGATCAGCACGGACAGCTCCAGGCTGTTCGGCGCGACGTAATTGAGCAGAAACGGCGGATTCACACTGGGCTGGTGGGTGATCAGGCTCGCCACGTTGCTCAGGTTGTAGCTGGGCATGAGCTGGTACAGGCCCACGATCTCCGGATGGCCGAACAGGGAGCCGAGCAGGGCGAAAATACCCATTGAGAACAGCTCCAGGATCATCAGTCCGATCCCGATCATGATGCTGCCCAGGATCGAATGGGTGAGCATGGCCCCCAGGGCAGCGTAGACGGCGGCGATGATCGTGGCCGTGAAGGTCGTGGCGGCCTGGACGGCGAAGTTACGCACGAAGTCCGATTGCAGCGCCTCGGCCAGCGGCGGGCCGTACTGCCCTCCGGCGATCTTGACCGGCAGGAACATCCCCAGACCCGCAATCAGCGAGGCCGCGCCGAACGCCACGACCACGAACGCCCCCAGCGTCACGAACTTGTTGACGATCAGGGGGACGCGCCGCCGGCGCGGCAGCAGGTTCTTCCAGGTGCCCCACTGGTATTCCCCGGCGAAGATGACGGCCGTGAAGGCAATCAGGATGATCCGCCCGAACATCTCGTTGGGGATGTTCCAGGCTCCCAGCATGATCTCCGTCCAATCCACGGAGCCGTTGACGGAAGCCAGCCCGAAGTTGCGTTGGATGTCCGGCGGGGCGAGCAGCGCCACCAGCAGCATGATCGCCAGGATGCCCAGCGCCCCCATCGGAAAAATCCAGATCAGCAGGCCCGTTGCCCAGCGGTGACCGGCGATCTTCTGCCATTCGGCGCGGAAGAGGTTGGCGTGGCGCTGGACGTCAAGCATGGTTGGCCTCCGGGGACTGGGTGACGGACAGGAAGTAGTCTTCGAGGGTCTGGCGCTGGCTGACCACCTGGAACACGTCGACTTCGGCGGCGACCAGGGCGCGCACTACTTCCGGGATCGCGGCCCGGTCGGCCCGGACGGTGATCGACTGGCCGTTGGGTTGGACCGGCCAGCGCGCGGCCAGGACTTCGGCGGCATGGGCCAGCGGCGCGGCTTCGACGCGCAGCTCGGCGGAACCGGCCAGCAAGTCTGCCACCGCCCCTTCGCGCACCAGCGCGCCCTGGTTGATGATCGCCACCCGGTCGCAGACCTGCTCGATCTCGCTCAGGATGTGGCTGGAGAGAAAGACGGTCTTGCCGTGGCGATCCACCAGATCGCGGATGAAAACGCGCATCTCCTGGATGCCGGCCGGGTCGAGGCCGTTGGTCGGCTCGTCCAGGATCAGCAGGTCGGGGTCGGACAGCAGGGCTGCCGCCAGGCCGAGGCGCTGCTTCATGCCGGTTGAATAGCCGCGCACGTACTGCCCGGCGCGCTCGGCCAGGCCGACCTGTTCCAGCAGGGAATCGATCCGTCCTCGGTCGTACGCGCCGCCGGTGCGGGCCAGGACTTCCAGGTTGCGCCGCCCACTCAGGAAGGGGTAGAAGGCCGCGCCTTCGACGATCGCGCCAACCTGGCCCAGCACCCCGTGATCGCGGCGCGGGTCGCGCCCATAGATGGCCGCCTGGCCGCGCGTGGGGCGGATCAGGTCGAGCAGGATACGGATCGTGGTGGTCTTGCCGGCCCCGTTCGGGCCGAGGAAGCCGTAAACCTGCCCGGCCTGGACCTCCAGATCGAGATTCTTGAGGGCCTGGACCTGTTTCTTGCCCCGGCCAAAGGTCTTGGCGACGTGATGCAGACGGAGTGCGATTTCGGTCATGGTTGCTCCCCGGCGGTGTGCCGGAACAATCGGTTGGTCTGGCTCAGACGACGGGCGGCGCGGACTGGAAGCCTTCCCCGTAGGCGGTCTGGCCCTGGCCCACGACGATGAAGGCATCGGGATCGACTTCGAAGATCAGTTCGCGCAGCTCGCTGATCTCCGGGCGGGTGACGGCGACGAACAGAACGTAACGCTCCTGGTGGGTGTACATGCCGCGCCCATCCCAACCGGTGACTCCGCGTTCCAGTTCTTCCATGATCGCCGCCGCGACTTCCTCAGGATGGTTGGTGACGATGGTCGCGGTGCGCACGGTGCTGGGGCCTTCCAGCACGTAGTCCGAGGTCGCGCCGTCTACGTAGATCGCGACCATGGCGTACAGCGCGCCTTCCCAGCCGTAGATCAGCCCGGCCAGCAGGACGATGGCTGTGTCGGTCAGGAGGTAGGTACTGTTCAGGGAGGTGCCCAGGCGGCGCTGGAGGATGCGCGCCAGGGTCGAGGTGCCGCCGAACGTCCCGCCGGCCCGGTAGACCAGGCCGCCCGCGATCCCGCCCAGGATGCCGCCAAACAGGGCGCTGAGCAGGCGGTCGTCGGTGATTCCGTCCTTCGGGAAATACGGGGCCAGGATGTCGATCGCCAGCGAGTAGACGACCAGGAGGTAGCTGGTGCGCAGCACGGTGCGCCAGCCGCCCAGCATCCGGTAGGCCAGAACCTGGATCGGGATGTTGATGAGCAGGATCATCAGGCCGATCGGCGTGCCGATCAGGGTGTTGAGGATGACGGCGATGCCGGACGCGCCGCTGGGGGCGATCTCATATGGCTCGAAGAACAGGATCACGGCGATCGCGCCAAGCAGCGCGCCGGCCGTCAGGAACGCGAACCGGATCAGGCTGGTTCGCAGGGCGTGAGGGTGCTTGAGGTGCGTCATGGGCCAATCCTTGGTGGCACAGGGCTGTCAGCCGGACAGGGTCAGGCGGCCCGCTGGCGGGCGCGCCGGCCGATTTTGATGAAAAGCCAGCCGAAGATCAAGAATGGCCCGCCCCAGGTGAGCGCGCAGAGCACCCCAATGATTGGACTGCTCGGAATGACGAGCAGCATCAGGCCGAACATGATCAGGCTGTTGAGCAAGCCGCTCAGACTGATCACGATCCCACCCAGGCGTTCCCAGCGCCAGGCCAGCAGCAGCCCGCCGAGACCGAACAACTGGAGCAGGTTGGTGGGTGAAGCGATTGGTTGGGCGAGCGTGCCCAGGCCGGACAGCATGATCCCGCAGATCAGCAGGCTGACCACGCGGGCGATCCAGCGGGCCGCGAGCAGGTCGATGTAGGCGAGGAAGGCCGGATCGCGGCGGCGCTGCCGCCAGGCGCGGCTGTGTTCGGCCAGGGCGGCGGGTATCAGACTCAGGCTTTCGTGTAGCCAAAAGGCGATCAGCATCCAGCCACCCCGCCGGACGGCCTCATCCAGCCCCAGGCCGAAGACTTCACTCATCTCGCAGCCAAAGGTCGTCCGAAAGGGAGCCGGATACAGGTGCAGCAGCAGGGCATAACAGCGCAGCGCGAGTGGGGCGTTCATGCCTCGCCTCCCGCCAGGCGCAGCCGGGCGCGCTCGGCCAGACTGGATAGACGCGCCGTCTCGGCGTTGAGGATGCGGCGGCCCAGGTCGCTGAGGATGTATTCCTTGCGCGGGCGGGCTTCCTCCGGGGCGGGCGACGAATCGAGGCGAGCGATCCAGCCCTGTTCCAGCAGGCGGCTGAGCGCGCCGTAAAGCGTGCCCGTGCTCAGGTTAACCCGGCCATCGCTCAAGGTCTGGACGTCCTTCAGGATGGCGTAACCGTGACGGGGGCCGCCGGCCAGGCTGAGCAGGATGAAAAACGTGCTTTCGGTGAGGGGCAGTTCGTCCTGGGTCTGAATGGTTGTCACTCCTGACGTGTGGTTGATGTGTCATCCGTCGCCATATGTCGTCATACGACATATTACGGCCGTCTTCAGTGTGTGCCCATAGGACTCCAGTCCTGCCCGGCCGGATTGGGGATGGCAGTTGATATTTGACCGGCGGGTTTGTAAAGTAGTGGCACTTTCAGGGAGGTAGACCGTGACCAACAAGGTGCTGATTGCGCCGTCGATTCTCTCGGCGGACTTTACCCGTCTGGGGGAGCAGGTAGCGGCCGCCGAAGCGGCCGGGGCGGATCGGATTCACGTCGACGTAATGGACGGCCGGTTTGTGCCCAACATCACGATGGGGCCGCTGGTGGTGGCGGCGGTGCGCCGCGTGACCGCGCTGCCGCTGGACGTTCACCTGATGATCGTCGAACCGGAGCGCTACGTCGAGGCGTTCGCCGAGGCGGGGACAAACTGGCTGACGATCCATGAGGAAGCCAGTCCGCACCTGCATCGGACGCTGCAACTGATTCGCGGCCTGGGGATGAAGGCCGGAGTCGCCTTAAACCCGCACACGCCGCCGGTGGTGCTGGATTACGTGTGGGACCTGCTCGACCAGGTGCTCGTGATGACCGTCAATCCCGGCTTCGGGGCGCAGCGCTTCCTGCCGGAGACGCTGGCCAAGATCAGCGCCGTCCGGCAAGGCGGCACGGCGCGCGGGCTGGCGGTCGACGTGCAGGTGGATGGGGGGATCGATCCGAGCACGGCCTCCCGCGTGGTCGCGGCCGGGGCCAACGTGCTCGTCGCCGGCAACGCGATCTTCGCCTCCCCGCTGGGGATCGCCGGTTCGATCCAGGCCATTCGCGCCGCCGCCGAGGGAGCCTGATCCAGGGGGCCACAAGCACTAGACTTGCGCGATGATCTGCTCGGCGGACAGCACGCGGGCGAACCCCTTGCGCAGCACCTGGAGTTCCGGCTCCTGGAGATCGGGATCGTCGGTTGATGTGACATCGCTGCCAAACACAACCTTGAAGCTGCGCTCGTAGGCCTGACGTGCCGTCGTGCCGCAGCAGTAGTTCGTCAGCGTGCCACAGATGATCACGGTGTCGCGGCCCAGGTTATGCAGGATGGTTTGCAGCGGCGTGTCGTAGAATGCCCCGTAGGAGGGCTTGTGGATGACCACGTCGCCCGGTTCCGGGGCCAATTCGTGCCAGACCCGCCCCTCGTCATCGTACTGTCCCGGCGCTCCGGCCACGTCCGGGTAGCGGTTGGGCATCGTTGGGCCGCTGGCCGGCCGGTCCAGGTAATGATGAGTGGCGGAAAACACGGTGTAGATCACGGGGATGGCTCTGGCGCGGCAGTGGGCGATCAGCCGCTGAATGCGCGGAACCTGCCGGGTCGCTTCGGGAATCCAGCTCGGCGACCAGCCCGGTCTGACGAATTCCTCCTGCATGTCGATCACAAGCAGCGCGCATCGATCCGTGACAATCTCAAAGCTTGCCTGCCCCTCGCGATAGGCCCGGCGAGCGCGGACGAGAATATCCTCTTCGCTGAACGGCATGAAATCCCTCCCGTGGGCGACGAACACCAGTTCTATTCTAGCGCATCACGGGATGGGTTCAAGCACTTCGATTGGTTCTGCCTTGAGGAAATGGGTAAGCAGGCCAAAACAAAAAGCCCCGCGCAGCGGGGCTTTTTTGGCCTCTCCAGCAGGGGACGGCGGATACCGTCTGACCGGGGGCAGCCGCTATCGAGCGCGGGCTAGACGTTCTTGGTCAGGGCCTTGATGCAGGTCGAGCACAGATTGCGGCTCACGAGGTGGCCCTTTTCCATGACCTTGACGCGCTGAATATTGGGCTTGAACTGACGCTTGGTCGCCCGCAATGAGTGGCTGCGATTGTTGCCGAACATCGGCTGCTTGCCACAATAGTCGCACTTCGCCATGGCTGATGCCTCATTCACTGGTTTCTGATCTTGGAAAGTCGCAGTAAGGATGCTACCATAGCCCTCTGGCTTTGACAAGGGTGCACTCGCTTGCAGGTTATCGCATCTGGCCGCATTCTGAACCGTAAAAACGCCAGGCACGCCAGGGAAAAATCCGGGGAAGCGGCATGTAGAGAAGGCTATGTCGCAAAGGGCATGCGCCAGGCACGCCGGGGGCGTGCAGGAAAGACTTGGGCATCCTGTTTTTCCTTTGTGTTCTTCGCGTCCTGTGCGGTGAGATGCTCTTCCAGTTTGATGCAATCACCCTGTGCCCGCACCCAATGAGGTCGCACGATGTTAAATCCGCCTTGTTTGCTATAATTAGGGTGGATTTTGTGACCTGCCAGTTCGTGATACGGACAGAGAGCCAATTGGACCAGTTGAACATGACTGAACAACAGGCCATTTCGGGCGAGATCCACATCTCTCCCACGGCAATCGCCTCGATTGCCAGCCGGGCTGCCTTGCAGAGTTACGGCGTCGTCGGGATGGCAGCGTCGAATCTGGCGTCGGAAGTTGCCGCGGCTCTGTCTCGCGATCCCAATCGCGGGGTTGTCGTGGCGCTCAACGGCGACGAGATTCTGATCGATCTGTACGTGGTGATTGAGTACGGCACCCGGATCGCGACCGTGGCCAACAGCCTGATCAACGCGGTGCGTTACCAGGTGGAAAAAAGCGTCGGTGCGCCTGTCACCCAGGTGAACGTGCATGTTCAGGGCCTGCGGGTGACTCATCCCGATGCCTGATTTGGCCGCCATCCGTCTGATTGCCAGCGCCTGCGGGCTGTGGGGCCGGCAGACTGAGCCTGTCGCAGAGAGAATCATTGCATGACCGACCAGACCCCCTTATCTTCCGAATATGCTTCCCTGGATGGACGCCAATTCAAATCCATGCTGCTGGCTGGCATGGCCTGGCTGGAGCAGCATTATCAGATCGTCAACCAGCTCAACGTCTTCCCGGTGCCGGATGGCGACACGGGCATTAACATGCTGCTCACCATGCAGAGCGCCTACTCCGAAATCGCCGAGCTGGACGATCCGCACGTGGGCAACGTGGCGCGCAAGTTCGCCAAGGGCGCCGTGAATGGATCGCGCGGCAACTCCGGCGTGATCCTGTCCCAGATCTGGCGTGGGTTCAGCGTCGCGCTGCGCGAGCTGGAGCGCCTGGATACCCCAGGTTTCGTTAGCGCCTGTGAAACCGGGACGCGCTTTGCCTACGATGCGGCTCCCAAACCGGCCCGTGAAGGCACGATCCTGACCATCATCCGCGAGGTCTCCGAACGCCTGGGGTCCGAGGTGGAGACGCGCCCTGACCTGCGTGATCTGCTGGTTTCGGCCGTCGATCAGGCCAATGATGCGCTGGTTCGCACGCCGGATATGCTGCCGATCCTCAAGCAGGCTGGCGTGGTGGACTCAGGAGGACAGGGTTTGACGTTCATTCTGGAAGGCATGCTGCGCCACCTGCGCGGCGAATCGCTGGAAGCGGAAATGGTCGCCGCCGCGGCTGCCGCCCCTGGCCGCAAGCAGGTGCCGGTCATGAGCGCGATGGAATTCGGGCATCCGTACGACGTTCAAATGCTGGTCACCGGGACCAACCTGGATGTGGAGCACATCCGGGTAGCCATCGAGAAGATGGGCGATTCGACGATCGTGACCAGCGACGGCGACACCACCGTCAAGATTCACGTCCATGTATTCGATCCCGGCCAGCCGATAAGTTACGCTTCGCGACTTGGCGTGATCAGCGACGTGGTCGTGGAGAACATGTACCAGCAGTACCTGGAGAACATTGGCGTGGAGGTCGTGGAAGCGCCCAAGCCCACGGTGGAACTGCTGCCGGGCGATGTGGCCGTGGTGGCCGTCTCGCCGGGGGATGGCCTGGCGCGGGTCTTCTACGAGCAGGGCGCGGCCCGCCTGGTCAGCGGCGGCCAGACCATGAATCCCAGCGTCGAGGAAATCTGCACCGCCATCAACGAGCTGTCCGCCGAGAAAGTCATCTTCCTGCCAAATAACAGCAACATCGTGCTGGCGGCCCAACAGGCGGCCCGCAAGTGCAAGGACAAGCAGGTGGTGGTCCTGCCCAGCAAGAACGTGCCGCAGGGTGTTGTCGCCATGTTCCAATATGCGAATGTCCGCTTGCACGAGGCCAACCGGAATAACCTCGATCTGTTCGTGGAGCAGATGAGCGAGGCGCTCGAACAGGTCATGGCCGGGGAAGTGACCACGGCGGTGCGCTCCGTGGAGATCGACGGGGTGCGGGCCGAGGCCGGGCAGTTGATCGGCCTGCTGGAAGGCAAGATCGTCGTCTCCGGCGATGACCTCGCCCAGTTGATGCACGATCTGATTGGCCGCCTGGACAGCAATGCCTACGAGCTGGTGACGCTGTACTACGGTTCCAACGTAACGGCGGCGGAAGCGCAGGACATCGGTGACGCGCTTGGCCATGACTATCCCTACTTCAGCTTCGAGGTTGTGGCTGGCGGCCAGCCCCACTATCACTTTTTCCTGAGCATCGAATAGCTGTATGGCGGACTGGCGATCAGGCGAGCGCGAGCGAAGGGCGGGGGATGGTCGGCCCCAACCGGCCGCGAACGCCTCTGCATGTTGGGAGGCAAAGGTTGGGTAAGGTTCGAATCGTCACCGACAGCTCGGTCCAGTTCCTCAACCCATCCCTGATCCGGCAGTTTGATATCACCGTCGTGCCCGTGACGATCCGGTTCGGTCAGGAACGGTTCCGCGAGGGTATCGACCTGGACTCGGATGCGTTTTTCCGCCGGGTTCTGACCGAAGGGATGCCCCCTCCGGTTCTGGAAGCGCCGTCCGTGGCGGCTTATAGCGAAGCCTTCTCGCAGTTGCTGCAAGAAACCGATCACCTGCTGGTGCTGACGATGGCCCACGGGTTGAGCGATTCCTACCGCAACGCGCTCCAGGCGGCCGAGGCGATGCGCGGCCGGAGCGAGGTCGTGGTGATCGATTCGCTCACCACCTCGGTCGGCCTGGCCTTCCTGGTGGAGACGGCCGCGCGCGCGGCGGAGACCACGTCCTCGCTGGAGAGCGTGGTCCGGATCGTGCGGGGGGCCGTCACACGGGTGTATTCGGTCTTTTACGTAGAGACGCTCGACTACCTGTTTCGCGGCCGTCTGATCGGGGAAGCGCAGGCCATCCTGGGCAAAATTCTGGGGATCAAGCCTTTCCTGACTATCGAGGACGGCGTGCTGCTGACGATGGAGAAGGTGCGCACCCGCTTGCAGGCGGTGGACCGGTTGATCGAGTTCGTGACCGAGTTTTCGGACATTCGCGAGCTGGTGATCGTCCAGAACACCCCCCATTTCACCGAGCAGACCCGCCTGATCCAGGATCGATTGGCGCTCGAATTCGGCGGCCGGGACTTTCCGATCATGATGTATGGGCCTAGCCTGGGGACTCACCTGGGGCCGGATGGGGTTGGAATCATGGTCTACGAAGCGGAAGATGATCTCTGATGACCGTGGCAATCAAGGTTCTTGCGGACAGCGTGTGCGACGTGCCGCGTGACCTGGCGGCCCGGTTGGGGATCGCGCTGATTCCCACCGTCGTCACCATCGGCAGTCAGAGCTACCTGGACGATGACGTCCAGTTGACGCGGGATGAGTTCTACCGGCGGTTGCCGATGCTCAACCCGCTGCCGACCACTTCGGCCTGTCCCCTGGGGCTGACCCGCGACATGGTTGCGACCGCCGCCGCCGAAGCCCGCCACCTGATCCTGATCGCCGCCCCGGCCCGGCTGAGCGGCATCTACAACAACTTCCGGCTGGCGGCGGAGGAGTTCGCGCCGGGGCGTTACACGCTCATCGACAGCGGGCAGTTGACGATGGGAGCCGGATTCCTGGTGCTGGAGGCGGCCGAAGCGGCCCTGGCCGGGGCCAGCGTGGAAGAGATCGTGGCCCGCCTTCAGGCGTTGCAGTCCCGCATCTACATTTATGCCGCGCTGAGCACCCTGGACAACCTGCTCAAGAGCGGGCGGGTGGGCTGGGCCACGGCGCTGGCCGGGCGCATCCTGGGAATCAAGCCTGTCTTGTCTCTACGGCAGGGTGTGGTAGAGTCACTGGCGAACATCCGTACATTCCGGCGGGCGACGGATCACCTGATCGATCTGGCGATGCAGCACACGCCCCTGGAGCGGCTGGCGATCCTCCACACGGATAACCTGGCCGCCGCCAATGAGTTGAAGTCGGTTTTCGCGCCCGTGTTTCCGCTCGAACAGATTCTGGTGGTCAACGTCAACCCCTCCCTGGGAACCCACGTGGGGGCCAAGGGGCTGGGCGTGGCGCTGATCACCCGCACATGACTGAAGAGACTTATGCCATCAGCCCTCGAAACCTTGATGAAGATTCTCCGGCTCGAACGCGAGCAGGGGTACAAAAACGGCGCCGTGATCGGCGGCCTGGGCGCATTCGCCGGGAAGTGGCAGGTGGATGCCCATGCCCAGGCGCGCCGGCCCGATCACCACGCTCTGGTCGACGAACTGGTCGTCCTGATGCAGGCTTACGAGCAGGTCGTCGATCGCCAGGAGCGCCACCAGCGCGTCCGGTACATGATGGATCGCATCACGGGCCGCGTGCAGCCGGGCGAGACGCCCGCTCCATCCGGCCCGGCGCCGTCCGGCCCATCTGCGGACGCGCCGCCCGTGCGCCGGATCGAGAAGCGCGCTCCGGAGAAGCGCCCCGGCGCCGGGGTCACCGCGCCCAGGGACCGGCGCGGCTCGCGCCCGCCCCGCCCCTCCGAGGCGGAGCCAGCCCGTCCGGAAAGTCTACCGGAGTCCCGGCCGGAATCCCGGTCGCAGTCTCAGACGGCGGCCGATCAGCCGCCGGTATCCGCGCAGTCCCAGGCCGAGCCGCCTCAAGGTGCGCCGCCTCAAGGTGCGCCGCCTTCCCGGCCACCCAGAGAGGCCGATCGCCCGCGTAAGGCGCGGCCCGCCGCCGGGCCGAAGGCCCAGCCGCCGCACAAGGCGCGCCCGACTCCACCGCCGTCCGAAGCGGAATTCGAGGACGAGTCCGAGCCGGAGCCGGGGGGCTTCCCCGGTGAGCAGGCGCGCATGGGCCTGGAGGACATCGTCCCGGCGGAGGGCGATTCGAGTGAAGCCATCCAGGAGGAGCCGGTCCGGCCCAAGCCGCGCCGCAAGTCGCGCCGGGGCGAGCTTCCCGCCGACGCGGTCGAGCGCCTGCATGGGCTGAACGCCCCGGTGACGGTCGTCGAACGGGTGGGGGAGCGCGTCTCCTCCAAGCTGGCCCGCCTGGGGCTGCATACGGTGGAAGACCTGCTTTACCATCTCCCGCGCCGCTACGACGACTACACCCGGATGGTGCCGATCCACCGCGCCAAACCGGGCGAGGTCTACACGCTGATTGGCTCGGTGCGCACCAGCATGATCCACAAGGCTCGCACCGGGCGCGAGTTCCTTCAGGTGACGCTCGACGACGGCACGGCGACCCTGGAAGTGTTCTTCTTCGGCCAGCCCTATCTGGCCCGCCAGCTCAAGCGCGGCGTGCAGGTGGTGGTCAGCGGCAAGACCGAAAGCCACCTGGGCAAGCTGTCGATGTCCAATCCCGAATGGGAACTGCTGGAGTTCGAGAATCTGCATACCCGCGCGATCGTCCCGGTCTACCCGTTGACCAAAGGGCTGACCGGCCGGACGATGCGCCGCATCCTCAAGACGACCGTGGACTATTGGGCCGGACGCCTGCCGGACTACGTGCCGGAGAGCGTGCTGGACCGCGCCGATCTGGTCGACCTGGGCTGGGCGCTGCGCCAGGTGCACTTCCCGGAGCACTGGGACTACCTGCGCTATGCCCGCGAGCGGCTGGCCTTCGACGAGCTGCTGATCCTGCAACTGGCGATGCTGGCCCGCCGCCGCGCCTGGCAGCAGACGCCGGGCGTGCCGCTGGCCGTGGACGATGATTGGCTGGAAGGACTGATCGCCCGCCTGCCCTTCGTGCTGACCGGCGCGCAGCAGCAGGCCCTGAGCGATATCCGGTCCGACATGGCGCGCAATGTGCCGATGAACCGCCTGCTGCAAGGCGACGTGGGATCGGGCAAAACGGTCGTCGCCGCCCTGGCGATGGCGATCGCGGTGCAGAACGGCGGGCAGGCCGCGCTGATGGCTCCGACCAGTATCCTGGCCGAGCAGCACTTCCAGTCGATTACGGCCACGCTGGCCGCGCTTCTGCCCGACCGCGAGATCGCTATCCGCTTGCTGACCGGGGCGACTCCCCCGGCCGAGCGCGACGAGACCCTGGCGCGTCTGGCGGACGGCACCGTGTCGATCGTGATCGGCACCCATGCCCTGATCCAGGGCGGGGTCGCGTTCCAGAACCTGACCCTGGCGATCGTCGACGAGCAGCACCGCTTCGGGGTGGAGCAGCGCGGCCAGTTGCGCGGCAAGGGCACCAATCCGCACCTGCTGGTGATGACCGCCACGCCAATCCCGCGTACCCTGGCCCTGACCCTGCACGCCGATCTCGACCTGTCGGTGATCAACGAATTGCCGCCGGGGCGGACTCCGGTCGAGACGCATGTCATGTCCGGCCTGGAACGCGAGCGCGCTTACAGCTTCGTCGATCAGCAGATCGCGCAGGGCCGCCAGGCGTTCATCGTGTACCCGCTGGTCGAAGCCGAGGAAGAGGACGACGAGACCCGCGCCGCCGTGGACGAATACAGTCGCCTGAGCCGGGAGGTTTTCCGCACCCGGCGGCTGGGGCTGCTGCATGGCCGGATGAAAGCCGATGAGAAGGAAGCCGTCATGGCGGCCTTCAAGACGGGCGAGTTGGACATTCTGGTCAGCACGTCCGTGGTCGAGGTCGGGATCGACATCCCCAACGCCAGCGTGATCCTGATCGAGGATGCCAGCCGGTTCGGGCTGGCCCAGCTTCACCAGTTCCGGGGCCGGGTGGGGCGCGGCGCGCACCAGTCCTACTGCCTTCTGATGGGTGAGAATGCCACCCCGGAAGCGACCCAGCGACTGGAGGCCATGACCCGCACAACCGATGGCTTCGAGCTGGCCGAGATCGACTTTCGCATGCGTGGCGCGGGCGATCTGTTCGGTCTGCGCCAGAGCGGGTTGGGGACGCCGCTGCGCTTTGGCAGCGACATCAACCCGCCCCTGGTCGCACTGGCCCAGCGCGAGGCGCGCACGCTGTACGAGGAAGACCCGGCCCTGTCGATGCCGGAGCACCAATTGTTGGCGGAGCGGGTCGCCATGTGGCGGGCCGTCCAGGCGGACCTGAGCTAGATCACACCGGGCCTGGTTGACCCGTAGCGAGGACGAACACGATGCGCACCGCGCTGTATCCAGCGTCATTTGATCCTGTTCATTACGGCCATATCGACATCGCGCAGCGGGCGGCTCGCCTGTTTGACGAGCTGGTTGTCGCGGTGTATGACCGGCCGAACAAGCGGCTGCTTTTCACGGCGGAAGAGCGATTTGCCCTGGTTGAAAAATCGCTGCATCATATCCCAAACATTCGAGTTGCGATATACAGCGGTCTGACTGTAGACTATGCACGTGAGGTCAACGCGATCGCGATCGTGCGCGGGCTGCGCGTCTTCTCCGATTTCGAGCTGGAGTTCCGCATGGCCCTGGCCAACCGCCGGCTGGCTCCGGGGTTGGAGATCGTCAACCTGATCGCGGGTGAGGCGTACGTGCACCTGAGTTCGAGCACCGTGCGGGAGATTGCCTCACTGGGGGGCGATGTCAGCACGATGGTTCCGCTTCACGTTCAGCGGGCGCTCAAGCAGCGTTTCGCGGAACTCAACCAGAGTGATGACCGACCAGTGTATATGGTCAGTATGACGGACTGATTGGGGAGGCTGGTGATGGACATACTGCATCTTGTGGACCGCCTGGAAGACCTGATTGACGAAGGGCGGCATATTCCACTCAGCAAGTTCACCATGATCGATGAAGAGCGCGCCCTGGAAATCATCGACCAGATGCGTATCTCGATCCCCGAGGAAATCGAGAAGGCCAACCGGGTCTTGCAGCAGCGCGACCGGCTGATGGCCCAGGCCAACGAAGAGGCCTCGCGCCTGGTGGACCTGGCCCGCGAGCGGGGCGATACGATGATCTCCCGCGAGTCGATTGCCCAGGTGGCCCAGAGCCGTGCCGCCAGCATCATCGAGACCGCGCGCCAGGAAGCCGAGGCGATGCAGGTCGACGCGGACAATTACGTGATGGAAGTCCTGGGCGAGCTGGAGAACAGCCTGATCCGCACGTTGACCGTGGTTCGCAACGGGATCAATTCGGTCAACCAGAGGCGCGACGGCCACAGCGCGAACGCACAGCCGGTCCAGCTCACCGATGCCGAAGTGAAGGCCGCGATCGGCCAGGACGTCAGCGTGTCCGCCGGCGGCGAATAAGCGCTGAGGATTTGCCCCAATCGAGTCGAGAATATGCACGGGCGGCCCGCCAGGGTCGCCCGTGGCTGTCGATCTCCCGGCGCGCCTCAGCCGCTCATCGATGGTACGACGTTGGTTACCAAGAAGTTGTTGAACGCGACCCCGGTCTGGACACGCTCCACCTGGCGGACGGTGGTGGCGATGTAAAACCCGACGCCCCCCTCACGAATCGTGTCATCCTCGACCTGCACTACGCGCTTGCCGTTGACATACCCCGTTAGCGTGCCGCCGTGCGCCAGGATCGATAGATGGTTCAGCTCGCCCATCGGGTGGACCGCTTCGTCGTAGGTCCATTCGTCCGCGCCGCCGCGCAGTTCCAACCAGGCCCCATCCCGGCGCAGCCAGATGCTGACCTGCTGGCGGCCGTTGATGGCGAAGACGTAGTAGCTGTCCTCGTTTTCGTAGCGGAAGACGATTCCATAACCGCTGTCGGGCTGGCTTTCCGGGAGCAGGGTCGCGTCCGTTTCGATGATCAGGGCGCTGTAGCGGTACTCGTCGGGCAGGAAGGTCGCCGTGTGGGCCTGGCCCGGCGCGCTGGACTGGATCACGTACTGTCCGTCGCGGATCGCGGTGGTGAACAGCCCTTCCTCCCGGATCGGCCAGCCCAGGTTGTACTCGTCGTCGGGATCGAAGCTGGTGGAAAAGGGCACCGGCCCGGCGGTCATGGCGCTTACAGCCGGAACGGTCGGGGTGGGTTGTGGCGCGCGAGTCTGGCTGGCGAGCAGGACGATTGCCAGGACGGCCAGCAGGCCCAGTCCCGCGCCGGCCACGATCGGCCAGGGTATGCCGCGCCGCGCCGCGCGATCGTGCCGCCGGGAGACGCGCAGGGTCTGCGGGCTGACGACTCCCTGTTCGATCGCGGTGCGCAGTTCCGCCGCCAGCGCCCCGGCGGTCGGGTAGCGGCTGGCGGGGTCCTTGGCCGCGGCGCGGAAGATGACCGCCTCCACTTCGGGCGGCAGCTCGGGGACGGCCAGGCGGGGGGAGGGCAGCGGCTCGTGGATGTGTTTCATCAGCAGGCCCAGGCCGGTATCCGCCACGAAGGGGAGCTGGCCGGTCAGCAGTTCGTGCAGGATGATCCCCAGCGAGTAGATGTCGCTGCGCCGGTCGCCCGGCTCGCCGAGACCCTGTTCCGGCGCCATGTAGGCCGGGGTCCCGCTGGCCGTGCCGCTGTCTGTCAGCCGTGCGCCGAAGGTCAGGCGGGCCAGCCCGAAGTCGGTCAGCAGGGGCGCGCCCTGATCGTTGAACAGGATGTTGCCGGGCTTGATGTCGCGGTGGACCATGTCTTTGCCGTGAGCGTAGTCCAGCGCCGCCGCGATTCCTTCGACGATGCGCATCACTTCGTCCAGCGGCATGCGCTGGCCCTGGGCGTTCAGGCTTTCCAGCCGGTCCTTGAGCGAGGGGCCGTCGATGAACGGCATCACCATGTAGGGACTGATCCCGTTATCGGTCTCGATGGCATCGAAGTCGTAGAGCGTGACGATGTTGGGGTGGCTGAGGCTGGCAATCAACTGGCCCTCGCGCGCGAATCGCTCTTTGAAGACCGATTCGTCGATGAGGTGCTGGTGCAGGACCTTGATAGCGACGTAACGCCCTGTGTTGGGGTCCCAGGCCTTGAAGACCTGGGCCATGCCACCCGATCCCTGCAAGGCTTCCAACTGGTATCGGCCGAGTGTCTGGCCGGTCTTGAGTGTCATGACTTGGCCGGTCTCCCGCGCGGCTGGTACATGCCCCGAACTTACAGCCCGCTATTATGATGTAGTTTGCCGGGTTGTGCTACGGAATATACGCTCCGGTGGTTGCTTTCCCGGCATTCATCCTGGCCTAAGGAAAACGCGCTATAAACCATCTGTCGGCAAGGAAAAGGTGTTGATTCATGGCGAGGTCGGTAGTGTTGTTCGATGGGCAGTGCGTGGTCTGCCGGGGATCGGTGGCCTTCCTGCGGCGGCTGGATTGGCTGCGCCGGCTGGCGTTCGTGGACATCCACGATCCCGCAGCCGCCGGGCAGAACCTGGGGCTTCATCGCGCGGCGCTGATGGGGGCGATCCATGTCGTGACGCCGGGCGGGCGGATTGTGGCGGGGTACGAGGCTGTGCGCCACCAGATCGGCCAACTGCCGCTGCTGATGTGGGCTTATCCCCTGCTCTTTTTACCGGGAGTGACCTGGCTGGGACCGCGCCTCTACGCCTGGATTGCCCGCCGCCGGTATCGTCTCAACCGCTGGCTGGGGCGGGCGGCGACCTGCGAGCAGGATGTCTGCCAACCGGTGGGAAGGCGGTGACGCGCGGTCGGGCCGAGGGTATGGGGCGGTATGCCGGGCAGCGTGGCGCGCGATCAGTGCCATTCCCAGACGGCTTCGCCGGACAGGATGCGGCGCACCTGATCCGGGAAACGGTCGGGATCGAGCGGCTTGCCCAGGAACCCGTCGAAGCCGGCCTGCTGGGCTTTGCGAAGCTGTTCCTCGCTGGCTTCGGCGGTGACCGCCACGACCAGCGTATCCTTGAGACGGTCGTGGGCGCGGATTTTCTGGAGGGCCTGGTACCCGTCCTCATAGGGCAGGCGGATGTCCATCAGCACGAGGTCCACCCGGGGCAGCGTGTCGGCGAACTGCACGACCTGCCAGCCGCTGGTCTTCCACTCGCAGTGCTGGACACCCATAAAGGCCAGCATACGGGCAATCAGCACGAAGTTGGGGACGTTATCCTCGACGACGAGGATATGTGCTTCGCCCGGTTCCACAGACGTGTGTGCTGGTGACATGAACAGGATGCTCCTTGTCCTGCGGCGCCTGATGAGGTATGTGTCCGGCCACGGCGGTCACGCCCACGAAACCCCACGGGGGATCAGCAATTGGCCTATCCGGTGATGCCTGTCCTTCGGAGGCGGCAACTGCTGTATACAGCAGTTTACCGGAAAAACGGATTCTGACAACTGAACCGGCTGCCATCTGAGTTCGACCCTATCCTAACACACAAAGTTGCTTTTGGGTAAAGAATCAGGGGGCAGCGCGTTATAGAGGCGTTTGTGCAGATCGAAAGAGATAAGATGTAAAAACGGTATGATTTCTCGCAATTTGTTGAATTCGCTCCGGGCCTGTGTTATGCTGATCGGCATGAACACGTTCGCAATGACTTTCACCCGCAAGAATATGTTCAGCACGGCCTGCATGTGTATGGGTGGGCGGTTGGATGGATCGTGCCTGGAGGCGGGTGGGTAAATCCGGCGGGTTCCTAGTCTGTTGGTGACACGGGTTTCTCAGGGCTGACCGGGCAGGTCAGCCTTTTTTGTTGGCCGGAGGGCCGGACGGGAGCAGGCGGATGGCGGTTCACTTGCCGGAAACGCTGCGGGCGCGGATTCACCACTTGCTGGCGGAAGCCTATCCCAACGAAGGCGGCGGCTTTCTGCTGGGCCGGGTGGAAGACGGCGGCGTGGCCGTGCTGGACATCAGACCGGTACAGAACGTCTTCGCCAAGGAGGAGCAGCATCACCGTTACGCGATGACGCCCGCTGACTGGGCGCGCCTGGAAGACGAGGCCGACGCGCGCGGCCTGGGGCTGGTCGGGTACTTCCACAGCCATCCCGATTCGCCCGCCGTGCCTTCGGAGTACGACCGGGTGCATGCCCTGCCCAATTTCGTGTACATCATCGCCAGCGTGGTGGCGGCGCGGGCCGCCGAGACGCGGGCGTGGCGGCTGGCCGAAACGCGCGAGCGCTTCGACGAGCAGCCGCTGGTCGTGATCTAGTGCGTGGTGTGACATAACCTGTTCAGGAGACGACAAAATGGCAAGCATCAAACTTCCCACCCCACTGCGCCCCTATGCGGGCAACAGCGCCGAAATCGAGGTGCAGGGAGCGACGGTTGGCGAGGCCCTGGCCAGCCTGGTCGGCCAGCACCCGGACCTGCGCGCGCATCTCTTCGACGGCGAGGACCTGCGCAGCTTTGTCAACGTCTTCGTTGGCGAAGAGGACATTCGCTTCCTGCAAGACCTCGATACCCCGATCCAGGCCGGATCGCGGCTGCGCATCATCCCGGCGATTGCCGGAGGCCGCCCGATCTGACGGGGATAACCGATCGTCTTGTTGCGATTGCCGGAATGGAGCCGGATGGAGGATAGCGATGACTGCCCCAAGACAGGTGGATCACAGCGCTCTGCGCACCAACCAGGCCTTCATCATCGGCCTGCTGGCCCTGGGTTTTGTGCTGGACGCGCCGCTGTTCGTTGTCTTCGTGGCGGCCGTGATGGTGATCGGGACGATCTGGCCGGAGGCCGGGTTGTTCAAGCGGATTTACCGCCACGTGCTGCGCCCGGCCGGGCTCGTCCGCCCGGATGTCATCCCGGATAACCCGGAGCCGCACCGCTTCGCCCAGGGGGTGGGCGGCCTGTTCACGACGCTCAGCGCGCTCGCCCTGCTGGCGGGATCGGCCACTCTGGGCTGGATTCTGAGCGGGATCGTGATCGTCCTGGCGGCGCTCAACCTGTTCGCGGGGTGGTGCGCCGGCTGCACGATGTACTACTGGTTCAACCGGCTCGGTGTGCCCGGCTTTACGTACCGCCCGCTGGAGGTCAAGCGCTGATGGAACGCCTGCTGCTGCTGGTTGCGATCGCCGCTGGCCTGACCGTGGCTGTCTGCGCGGGGCGGCGCTGGCTGATTGGGCGCGCCGCGCGCCGGAGCGAGGGCGATCCCTTGCTGGCGACCCTGCGGCCGGGCGTCCCGGCGATTGTGTATTTCACGTCCCCAAACTGCGCGCCGTGTCAGTTCCAGCAAAAACCGGCGCTGGCCCGCCTCCAGGCGGATCTGGGCGATGGGCTGCAAGTTATCGAGGTCGACGCCCTGGCCCAGACGGAGGCCGCCGCGCGCTGGGGCGTGCTCAGCGTGCCGGCCACGTTCGTGCTCGATCGCACCGGCCATCCGCGCGATGTGAATTTCGGCGTGGCCGGCGTGGACAAGCTCAAGGCCCAGCTTCAGCGGGTCTGAGTGCTGATTGGGACTCTGTCAAAAAGGAACTGTGGATGGATGCCATTCCTGTGCTCGTCGATCCGGCAAGCGTGAGCCTGAGCCACGCCGAGATTCGCCGCTACAGCCGCCACCTGATCCTGCCCGAAGTCGGCGTCGAGGGGCAAAAGAAGCTCAAGGCCGCCAGCATCCTGCTGATTGGCACGGGCGGGCTGGGCAGCCCGCTGGCGATGTACTTGGCCGCGGCCGGGATCGGCCGCCTGGGGCTGGTGGATTACGACGTGGTGGACGAGAGCAACTTGCAGCGCCAAGTGATTCACGGCACGTCGGACGTCGGCCGTTCCAAGCTCGACTCGGCGGCGGCCACCATCGCCGACCTCAACCCCCACGTGGTGATCGAGAAGTACGCCGTGCCCCTCTCCAGCGATAACGCCCTGGACATCCTGGCGAAGTACGACGTGATCATCGACGGCACGGACAACTTCCCGACGCGCTACCTGGTCAACGACGCCTGCGTGCTGCTGGGTAAGCCCAACGTGTATGGCAGCGTGTTTCGCTTCGAGGGGCAGTTGAGCGTGTTCTACGCCAGGCAAGGCCCCTGCTACCGCTGCCTGTTCCCCGCGCCGCCGCCCCCCGGCCTGGTGCCGAGCTGCGCGGATGGCGGGGTGCTGGGCGTGCTGCCCGGCACAATCGGCACGCTGCAAGCCACCGAGGCGATCAAGCTGATCGCCGGCATCGGCCAGCCCATGATTGGGCGGCTGCTGCTCTACGATGCCAGCGAGATGTCCTTCGAGACGATCAAACTGCGCAAGAACCCCAACTGTCCGGTCTGCGGCGAGCACCCAACGATCACGCACCTGATCGACTACGAGCAGTTTTGCGGCGTTCCGGCTCACGATCACAGCACTTATGAGGAAGGTCGCACGCCGGTCCGCGCCATCACGGTCGATGAGGTCAAAGCCCGCCTGGACGCGGGCGACGACCTGCTGATCCTGGACGTGCGCGAGCCACAGGAGTGGGAGATCAGCCTGATCGAGGGCGCGCGGCGCATCCCGAAAGGCGACGTGCTCCGCCACCTGGACGAACTCCCGCGCGAACGGGATATCGTCGTCCACTGCCGGACGGGCATCCGTTCCGCCGACGTGATCCGGGCGCTCCAGGAGCAGGGTTACACCCGGCTGTACAACATGGCGGGCGGGATCAACGCCTGGGCGCGCAAGATCGATCCCAGTCTGCCGGTCTACTGATCCGGATCGGGCCGGGGATCAAAAACCGCCGGGAGGCTGCCCCGGCGGTTTTTGTTGGACCAATGATCTGTTAGGTGGAAGATGCGCCGGTGATCGTCCGGGCTTCATAGGCCCGGCTGAACATGGGCGTGGCGACGTGAATGATCAGGTCCGCCGTGAAGTGGGCGATCATGGCTGTCTCCAGGCCGTACTGCCAGAACAGCCAGCCGAAGAGCAGCCCGCCGATCCCGTTGAGGATCAGGGCGCGCGCCACGATGAATCCGGTCAGCGGGGTGATGGCCCCGGTCGCGGGCAGGTGGCCCAGCCCAAAGAGCAGCGCGGCCAGGACGATCGCCAGCCAGTAGCCGCCTTCGGTGGGCAGCCCGCCGGCCGTGTGCCACACCCGGCTGATCAGCCACGCGAACACGGACATCAGCAGCAGCCGGATCAGGATTTCCTCCACGATGCCGCCGTAGAACGACGCCAGCAGGCCTTTCCAGGCCGCGATCCGGGTGTCAGCCTTGGCCAGGGCCTCCGGCAGGCGCGGGGCGAAGATCACCTTTTCGAGCACCATGATCAACGCGCCGACGATCAGCCCCAGGATCACGCACGTGGGGAGCAGGCTGATCAGCGACGGCGTGACTGTCTGCCCGCTGACCAGGCCATCGATATATGGGGTGCCCAGGCCGACGGCATTGGCCGCCAGCAGGCCAAACCCGGTGGCGATGGCGACCAGGATCGCCGATTGCACGACGCTGATCGCGTACAGCGCGGGCCGGGGCAGCGGGGCCTGCGCCACTTTGTCCTTGTTGAGGGACATGGCGTAAGGCATGACGGCCAGGGCGCCGAACACCCCGGCGGCGAACAGGACCAGGAACGTCATCCACGGATAAGCAGTCATTGTAGGTTCCCCCTCTTCAGTCAGGTCACCCGATCTGGCCGGGTCATTCCCTTCCAGATGGAAGCAGAATCATCGACAGGTTCATTCGTTTGCGCTGCGGCGTGGGCTGGTGCTCCAGGTAGGGCAGCAGCAAATCCCGCAGTCCTTCCTGCAAGGCGGCCAGCTCTTCCGCGCTCAGGTAGAGCGGCGCGGTGGAAAAGCCCAGGCCGTCCGTATCGCGTAGGGGCTCCGGGTGGCGGTTCAGGTATGCCGCGAAATCCCCTAGCAGCCCGGCGGTAAAGGTTGTGAAGTATTGCATCAGGTCTTCAGGTGTTGCCCGCGCTAAATCCTCCTGGTTCAGGACGGCGTTACTTATCTTCAGGCTGTAGACCCGTTCCGTGGCGCCGCGCACCTGGCGCTGGCTGACGATCTCCAGCAGGTTCCCCTGGGCCATCTTGTTGATGTGCCGGTACAGGGTGGCCTGGGGGATGTCCGGGAGCCGGGCGGCGATCTGCTGCGCCGTCAGGTGTTCCATGCCAAGCGCCATGAGGATGCGCATCCGGATCGGGTGGAGGATGAGTTCGGCCCTTGAATCGATCATCGTCCATTCTCACTTTTGATAACCAAAAATGATTATATTATCAAATTTGATAATGTCAAGGCCCGGCGGGTCGATCCATTCGTTGGGCGCGGGTTGGGTCCGTGACGAGTGTCGCGCGAGAATTGTTGTTTGACAGTGGGAGGCCGCGCAAAGGCATGGTATTTTAAGAGCAGTGACCACGAGCAGACCGGGCGAGGGCGTGTGCCTTGCCTATGGAGTGTAATTTGCATGAGCAAGGATAGAAAAGCGAAGATCGTCTCCCCCGAAGAAGCGGTCAGCCACGTCCAAACTGGCGACCGCGTCTTCATGACCGGCAACTGCTCGGTTCCCCAGAAGCTGCTGGCTGCCCTGGTCGAGCGCACGAAGACGATCAGCGATGTCGAGCTGGTGCAGCTCCTGGCGATCAGTGATGTCGATTACGTCAGTCCGGAGCTGATCGGCCACCTGCGGGTCAATGCCATGTTCATCAGCGGCAACGTGCGGGATGCCGTCAACGATGGCCGGGGCGACTTCACGCCAATCCTGCTCTCCGACGTGCCCCGCCTGTTCCGTCGCCGCGAGCAGTTCCCGATCAACGTCGCGCTGGTTCACCTCAGCCCGCCCGACATGCATGGTTACTGCTCGTTTGGGGTGGAAGTGGGCCTGACCAAGACCGGGGCGGAGGTCGCCGATCTGGTGATCGCCGAAGTCAACGCCCAGATGCCGCGCGCCCTGGGGGACAGCGTGATCCACATCGATGACGTGGACTACATCGTCGAAGTGGACTATCCCGTGCCTGAAGTCCAGATGACGGACGCCAACCCGCTCCAGCAGGAGATCGCCAAACACATCGTCGATCTGATCCCGGACGGGGCCACCCTCCAGACCGGGATCGGCGCGGTGCCGGACGCCGTGCTGCGCCTGCTGCACAACCACCGCGACCTGGGGGTGCATACCGAGCTGTTCTCCGACGGCGTGATCGATCTGGTCGAGCGCGGGGTGATCAACTGCCGGGCCAAGACCCTGCACCCCGGCAAGATCGTGGCCGGGTTCGTGCTGGGGACGCAGTACCTCTACAACTTCATCAATGACAATCCTCTGTGCGAGTTCCATCCCACCGAGTACGTCAACAACCCGTATATCATCAGCCAGAACGCCAAAATGGTGGCGATCAACAGCGCCCTGGAGGTCGACCTGACCGGCCAGGTCTGCGCGGACAGTATCGGCCACCGCTTCTACAGCGGGGTGGGCGGCCAGCTCGATTTCATCCGGGGCGCGGGGCGTTCCGAGGGCGGCGTGCCGATCATCGCCCTGCCTTCCACGGCGCGGGATGACACCGTGAGTCGCATTGTCCCGGAGCTGAAGCCCGGCGCGGGAGTCACGACCGGCCGCAACGACGTGCACTGGGTTGTGACCGAGTTCGGCGCGGCCAATCTGTTTGGCGTGACGGTGCGGGAGCGGGCCAGACGGCTGATCCAGATCGCTCATCCCAAATTCCGGGAGGAGTTGGCCCGTGTGGCATACGAGCGTTATCACGTCAACGTCGGGTGATCTGGCGGACTTTTCGCCCGGTTAGGCGGGAACCGGCCGGTTGGCCGGAAACAGGACGACCTCGCTGAGGGTGGAGTGGCAGTGAGGGCAGGTCCACAGGTGAATCACCGGGGGCAGATTGTGGGCGGCGGCGACGGCCTGCGGCCAATGCTGCACGCCGCTGTGGGTGAAGCGGCCGTGCTTGCCGCAGCTTGGGCAGGTGGCTTCCTTCTGGCGCATGGTCGGTCTCCTCTCCTGACTGTCTCAGCATACCGGGGGTAGGGGATGGGCCGCTGGACGGCTGGCGCACCCTTGGCCGCCGCTTGCTCTACGCTCCCGCTGCTATGAACCTGACGTTCGCCGGGCCGGTTGGGTTCCCTTGAGCCTGGCCCGGTTGGGATTTCGGGTGGATTTGCGCCGATGCTGGATGCACTATAATGTGGCCTTATGAAAGCACAACGAATCCTCTTTCTCTGCCTGATCGTGATGGTGAGCGCTTTTCTGGCGGCCGGTTGCGAGCCGTTGGTGCCGACGCCAACGGCCCAGGTGATCGTGATCACGGCTACCCCCAGTCCGGGGCCGACGATCACGCCCACGCCGACCCTGACTCCCACGCCGGACGTGACCGATACTCCGACTCCGACCGCGTCGCCCACGGAGCCTGTCTGCACCGAAACCGAGGGGCAGATCATCGTCTTCGACACGTTCCAGAGCCAGATCGCCGGGCGAAACATGCCCTACCGGGTTTACGTGCCGCCCTGTTACTTCCAGATGCAGCGGCGTTATCCGGTGGTCTACCTGCTGCACGGCGCGTCCAACGATGACACCCACTGGCAGGACGTGGGCTTGCTGGATACCCTCAACCGGGGGCTGGCCCTCGAACTCTACCCGCCGATGGTGGTGGTGCTCCCCTATGGGGCATACCTGCTGCCCGACAACAGCTACCCGCCCGATCCCTCCATGGAGACTTATCTGCTGAGGGAGTTGATCCCGCGCGTGGAGCAGGATTTCTGCGTGTGGCGGGATCGCGCTCACCGTGCCATTGGCGGCATCAGTCGGGGCGGCTTCTGGGCGTTGAGCATCGCCATGCGCAACCCGGATTTGTTCGGCGCGGTGGGCGGGCACAGCCCGGCCCTGGATACGGACATCACGCCGGACGCCTTCAACCCGATCGACCTGGCCCTGACCGCGCCGTTCCTGAACACCCTGCGCATCTACCTGGACAACGCGGCCAGCGATCCGGTCCGTCCGGAAGTCGAGCTGCTCAGCAACCATCTGGTTGGGCGCCAGATTCCGCACCAGTACGTGATCAACCCACTGGGCGACCACGACGACGATTACTGGCGCGCCCACGCCGCCGACTATCTGGCGTTTTACGGCGGCACGGCCGCCGAGGGCTGGCCGCGCAGCGCGGCTGACCTGCCGAGCTGCCTGGAGCCAAGCCCTTAGCGAGGCGTCTCGAATCCGCTGCCTTTTCGGTTTGCGCGGCCGGAAGGGCAGCGGCCGGGAGAAAGTTCGTGCCGTCTGATTCGAAAATGGCCCTTGACGGAGCCACCCGCGCTGAGTATGATGTTGCTCCGTCGATAGTTACCCTGGCCTGAACCTGCCCGCCCCGAAACGGGGTGATGAAAACCGAGAGAAGAATATCGAGCAGGTTTAAAAATCCACCTTGACACTGAGCAAGCTCTGGAGTACACTAAACAGGCCTTGAGGGAGAAACAACACTTTGACCAATAGCCGTAACGAGACGACCTGAATACAAAGTAGCGCATGACGCATTGGCGTGATGAATAATCAGCCCGGCGTGATGCCGGGCTGTTGTCGTCTTAAGCGGTTTGTTCACCGGCGAGCGGGATGGAGCGGGAGTTGCATCCTGGTGGCGGGTGAACAACCCGGGCGATGAAGGAAACGACATCGCGGGCAGAACGGAGAGCGTTCTGCGTGCAATCCCGCCAGGGATTGCCAGGCACCTTACCAAGTGAATAGCAGAAATGCGAGAACTTCAATTTCTCCGTATCACGTGAAGTAAAGCTACTAAGAGCATACGGTGAATGCCTTGGCGTCAAGAGCCGAAGAAGGACGCGGTACACTGCGAAAAGCCCCGGTTAGGTGTGTGCAACCGTTCGAGCCGGGGGTATCCGAATGGGGAAACCCACGCGGGGGAATGCCCGCGTATCGTCTTCTGAACACATAAGGGGACGAAGGGAACCCGGGGAACTGAAACATCTCAGTACCCGGAGGAAGAGAAACGATTCCGCGAGTAGTGGCGAGCGAAAGCGGAACAGCCCAAACCGTCGTACTTGTACGGCGGGGTTGTAGGACCTGGCAACAAACACGCGAAGCTAGCCGAACGGCCTGGAAAGGCCGGCCAGAGACGGTGACAGCCCGGTAGGCGAAAGTGGGACGTGTGGGCCGGGGATCCTGAGTACCACGGGGCACGCTAATCCTGTGGGAAACCGGGGGGTCCACCCTCCAAGGCTAAACACTCTTGATGACCGATAGCGCACCAGTACCGTGAGGGAAAGGTGAAAAGAACCCCGGCGAGGGGAGTGAAAGAGAACCTGAAACCGTATGCTTACAATCGGTCAGAGGGCCTTAAGGGCCTGATGGCATGCCTCTTGGAAAATGAGCCAGCGAGTTAATCTCTGTGGCAAGCCTAAGCCAGGTACAGGCGGAGGCGAAGCGAAAGCGAGTCTGAACAGGGCGCGTAGTCGCAGGGATTAGACACGAAACCGGGTGAGCTACCCATGGCCAGGCTGAAGCGAAGTTAAACCTTCGTGGAGGGCCGAACCTTTCAACGTTGCAAAGTCGAGGGATGAGCTGTGGGTAGGGGTGATATGCCAAACGAACTCGGAGATAGCTTGTTCTCCCCGAAATAGCTTTAGGGCTAGCGTCGGATGGTCAGTGGTGGAGGTAGAGCACTGGATGGGCTAGGGGCCGCAAGGTTACTGAACCTAACCAAACTCCGAATGCCACCACTTCACAGTCCGGCAGTCGGACGGCGTGAGATGAGTTTCGTCGTCGAGAGGGAAACTAACCCAGACCCTCGGCTAAGGTCCCAAAGTGGATACTAAGTGGGAAACGAGGTGAGAGTGTTTAGACAGCCAGGAGGTTGGCTTAGAAGCAGCCACCCTTTAAAGAGTGCGTAATAGCTCACTGGTCAAACGCTCTTGCGCGGAAAATGTAACGGGGCTCAAGTATCCCACCGAAGCCTGGGGCACCGTAAGGTGCAGTAGGGGAGCGTTCTAGGCGCAGCGAAGGTCGACCGACAAGGACGGCTGGAGTGCCTAGAAGTGAGAATGCTGGCATGAGTAGCGTAAAATACGTGAGAACCGTATTCGCCGTATGTCTAAGGTTTCCGACGGAAGGTCAGTCCGCGTCGGGTGAGGCGGGCCTTAGCCGAGGCCGCAAGGCGTAGGTGATGGACAGCCGGTTAATATTCCGGCCCCCGGTGGTGGAGCAACGCAGGGACGCAGTAGGATAACTCAGCCTGTGAGTGGATTCAGGTGGCGGGTAGGGCAACCTTCCCCGCCGGTGCCTTCGGGCCACAAGTGAGCGAGTCCCGCTGCCGAGAAAAGCTGTGGTGCGCTGAAGCCAACGGTCCGTACCGCAAACCGACACTGGTAGACGGGTTGAATATACCAAGGCGAACGGGAGAACCCTCGTTAAGGAACTAGGCAAAATGGCCCCGTAACTTCGGGAGAAGGGGCGCCCCCGCGAGGGGGTCACAGTGAAATGGCTCTACCGACTGTTTAACAAAAGCACAGGTCTCTGCGAACGCGAAAGCGGACGTATAGGGGCTGACGCCTGCCCAGTGCCGGAAGGTTAAGGGGAGAGGTTAGCGAAAGCGAAGCTTTGAACCGAAGCCCCGGTGAACGGCGGCCGTAACTATAACGGTCCTAAGGTAGCGAAATTCCTTGTCGGGTAAGTTCCGACCCGCACGAACGGCGTAACAACTAGAGCACTGTCTCAACGAGGGACCCGGCGAAATTGAAATGGCTGTGAAGATGCGGCCTACCCGCAGCAGGACAAAAAGACCCCGTGGAGCTTTACTGCAACTTGGCATTGAGTTTGGGCATAGTTTGTGTAGGATAGGTGGGAGGCTGTGAATCTGGAGCGCTAGCTTCGGAGGAGCCGACGGTGAAATACCACCCTGACTCTGTTTAGACCCTAACCCTGACCCGTGAACCGGGCAGGGGACCGTGCCAGGTGGGCAGTTTGACTGGGGCGGTCGCCTCCTAAAAGGTAACGGAGGCGCCCAAAGGTTCCCTCATGCTGAATGGAAACCAGCAGGAGAGTGTAAAGGCACAAGGGAGCTTGACTG
>JARKOQ010000152.1 GCA_029976005.1 Aggregatilineales bacterium | reverse complement strand
GTTCGCCGGGGGCGGCAACGCCAGCGCGACGGTCGAAAACGGCGGCTTCCTGCTGCTGCTCCAACCGGGCCAGACGCCCCGGCGGGCGGTGGGGGTCAACCAGTTCGGCAACCTGGTGGGCAATCTGACCGTGGGTGGGGGTAGTCCGCGGGGCAAAGGCATCAAAAGCGGGTTGAACCGCCAAGACGCCAAGAACGCCAAGGAAAGACGCGGAGAAAAGCAAGGAATGGAAGAATGCACTGAAGAGGGTGTAGAGACCACAGGGAAAGAGACTTTGGAGTCCGAATTTTTCCCTCTGTGTTCTCCGTGTTCTCTGCGGTGAGAGATTGTTTTTGCCGGACTTGCCCGATTACGATTTGCGTGTGATGATGATCCAGATTTAGGCCGGGTATCGAAGTTCTGCATCTGAACCCTGGAGAAGCGTATGACCGCAGCCTCGCCTGTTGAAACCACCCTGAGCGTCGACGAGTTTCGCGCCACCGCCGAGCGGATCGTGACCGAGGTCGGCAAGGTCATCGTTGGTCAGGCGGATGTGATCCGCCACGTGCTGATCTGCGTCATCGCCGGGCGGCACGCTTTGCTGGAAGGCGTGCCCGGCCTGGGCAAGACCATGCTGATCCGCACCCTGGCCGACGTGCTCGACCTCAAGTTCGCGCGCATCCAGTTCACGCCCGACCTGATGCCCGCCGACATCACCGGCACGGACATCATGCAGGAAGGCGAGGATGGCCGCCGCCAGTTCGTCTTTCAGCCGGGGCCGGTCTTCGCCAACCTGATCCTGGCCGACGAGATCAACCGCGCCACCCCCAAGACCCAATCCGCTCTGCTGGAAGCCATGCAGGAGCAGTCGGTCACGGCCGCCAACCGCACCTACCACTTGGAGCCGCCCTTCTTTGTCCTGGCGACCCAGAATCCGCTGGAGATGGAAGGCACCTATCCCCTGCCGGAAGCCCAGTTGGACCGCTTCCTTTTCAAGGTGGAAGTGCGCTTTCCGGAGGCGGCCGAGCTGGTGACGATCCTGGATCGCACCACCGGCGCGGAGACTCCCGTCCCGCAGCGGGCCGCCGACGGCCGGCGCATCATCGAGATGGGGCGGCTGGCCCTGCAAACGCCGGTCGCCAGCCACGTGAGCGAGTACGTGGCCCGGCTGGTGGTCGCCACCCATCCGGAGGCCGCCAAACCCGCCCCGCTGGTCCAGCGCTACGTGCGCTATGGGGCCAGCCCGCGCGGCGCGCAGGCCCTGCTCCTGGGGGCCAAGATCACGGCCCTGCTCAGCGGGCGCTATAACGTGGCGATCGAGGACGTGCGGGCGGTGGCGCCGGCGGCCCTGCGCCACCGGCTGCTGCTCAATTTCGAGGGACTGGCCGAGGGTGTTCGCCCCGACCAGGTGATCGAGGACGTGCTGAGTTTCGTGCCGGAACGCGCCTGACCCAGACGGTCATCCGGCTCGCCCATCCTTGTGCAGGCAGTTCGTAAGTTTGCAGCGTGATGAGAAAGATGGCCCACCCATGAATCGACTCCGCAATCTGTTCGGACAGGATCGCCCCGAAGAAGACCCGGCCAAGTCCGATCGTGCCGGGCAGGAGCGCGAATCGCCGCCCGTCGTGGAGGACGACGATACCCTCGATCTCGCCGAGGAGATCACGATCCCCGGCGTGATGGCGGCCGTCAAGCCCACGCAAAACGTGATCGGCGAGACCCGGCGGCTGCCCAGCCTGGAAAGCGCGCTGCTCCGCCCGACTCAGCACGCGATCTTCGGCCTCAGCCGGGATATCGGCATGGTGCGCTCCAACAATGAAGACTCGGTGCTGGCCTATTTCCTCAGCCAGCTCAACATCCTCGACCGGCCCGACCTGGGCGTGTTCGTGGTGGCGGATGGCGCGGGCGGGCATCAGAACGGGGAGCAGGCTTCGGCCATCGCCAGCCGGATGGTGGCCGACGCGGTTAACGCCCAGATTTTCCAGCCCATGCTGGCCGCCGCCGATGAAGGCGAGGGCGCGCCCGACCTGCCACCCATCGCCGAGATCATGACCGAGGCCCTCAAGGCCGCCGACGCGCTGATCCAGCAGCGCGTGCCGGACGGCGGCACGACCCTGACCGCCGCCGCCCTGATCGGCGATCTGGTCCACATCGCCCACGTCGGCGACAGCCGCGCCTACGCCCTGATCCCAGGGGCAAACGACGAGGAAAGCCGCCTGGAACAGCTCACCCGCGATCATTCGGTCGCCAAGCGCCTGGAGGAGATCGGCCAGATCACCCGCGAGGAAGCCGATCATCACCCGGAAGCCAGCCGCCTGTGGAAGATTCTGGGCCTGACCGACAACCTGGAGCCGGACATCATCACCCGCCGCCTGCCGCCCGGATCGCGGCTGATGCTGTGCAGCGACGGGCTGTGGAACATGGTCCCGGAGGAAGAAATCATCGCGGTCCTGAGCACGGCCGCGCTGCCCCAGGAGGCCGCCGACCTGCTGATCGCGGCCGCCAACGCGCATGGCGGAGCCGACAATATCGGCGTGATCGTCGTCCACATGCCGCCGCCGGTTAACGTATGACGGCGCGGGAAGGCCAGGCGTGACCGAAAAACTCTTCGACGAGAAGACCCTGCGCAAGCTGGAGCAGCTGGCCCTGGTCGCCAACCGGGTGCGGGCCGGGGCGATCAAGGGCGAGCGGCGCAGCACCAGGCGCGGCACCAGCATCGAATTCGCCGACTACCGGGACTACACCCGTGGAGACGACCTGCGCCGGGTGGACTGGAACATCTTCGCCCGGCTGGAGCGGCCGTTCATCAAGCTGCTGGAGGAGGAGGAAGACCTGGCCGTCCACCTGCTGCTGGATTCCTCCGCCAGCATGGATTGGCCGCGCGACCCCGAAGCGCCGCCGGATGCCCATAAGTTCACCTTCGCGCGCCGCCTGCTGGCCGGGCTGGGTTATATCGCCCTGCTCAAGGGCGACCGGCTGGCGGTCAGCGCGCTGGCGGACGGGCGGGGCGGCCAGTGGGGGCCGGGGCGCGGGCGCGGCCGGGTGATGGACCTGCTGGGCACGCTGGAAGGCTTCCGGGCCGGGGGGACGACCCGGCTCAGCGCGGCCCTGCGGGCCTATGCCCTGCGTGGCGGGCGGGCCGGGTTGTGCATCCTGATCAGCGACCTGTATTCGCCGGATGGTTACCTGGACGGCCTGACCGCCCTCCAGGCGCGCGGGCACGAGGTTGCCCTGATCCACATCCTGTCGCCGGACGAGGTCAACCCGCCCCTGGTGGGCGACCTGCGCCTGGTGGACGTGGAGACGGCCGCCGGGCAGGATGTGACGCTCGACGCGCCGATGCGCGACCTGTACCAGCGCCGCCTGGTGGCCTGGCGCGACGACATCAGCGCGACCTGCCGGGCGCGCGGCGTGCATTACGTGACGGTCGAGACGGCGATTCCCTGGGAGGAAGTGATCCTGTACCAGCTCCGCCGGGCCGGGGTGGTGCGCTGACGGTGGGGGAGCAAGAGGGGGAGGGGGGATGATCACGCAGCATTGGTACGATGAGTCACGAACCATCATGGTGCAGACCTTCGGGCCGATCTGGACCTGGGATGAGGTCTTTGAAGCCTATGAGGAAACGGGGCGCATGGTGGAGGCCGAGGGCCGACTGGGGTATGAGTTTGATTTTATCCTGGACTTGAGCGCGGCCGAGCGCATGCCGGGTCAGTTCTTCACGAATTTCCGGCGCGTGACCGATCTGGCCGGGCGGGTGCCCGTTGGGCTGCGGGTGGTGGTCGGCTGGAACATCGGGCTGCGGGCCTTCTGGAACCTGTTTGAGCAGGTGAATCCCACCGGAGCGGAACGGTTCCACCTTGCGCTGGCGCGAACGCACGAGGAGGCGCACACGATCATTGCCCGTTACCGGGCCGAGCATCCCTACCGGGTTCCGGGGGATGGGGAGTA
>JARKOQ010000144.1 GCA_029976005.1 Aggregatilineales bacterium | reverse complement strand
AGAGCGTCAGGCCGCTCTGGCCGCCCATGGTGGACAAAAGCCCGTCCGGCTTCTCCCGGCGAATGATGCGCTTTAAGACCTCGAGGGTCAGCGGCTCGATGTAGATGTGGTCGGCGATGGCGGTGTCGGTCATAATGGTGGCCGGGTTTGGGTTGACCAGGATCACAGTAAGCCCCAACGCCTTCAGCGCACGGCAGGCCTGGGTGCCGGCGTAGTCAAATTCGGCGGCCTGGCCGATCACGATCGGTCCCGCGCCGATGATCAGGAGGGTGTGAATGTCGTCACGTCTGGGCATACGACCTCTGGGTGGGTATCAGAAGGTTGTAGGACGTTCAATTGAACGTCCCTGCACGGGGCTTGTCACGGCCGGGCCTATCACGGCTGCTCCCGCCGCACGGCCATCATCTGGACAAATTCGGCGAAAACCGGATCGGCGTCGTGCGGGCCGGGGGCGGCCTCCGGGTGGTATTGCAGGCTGAGCACCGGCAGCGTGCGGTGGCGCAGCCCTTCGCAGCAGCCGTCGTTGAGGTTGACGTGCGTGACCTCGACCTCCGCCGGCAGCGAGTCCGGGTCGACGGCGAAATTGTGGTTGTGGGCGCTGATCTCCACCCGGCCGCTGGGCAGGTGCTTGACCGGCTGGTTGCCGCCGTGATGGCCGAACTTGAGCCGGTACGTGGTTCCGCCCAATGCCAGGCCGAGAATCTGGTGGCCGAGGCAGATGCCGAAGACCGGCACCCGGCCGATCAGGGCGCGGGCGGCCTCGGCGGCGTAGGGCACGGCCGCCGGATCGCCGGGGCCGTTGCTCAGGAGGACGCCGTCCGGCCGGAGCGCCAGCACGTCCTCGGCGGAGGTGGTCGCGGGCACGACCGTGATCCGGCAGCCGTAGGCGACCAGCCGGCGCAGGATGTTGTGTTTGATCCCGAAGTCGTAGGCCACTACGTGAAAGCGCGTCTCAGTCGCCTCGGATTCGCCCCGCCAGCCGCGAAATTCCCAGGCGGTATCGGTCGGCGCGGCCCAGGAGTACGCCTCCGCGCAGGTGACGGTCCGGGCCAGGTCGAGGCCGTCCAGGCCGGGCCAGGTCCGGGCCATCGCCACCAGCTCGGCGTCGGACGGGGCCGGGTCGGTGCAGATCACGCCGCGCTGCGTCCCGGCGGCGCGCAGGCGGCGGGTGAGGGCGCGCGTATCGATCCCGGCCAGGGCGGGCACGCCTTGCTGGGCCAGCCACGCGCCGAGGTCGATCGTGGATCGCCAGTTGGATGGGCGCGGGCTGGCCTCCCGAACAATAAGCCCGCTGAGAAAGGCGCAGCGGGCTTCGTGATCGTCGGGATTGATTCCGGTATTGCCAATTTGCGGGGCGGTCATGACGACGAGCTGCCCCGCATAGCTGGGATCGGTCAGAATCTCCTGGTAGCCGGTCAGGGAAGTATTGAAGACGACTTCGCCGGGTTGGACGAGGCCGGGCGCGCCGAAGGCGGTGCCGGGCCACAGGCTGCCGTCTTCCAGGGCCAGGCGGGCGGGGGAAGGTGCGGGCATGATCTCCTCGCGGGTGATCGATGAGCGAGTGCGCCTTTCAATGATGCCACCGCCGCCGGGCGCGGACAGGGTACAACTCGACCGAAAGCGCCGCGTCCTGCTTGGTCAGGTTGCCGGGGGAAAACAAGACGAACCGCCAAGACGCCAGGGACGCGGAGAAAAAGCAGGGAGGAAAGGCAAGAAAGAGGGATTGGCCTGGGTCGAGGGCCGATCGCGGGTCGTAGGGACGGGGTACCACCCCGTCCGCCGGGTGTCGGACGCCCGACTGAGCCGGGTTGCACATCGGGATGGATGGGCTGCTTGATTTCGTGGTATCTTTCATTCGAGTGCGCCACAGGTGGTGTGGCCGGGGAGGTTGACATGGCGATCTACTTCTATTCCAGGCTGGATGGCGAGTACGCCGCGTTCTCGAATTTCTCTCCGCACGGCTTCGAGCTAGATGGCAAATACTGGCCGACAATCGAGCATTACTTCCAGGCCCAGAAGTTCCCCGGCACGGACTATGCCGAGCGCATCCGGCTGGCGAAGACTCCCAAACAGGCCAAGAGCCTGGGCCGCAGCCGGGCCGTCCCCCTGCGGCCGGATTGGGAGGCGGTCAAGATCGATCTGATGCGCCGGGCCATCCTGCGCAAGTTCGAGACCCACGCCGACCTGCGGGCGCTGCTGCTCTCCACCGGGGACGAAGACCTGGTCGAAAGCGCGCCTACCGATTATTTCTGGGGGGCTGGCCGAACCGGCACGGGGCAGAACTGGACAGGCAAGCTCCTGATGGAGGTCCGGGCGATCCTGCGCGAGCGCGAGGCGGGAGGAAATGCCTTGTAGGGACGCGTCACGTCGATGCTTCGCACCGCGACCCGTCCGCCGCGTGTCGGACGCCCGACCCAGGCGATGCCTTGCATCGCAGTCCGACGTTACAAGGCGATCGACGTAGCGGCGTCGCCAGCGACGACGCCGTGACCCAAACGCCCGATTGCGCCGGGTTGCGCGCCGGAATCGATTGGCCGCCGGATCGCGGGATGCTCCAAGCATCCCGCTGGGGGAATGGAAGCCCGCTGAAGGGGCTGAGACGGCCAACTGGTTTTTGAGCCCCTTGAGTGGGCTTTTTTCCTTAGCGGCAGGCTTGGAGCCTGCCGCGTGTCGGACGCCCGATCTCGCCGGGCCGGGCCGCGCACAGGGGGAGATCGGCCGTCCGAATTCCCGCGTCGGAATTCCAATTCCGCCCCTACAAAGATTCTCGTCCCTCCCCGCTTGCCCTGCCACGCCCCCCGGATTACGATTCGGGGCAGCGCATCGATGCCATCCCCGACGAGGCCCTGCATGAACAGCCGCGAACGAATCGCCGCCCTGATCGCCCGCGAAGCCCCGGATACGACCGGCTTCTGGCTGGGCAACCCTGACCCCGCCACCTGGCCGATCCTGCACGCCTATTTCGGCACGACCTCGGAGGAGGAACTGCGCCGCCTGCTGGGGGATGACTTCCGCTGGCACGCGCCCGCCGTCCATGCCCCGGCCTATTTCCACCCCCAGGGGCGGGCCATGTTCGACCTGGAGCGGGTCAGGACGCGCCACGGCGAGGAAGGCCCACTCTCCCACTGCGAAGACCCGGCCGAAATCGAGGACTACGAGTGGCCGCGCCTGGACTACCTGGACTTCACGCAGACGATCGCCGGGCTGCGCGCCTTCGGGGAGGTCTACCGCGCCGGGGGGATGTGGGCCCCGTTCTACCACGACATCCAGTTCCTGCTCGGCGTCGAAAATTACATGGTCAAGATGTACACCCACCCGGCGCTGGTGCATGCCGTGACCGACCGGGTGTGCCAGTTCTACTACGACGCCAACGAGCTGTTCTTCCGGCAGGCGGGCGACCTGGTGGACGCCTACTTCTTCGGCAACGACTTCGGCACCCAGCGCGACCTGATGATGAGTCCGGCCTTCCTGGAGGAGTTCGTGATGCCCTGGTTCCGGCAGTTCACGGATCAGGGCCACCGCTGGGGCAAGCAGGTCATCCTTCATTCGTGCGGCTCGGTCTACCGGATCATCCCGCGCCTGATCGAGGCCGGGGTGGACTGCCTGCACCCCCTCCAGGCGAAAGCCGCGAACATGGAGGCCGAACGGCTGGGGCGCGAGTTCGGCGGCCAGATCACGTTCCTGGGCGGGATCGACGCGCAGGACGTGCTGCCCCACGGCACGCCGGAGGCGGTCAAGGCCGACGTGGAACGGGTGCGCCGCCTGCTGGGGCCGTACGTGATCATCAGCCCCAGCCACGAGGCGATCCTGCCGGACGTGCCCCCGGCCAACGTCCGCGCCCTGGCGGAGGCGGCGAAAAAAGAAGGTTTTTAGTGTTTGGTGTTTGGTGGTTGGTTATTGGTAGATACAATCAGAAACACGAGTGAAAGGAATTTGGATGAAGGCCATTCTGGAGCGCAGCAAGTATCTGGTGGTGATCGGGATCGTGTTCTCGCTGCTGGGGGCGGTCGCGGTGTTCCTATGGGGCGCGATCATCACGGTCGATTCGATCGTGGGTCTGCTGGAAACCGATCTGAAAGACCCCCTGGCGACAATCGCGTTCGTCAAGGTGATGGACATCTTCCTGGTGGCGACCGCGCTGCTCTTTTTTGCGGTGGCGCTGTACGAGCTGTTCATCGGTGATCTGGACCTGCCGGCCTGGCTGAGCGTCAAAAACCTGGACGGCCTGAAGGCCAAGCTGGGCAGCGTGGCGATCCTGATCATGGCGATCACGTTCGTCGAGCGGCTGATCAAATGGGAGAAAGCGCAGGACACCCTCTTTTTCGGGCTGGCCGTGGCGGCGGTTTCGCTGACGCTGGTGGCCTTTTCGCGCTTCGGCAAGGAAGCGTGACAAAAGGCATTCGAACCGCCAAGACGCCAAGAACGCCAGGAAAAAACGCGGAGAAAGGCAAAATGTAGAAAAATCCTGCTGTGGAGGGCAGCGCCAGGGAGAGACCGGCATCGGTGTTTTACAGGTTTTCTCCTGTCTTTCCTCTGCGTTCTTGGCGTTTTGGCGGTTCGCTTTGTTTTTGCCTTTCGCTGGCAGGAAGCCCCGGACGTGGTATGATAGTGGCCCTGAAGGGTAGTTCCCCATCCTAATCACCCCGGATTTCTGATCCATTCCGCCCACGGATTCCTGGCCGATATGCCCGCGCACCTGATGCCCGGTGGGGATGGGTGCGTCTGGCCGATTCTGGGCCGGCGGCCCGTGGCTTGAGAAGGAGCGCATGATGACCTCAGTTGTGGATCGTCCCGCCGTGGTGGTCATGGGGACGATGGATACCAAAGGCCCGGAGCTGGCCTACCTGGCCGAACGGGTCGAAGCCTTCGGCTGCCGCGCCCTGCGCATGGACGTCAGCGCCAGCCGCGCGACCGAGTTCAAGGCCGACATCGGCGGGCCGGAGATCGCGGCGGCGGTCGGGCGCGACATCGACGCCATCCACGCCCTGCCGCGCGGCGAGGCGGTCGGCCTGATCTGCGAAGGCGCGGCGATCTGCCTGAATACCCTGATCGCCGAGGGCAAGGCCCACGGCGTGATCGGGGTAGGCGGCTCCGGCGGGACGACGATCTGCACCGCCGCCATGCGCCCGCTGCCCTACGGCGTGCCCAAGCTGATGGTCTCCACGCTGGCTTCCGGCAACACGCGCTGGCACGTGGACATCGCGGATATCGTCATGATGCCCTCCCTGCTCGATATCGGCGGGCTGAACCCGATGCTCCAGATGGTGCTTAACAACGCCGCCGGGGCGATCACCGGCATGGTCAAGGGTCAACAGCCCTACCAGCCGTCCGGCCGGCAGGTCGTCTCCCTGACGATGTACGGCACGACCACCCCCGGCGTCAGCCGCGCCCGCCAGGAGGTTGACGCGGCCGGGTACGAGACCTGGGTCTTTCACGCTTCCGGGGTGGGCGGGCGGACAATGGAGCGCCTGATGGAGATGGGCCGCATCCACGCCGTGATGGACATGACCCTGGCCGAGATCGGCGCGCACCTGGTTGGCGGGCTGCATGACGCCGGGCCGGATCGACTGGGCATGGCGGGCAGGCTGGGCCTGCCCCAACTGATCGTGCCCGGCGCGGCGGATACGATCGTGCTGCCCCCACGCGACCAGGTGCCGGACAAGTTCCGCAACCGCACCCTGAACGTCCACAACCCGACCATGACCACGATGCGCACCAGCGTGGAGGAAAACGTGGCGATTGGCGAATTCATGGCCGGGAAGCTCAACGCGGCGCAGGGGCCGGTGACGGTCCTGCTGCCGAAAGGCGGCCTGTCCTCGATCGACCGGCCGGGCAAGATTTTCTACGATCCGGCCGCCAACGAAGCCCTGTTCGAGACGCTCAAGGCGCGCCTGTCGCCCGCGATCACGCTGCTGGAAGACGAGCACCATCTCGACGACCCGGAGTTCGCCATCCGCGCCGGGCAGGTGATGGTGGAGATGTTGAAATCACGGTGAGGCGCGAGGACCGTGTAGGGACGTTCAATTGAACGTCCCTGCCTCCGCCCGACACCCCCTGCTGATTGAACATGCACCCATAAGGAGACCCCCTCATGAAACAGTACACTCGCCAGGAAGTCCTCGCCCGCCTGCACGCCAAACTGGATTCCGGGCATATCCTCGTCGCCGGCGGCGCGGGGACTGGTATCTCGGCCAAGTTCGAGGAAGAGGGCGGGGCCGACCTGCTGCTGGTCTTCAATTCCGGGCGCTACCGCATGCACGGGCTGGGGTCGCTCTCCGGCCTGATGGCCTACGGCGACGCCAACGCCATCGCCCTGGAGATGGGCGAGCGCCAGATTCTGCCCATTGTCAGGGAAGTGCCGGTCATCTGCTCGGTCAACGGCACCGATCCGACCCGCGTGATGTCCCGCTTCCTGAAGCAGGTGATTGACGCTGGCTTCTCCGGCGTGAACAACTTCCCGACCGTGGGCCTGATCGACGGCACCTTCCGCAAGGCGCTCGAATCGACCGGGATGGGCTACGGCAAAGAAGTCGAGATGATCGCCCTGGCGCACCAGATGGACATCTTCACGATGGCCTATGCCTTCAGCGTGAAGGAAGCCCAGATGATGGCCGAGGCCGGGGTGGACTTGCTGCTGGTCCACGTCGGGCTGACGGCGGGCGGCTCCATCGGCGCGGAGGACACGCTGTCGATCGCGCAGTCGGCGGCCCTGATCGCCGAGATGCGCGACGCGGCGCGGGCCATCAACCCGGCGATCCTGACGCTGTGCCACGGCGGCCCGATCTCCACGCCGGAGGATGTGGAAGCCGTGCTGAAGCTGGCCCCGGTGGAGGGCTTCGTCGGCGCGTCCAGCATGGAGCGCCTGCCGGTGGAGAAGGGCATCCGCGAGACGACGGCGCGCTTCGCGGCGATCAAGACGGTGAAGTAATCCGGCGCGGATCGAGGCTGTGAGAGAGCGCCTGGAGTGATCCGGTCGCGGCGGGCGTTGTAGGGACGTTCAATTGAACGTCCCGGCCCAATCGCGAGATGAGACTCCCCCAAAAAAGAAGCACATGCCCTGTGGTGCCCAGAGCATGTGCCAGTGTTACAAGGCAGTTAGTTGGGTTCGACGAACTAGCTGCCTTGTAATACTCCGACGGATTCGATTCTCCCGTCTGCCCCACGCCCTCCGGCCCACGGACCGGAGGGCGCACCGGGGGATGCGGCCGCGCTTCCAGGCCGGAAGAACGGCCGCGTGGTCGATCGGCGCGGAAGGACGTCCCTTGGAGGGACGTTCAATTGAACGTCCCCTCGTCCCTACACGCTCATCGGCAGGGGTTCGGCCTGCTTCATGAAGGCGATCGTGCTGTCCAGGTCCTTGATCCCGGCGTCCGAGCCGAGGCCGGAGACGACCAGCGCGCCGCACGCACTGCCCAGGCGACCGGCGTCTTCCAGGCTCCAGCCCAGCGACAGGCCCACGATGAAGCCCGCGCAGTAGGAGTCGCCGCAGCCGGTGGAGTCGACGACCTTGGCCTTGAAGGCAGGCAGCCGGATTTCGTCCATGCCGTGTCCGGCGATGCTGCTGCCCTCGCCGCCCATCTTGAAGACGGTGTGCTTGACGCCCCTATCGAGGAAGAACTTGATCACGTCCTGGCGATTCTTGAGGCCGGTGATCATTTCGGCTTCTTCCAGGCCGGGCATGAAGTAATCGATGTAGGGCAGGGCCGGTTCCAGAATTTCCAGCATGTCCGGGCGGGGCATGCCGATCATGTCCAGGGTGGTCACTACGCCATGTTCCTGGGCGAACTTGAGCACTTCACCGGTCGGCTTGCCGTCCATCTTGGCCATCAGGTACGTGCCGCCGAAGTGCAGGTAGTCGGCATTGGCGATCGCGTCCCAGTTGACGTCATCCAGGTTGAACTCGCCGCTGGCGCCGGGGACGTGGAAGGCCGGACGGGCGCCGTTGGGGCGGATGGTCAGCATCGAGCACGAGGTCTGGACGTTGCTCTTGCGGGCCAGGTATTTGGTCTCGATGCCATAGCGGGTCATCGTGTCCACGATGAAGTTGCCCGGCTCATCCTGGCCGATCGCGCCCATCGCGATCACGTTGGCCCCCAGCTTGGCCAGGTCGACGCTCGTCCCGGCGGCGGTGCCGGCCACCGTCAGGCGGATTTCCTCGATGATTTCGACGCCCTGGCCCTCGGGAATCTTGTTCATGTAGCGGCCCAGGATGTCCAGGATGTGAATACCCATGCTCACGACAGTTGCGCCCATGATGGGAACTCCTTTTGAGGAACAATCACGATGTCACCGTTTGCCGGGCGCTGAGGGCGGCTTTGAGTACGCTCAGGAAGCCTTCCGGCTGCCAGGCCGCCCGGCCGACAAACAGACCATCCACGGAAGTAGAGTGAATATACGGCATGCAGTTCTGGGCGTTGACGCTCCCGCCGTACAGAATCGGGATCGTCTGGCCCGCTTCGCCGAACAGCGCCACCAGCCGTCCTCGGATGAACTGCACCGCCGGCTCGATCTCGGCCGGGGTGGCTTCCTGGCTCCCCTCGCCAATCGCCCAGACCGGCTCGTAGGCGATCATCAGCCGGTCGAGCGCCCGCGGGTCGAAGCCGTGCAGGTCGATCCGGAGCTGGGTGGCGAGGGTTTCCTCCGTGGTGCCATAGCCGCGTTGTTCGGCGGTCTCCCCGACGCACAGCAGCACACGCAGATCGTGGCGCAGCGCGTTGAGGATTTTTTTGTTGAGGTCCTGGTCGGTGTCATAGAACAGCACCCGGCGCTCGGCGTGGCCGACCATCACCAGGTCCGCGCCGACGTCGCGCAGCATCGGGGCCGAGATCGCGCCGGTATACGCGCCGGAATCGGCCCAATGCATGTCCTGCGCCCCGATCCAGACGTTGGCCGGGCGGGGGATGTCCACCAGGCCGCCCAGGGTCGTGAACGGCGGGAGAATGAAGAGCTGCACGCCGGGGTACACAGCGGCCGTTTCCTTCAGGAAAGCCACAAATGCGCGGACCTCGGCGGTGGTCTTGTGCATCTTGAAGTTGGAGCCGAAGTAAAACGGCCGGCTGGAGTGTGATGGCGTGCAGCTCATCATCGAAACGCTCTCCCTCATGTCCGTCAGGCGACGGGCTGAGCCGGGATCAGCTCAGTCTCGATCTTGGTGCCCTGCTCGCCGAAGAGCGTGACGCGCTCCAGCGGGCATTCGACCCAGACTTCCTGCGCGACCGCCTGCCCGACCGAGGTCGGGACCTTGGCCTTGAGCATTTTGCCTTCGATCTGGATGAAGAGCAGGTACTGCCCACCGACCACGATCGACTTGCGCGTCAACTGGCCGCGCACCGCGCCGGCGCTCGGCTGGGGAGAGACCAGGATGTGCTCCGGCCGGATGCCGACCGAGATGTGCTTGTCACGATTGAGGTTGTTGAAGCGGATTGGGCGTGTGAACAGCGGCCCACCCAGTTCCGACTGGCCGTTGACCTCGTACTCGACGAAGTTCATGCCGGGGTTGCCCAGGAACCAGCCGCCAAAGACATCGTTCGGATAGTTGTACAGACTGCGCGGGTTGTCGCGCTGGACGATCACGCCGTCCTTCATCAGGGCGATCTCGTCGGCCAGGGTCATGGCTTCGGTCTGGTCGTGGGTGACGTAGATGATCGTCTGGTTGTGCTGCTTGCTCAGCCGCTTGAGGGCGGTCTTGAGCTGGACGCGCGAGTTGGGATCGACGTTGGTGATCGGCTCGTCGAACAGGATGATCTGCGGCTGGCGCGCCACCGCGCGGCCGACCGCGACCTTCTGCCGGGTGGCGTTGTCCAGGCTGGAGACGTTCTTATTGAGCATGTGCTCCAGGCCCAGGATTTGCGCCACGTCGTCGATGCGCTTGCGGCGCTCCGCCTCCGGCAGCTTGTCCTCGATCAGGGGCAGTTCCAGGTTATGGTAGACGCTGATGCCCTTGTAGACGACCGGGTACTGGAACACCATGCCGATGTTGCGCTGCTGGGGCGTTTTGTCCGTGACCCGGACGTCGTCGAAGTAGACTTCGCCCGAAGTCGGCGCTTCCAGCCCGGCGATGATCCGCATCAGGGTCGTCTTGCCGCAGCCGGATGGCCCCAGCAGGCAGGTGACGGCGGAGGTGGGGAACTTGATGGTGATGTCGTTGACTGCGAGGGTTTTGCCGTATTCCTTGCGCAGCCGTTCAAGCCGGATCTCAGCCATGGTTATTCCACTCCCTGCCCGATCTTCATGCCGCTCTGGGGATCAAAGACCAGCAGCATCCGCGGATCGACGTGAACAACCGCCTCGTCGCCGTTCAGGAGATGGTCCTTGGCGTGCGGAAGCACGGATTCGAAGGTGAAGCCGTCCTTGTCCAGGTAGATGACCAGCTCGCCGCCCAGGTCTTCCAGCAGGATGATGCGCGCTTCCGTCTTGAGACTGTTCGGGGTGGGCCGCTCGTTGACGCACAGGTGCTGCGGCCGGATGCCCACTCTGACGTCGGTGGGCGCGCTGCCGGTGTCGGACAGGCTCACCGGGAAGCTGAACAACTGGGTGTGGCACATGAACTTGCCGTTGTAGCGTTCCAGCGTGCCGTTCAGCAGGGTGGCCGGCGGGAAGCCCAGGTTGTACAGGGTTTGCATATGCGCCGGATTGTAGAAGACATCCTCGGTCTTGCCCTGCTCGACGATCTGGCCGTTGGCCAGGGCCGCGATTTCATCGGCCATCATCAGGGCTTCGAGCGCGTCGGAGGTGGTGTAGACGAAGGTGGCGTCCATCGCCTCGCGCAGGCGCTTGAAGTCGTCGAAGAGCTGCTCGCGCAGCTTGAAGTCCAGGCCGGTCAGCGGGTCGTCGAAGATGAAAATCTCGGTGTCCTTGACGATGCCGCGCGCGATGGCAACGCGCTGTTTTTCGCCGCCGCTGAGCTGGTTGGGTTTCTTGTTCAGCAGGGCCGAAATCTTGAGCCGGTTGGCTGCGTCCTCGACGCGCGCCTTGATGCTGGCCTTGTCCACGCGGGCCAGGGTCAGCGGGTAGGCGATGTTGTCGTAGACGCTGAAGTGCGGATACAGGGCGAACGACTGCGGGATGTACCCGATGTTGCGCTCGGCCGGGAGCAGGTGGGCCGCGTCCGTGTCGCGGATCAGAATTTGCCCGCGATCGGGTTTTTCCAGACCCATGATCAGGCGCAGCAGCACGGATTTGCCGCTGGCCGGCCCGCCGAAGATGACGGTGAAGGAGCCTGCGTTGATGGTCAAGTCCAGGTTGTGGAGGATGGGCTTGTTTTTGTAGGCCTTGCAGACCCCATGAAGCTCGATTGCGCTCATGTGGCTACCCCCCTCGTCCCAGTCTCAACAGGGTTGGCACGATCAGGATGCTGACTGCAAAGACGCTCGCCAGGATGGCCAGGCCAATCACCAGGAACTTCATCGACTGGCCGAAGTTCCATTCCGGCAGGGCGTTCCCGAACGGCACCTGGATCAGCGCCGCGCCAATCAGCACGAGCATCCCAATTTTGTAGACGTCCTTGCTCCACTGTTGGGCGATGAGGACCATGCCCAGCACCAGCAGCACGATCAACACGGTCTGGAGCTTGGCCGCGAAGTAAGAGCCGGATTTCATGGTTACACCTCGCCTCGCACGGTCCCGAAGGTCATGCCGACCAGCAGGTACTTCTGGAAGAAGTAGATCGCGATGATCGGCGGCAGGATGTAGATCGTGGTCAGGGTCGCCACGAAGGTCCAGTCCATGCCCTGGTTGTTGGAGACGCCGATGATCAGGGCCGTGGGGATGGTGGTGGTGGTCTTGCCGCCGATGATGAAGTTGATCAGGAACTCGTTCCAGACGAAGATGAAGTTGAAGATGAACGCGGCGATCAGGCCCGGCCGGACCTGGGGCAGCACGACCTTGAACAACACGTGCAGGCGCGAGCCGCCGTTCACCAGGGCGGTTTCATCGTAGCGCTGCGAGACGCCGTCGATGAAGCCCTTCAGAATCCAGACCGAGAAGGGGATGCTGAACATGGCGTAGAACAGCATGATCCCCAGCCAGTTATCCTTCCATCCGAAGGCTGTGTACATCAGGAAGACCGGCACGACCGAGGCCGCCGCCGGGACCATGCGGATCGACAGCAGCAGGAACATCAGGAAGCCGGTGGCCTTGGGCTGGAAGCGCGAGAAGCAGTACGAGGCCAGGAACGACACCAGGATGGCGAGCAGCACGGCCGCCACCGAGAGCAGGATGCTGTTGAGGAAGTACTGCCCGACGTTGGGCCGGGTGAAGAAGTCGGCGTAGTTGTCCAGGGTCGGCGCGAAGATGAGCTGCGGCGGCGTGGCCAGGATGCCGTTTTTGGTCTTGAAGGAGGCCAGGGCGATCCAGGCGATGGGCGAGAAGAAGAAGATCGCGACCGCCCACAGGGCGATGTTATACAGCACGCGACGCGGATTCTTCATGGCTAGGCCTCCTCCGCCTGCTTGCGGTTGAGCACGAACAGGTAGATCGACGTGAAGGCGATGGCGGTCAGGAGCAAGATCACCGCCAGGGACGAGGCCCAGCCCAGGTTGAAGGCTTCGAAGGATTTGCGATAGAGCGTGATCGCGATCAGCTCGGTGGTGTTGCCGGGGCCGCCGCGCGTCAGCGAGAAGATCAGGTCCATGGTCTTGAAGGAGTCGATCGTCCGCAGCAGGATGCCCAGCATCAGGATGAACTTGCCGTTGGGCAGGATAACGTAGCGGATCTTCTTGAACCAGGACAGCTTGTCGATCTCGGCGGCTTCCAGCTCGGCTTTGGGCACCGAGCCGAGGGCCGCGAGCGTGATCAGAATCATGAACGGCGTCCACATCCAGACATCGACGGCCAGGACTGCGGCAAAGGCCGTCGCTCGATCGCCAATCAGGTTAGGTGCAGCCTGGCCGGTGAGTTGCGCGATGATGTAGCTGATCACACCGAAGGTGGGATCGTACATCAGGCGAAAGAAGATGCTGGCCGCAACCGGGGTGATCATCATGGGCGCGAACAGCAGGGTCAGGGCCAGCCGGCGGCCGGGGAGCTTGGCGCTGCCCCAGAACAGCAGGCCCAGCAGCATGCCCAGAATGACTTCGATGCTGACGGTACCGAACACCCAGATCAGAGTCTTGCTGAAGCTCAGCCAGACGCTGTTGTCGGTGATGATGTCCTGAAAGTTCTCGAACCCAATGAACTGCTCCGGCCGACCACTGGTGAGCGTCCACTTGTAGAAGCTCAGGCCGAGCATCCAGAGCGTGGGGATCACGTTCCAGATGATGAAGAAGAGCAGTACAGGCACCAGCAGCATGGTCGGAAGGGCGCGCTCGCGACGATCCAGGGCGTGTCCCAGACGCGTCCACCACGGCTGCGGGGTGACTGTCGTTGCCAACTCAGGGGATTTGACGTGCTGCATTGGCTTTCCCGCCTTGTAACACTGAGAAACAGGTGGTGTTCACAACAAATGGTGGGCGGGGCACCCCGCCCACCATTGTTGTAGTTCAATTGAACGTCCCTACTTACTCGAGGTTGATGTTCTCGCACTCGGCCGGAGCGTCGGTCGTGGTACGGCCGGCGTCGTACAGGATTTCCTGCTGCTGGCAGGCGATCCAGTTGAGCGTGTTCATGGCGTCATTGACCTGGCCGGAAGCATAGGCCGTCCAGCCTTCCTGCTGGATGGCGAGCATCTCGGAGTAGGTCGGCTCATGCCAGAAGTCACGCGCGGTCTGCTCGGTGAGCATATCCTTGTAGGCGCGGTTCCAGACGTTGATGTCCTCGAAGCCCTCGGCATTCATGGCCGCGGCGGTCGCGGGATTGCCACCACCCTCGGCGAACGCGAGCTGGGTCTCCGGCAGGTACCACCAGGTCAGGAAGTCCAGCGCGACGCGCATATGGGCTTCGTCGTTGAAGGCGTTGATCACCCACGGCTGGCCACCGATCGAGTAGATGCGGCGGACGGAGCCGTCTTCCATGCGATAGCCGGGCGGCACGACGACCATGTACTTGTCCTCGGTGCCAGGCGGGATCATGCCCGCGCCCATGGCGGCCCACTGGAAGCCAGAGAAGACCTTGTCCTGGGTGAAGACGTCGACCACATCCGGGATGCCGTAGTTCAGCGCGCCGGGCGGCTGGTAGTTCAGCCAGCGGCGGTTGACTTCCATGGCGGCGGCGTTGACGTCGCTGTTCAGGATGCCGTACACGTCACCGGTGGCCGGGTCCCAGATGTCGCCGCCCATCGAGAACATGAACGGGTACAGGAACATGGTCATGAAGTCGTATTCCTTGGAATACTGCATGGCCGTGCCGTACAGGTCCTCTTCGGGGCGGGTGAAGAAGGCGGCAATCTGCTCGAACTGGTCGAAGTCAATGTCGTACCAGTCCTCATAGGTTGCGGGCAGTTCCCAGCCGTACTCGGCGCTGAAGGCGGCGCGCTCGTCCGGATTCAGGAGCATTTCCTTGTTGACGTAAAGCACGACGACGTCACCGGTCTCGGGCAGGCCCCAGATCGTGTCGCTGCCGTCAGGATAGTACTGGTAGGCCTGGGAGACCACGGGGTCGAACCACTCGATGTCGAATTCGGGGTGGCCGCTGGCGATCAGGTCGCTGATGTTGACGATCCAGCCAGGCTCGGCCAGCGCGCCCAGCCACTGGCTGTCGCTGACGATGATGTTGAATTCCTGCGAGCCGGTCGCCAGGGAGGTCGCGGCCTTCTGGAACAGGTTCGAGAACGGGGCTTCCTGGAAGGTGAAGTTCACGGTGTAGCCGTAGTTTTCCAGGGCGTACGGGGCGAACTGGGACGTAGCCAGGTCCACGGCCAGCGAGCTGGGGATCCAGCCGCCGATGCCCAGGATGGCCATGTCAATGGTCTGGCCCGCGAGGGGATGATCGCCGCCGCCCTGCGCGAAGGTCAGGGTGGGGGAGACCAACAGCGCCAACACTACCAGCAGGGGTACGAACTTACGCATTTAAAGCCTCCTCATAAAGAAACGCTGTCCCGAAAGCGAACTTCTTTGGGGATTGTGTGGCCAGGCTGGCGGCGCCTGGGCGTGCGGACGATGCCGCGCGGCCGGGCCGGGCCTGAAAGCGATGGAAAGTGCTGGACTTTCCCCGATCACCGTTTTCCACCCGAGTGTGATGAAGACTGATTGGTCGCATCGCATCTGGCGGGCATGGCACGCGCCGACATAACATGGCTCGCGTGACCTTGTGCAGCCTGCCCGACTGGTGGAAATCGCACAAGGGCTTACCGCTGATATCCGAAGGAAATCCTCCACCGACCTGGATAATTTGCGCAGGTCGCCGGCCTGGTCAAGCCGTCGATGGAAGACGGGGAGATGCAGAGAAGTTGTACATACCATACCAACGATTTCCGCGAAATGCAAGAGGTTGATCTCAAAATCACGAGATTTCATGTGCGATGTCAGTTAAATATCACGTCAAAGGAGTGATAAATCAGAGGAATGTGTGAATAATATGTTGCATTTAACAGCATTCGGTGTTATTCTTCACATATCGAGTGACATGACGCCGCTTGTAGCCCAGGGTTGCATCAGGGCTGTGGTTCCTTGTATAAAATGTGTGATCTCCTGCTGTTCTGAAGCAGACACGACCTGCGCACATTCTATAAACAGAGCCTCGGGCTGTTTGTTCATCTAAAGCGTGGTTTCATGACCTCATTCATTGGCAGTTCCCAAGCCGAGCGGCAGAACCTGATCACCGAACTGGTGCTCAAGAACACGTCGGTCAGCATTCAAGAGTTGGCCGAGATGTTCCAGGTCAGCGCCATGACCATCCACCGCGACCTGGACGAGCTGGAGCAGCAGGGCATCCTGCGCAAGGTGCGCGGCGGGGCGACCGCCCAGCGCACCTATCTCTTTGAAAGCCACCTGACCTACCGGATGAACGCCTGCCAGGAGGAGAAGGAAGCCATCGCCCAGGCAGCCCTGGCTTATGTGGAGCCGGGGGAAGCGGTCATCCTCGACGACTCGACCACGATCCTCACCTTCGCCAAGAAGCTGGTCGACATCTCCCACCTGACGGTCATCACCAATTTCTTCTCCAACATCGAGGTGTTGCGCGGGCTGCGCCAGATCAACCTGATCTGGCTGGGCGGGGACTACCTGTTCCGCTATAACGCCGTGGTGGGCGACCTGTGCGAAGCCATGATCCGCAGCGTGCGGGCCAATACCCTGTTCATGTCGTCCTCGGCAGTCAGCCAGGGCTACGCCTTCCACCAGGAAGAGATGATCGTGCGGGTCAAGCGGGCGATGATCGAATCCGCCTCGCGGCGCATCCTGATGGTGGATCACACCAAGCTGGGCAAGCAGGCCCTGCGCCAGCTCGCCCCCCTGACCATGTTCGACCTGGTGATCGTCGACTCGCTCTCCGATCCGGATCAGGTCGAGAAGATCAGGGACCTGGGCGTGAAGGTCGAAGTCGTGCCGCTGGTCAAAAGAGGCAAGGTATAGACGATCGAAACGAGAATTCCTGGGGCGGCCGCCGTCCGGATTGTAGAGGGAAGGCGGCCAGACCCAACGAAGCCTGGGGAGAGAGAGAAGCGATCGCAGGCTGAGACGTGAGGAGGTGAATTCACCCGGCCCGCTGGGGAAATACCCTTCAGCCCTCGCCGGCGGCCCCTGGTCAGGCGGCCGGCAAGCGCAGTCAGTTGGTGACGGATCGGCCGCGGTCCATCCGGTGGGTGGGCCACCGGCCGGTCGTATGTCCGAAGTGAGAGAGAAGAGAAGGGAAGTCGTGGCCTGGGGGAGGCTGGCTGGTCACCGGCCGCTCCGGGCCGAAGGCGCAGCATTGCTGTCGTTGTACATCGTTCAGCCAGGGGACCGCTGGTTTGTGGGGGACATGCTTTCCCCACAAACCAGGATCGCCTGGGGATAGCCACGCAATCAATCCATGCGTCCGGGGAAAAAGCCGCTGGCGCCTGAACAGGGCCACTTCCACCGCCTGTCTGCTTCCGGGCCAGGCTGCTTTTTGGGGGCGTCGACCCACGGACTGGACGGATGGTCGAGGAATAGGGACATACCATGCCAATCGTGATCGGCTGTGACGAAGCCGCTTTTGACTTAAAGGAAGCGATCAAGGCGTACCTGATCAGTCTGGGACAGGAAGTCGAGGACATGGGGGTCTACGACAAATCCCCCGTGCTCTATCCCGATATCGCGCTCAAGGTGGCGACGGCCGTGGCCGACGGCCGCTTCGAGCGCGGCATTTTGATCTGCGGGACGGGCCTGGGCATGGCGATCACCGCCAACAAGGTGCCCGGCGTCCGCGCCGCCACCTGCCACGATGTCTACTCCGCCGAGCGTTCGCGCAAGAGCAACAACTGCCAGATTCTGACGATGGGCGCGCGCGTGGTGGGGGTCGAGGTCGCCAAGACGGTCGTCCGGGCCTGGCTGGCCTCGGAATTTGAAGGCGGCGGTTCCACCGCCAAAGTGCAGCGGATGATCGAGATCGACGAGATGTTTCATGGCAAGCGGGATGCGAGCCAGGAGGGCGGTTCATGCAGCGTCTGATCAATGACCCGAATCTGGTGGTCGAGGACATGCTCAAGGGGTTCGTCAAGGCCCACCCCGATCTGGTGACGGTCACGGACAACCCGCGCGTGCTCAAGTACGTGGGCGCGCCGGTCCCGAATAAAGTCGGGGTTGTGACCGGCGGCGGCTCCGGCCACAAGCCGGCTTTCATCGGCTACCTGGGACGCAACATGGTCGACGCGGTGGCGGTTGGCGAGGTGTTCAGTTCGCCTTCGGCCAAGGCCTTCTACGACGCATTCAAGGCGGCGGACGGCGGCAAGGGCGTGGCCTGCCTGTACGGCAACTACGCCGGCGACAACATGAACGTCAAGATGGCGATTCGCATGGCCGCCAAGGACGGGATCGAGGTCAAGACCGTGGTCGCCAACGACGACGTGCCTTCCGCCCCCAAGACCGAGCGCGAGAAGCGGCGCGGCGTGGCGGGCGAAGTCCTGATGTGGAAGGTCGGCGGGGCCAAGGCGTCCTCCGGCGCTTCCCTGGACGAGGTGATCGCCGCCGCGCAGAAGGCCATCGATAACACCCGAAGCATCGGCGTCGGCCTCACCCCCTGCACGATCCCGGCGGTCGGCCACCCGAATTTCACGATCGAGCCGGGCAAGATGGAACTGGGCATCGGCCATCACGGCGAGCCGGGCATCCAGGTCACCGACCTCAAGTCGGCCGACGAAGTGGCGGCCATGATGGTCGACACGATCCTGCCCGATTTGCCCTTCGGCAAGGGGGACGAGGTCGTGGCCCTGCTCTCCGGGCTGGGGGCGACTCCGGTCATGGAGCTGTACATCGTCTACAACAAGGTCGAGGAACTGCTGGCGGCGCAAGGCATTTCGGTCTACAAGCCCTACGTGGGCAATTTCTTCACGTCGCTGGAAATGATGGGCGTGACCCTGACCGTCATGAAGCTGGACGCCGAGCTGAAATCCCTGATCGACCTCGATGCCGAGTCGATGGGCATCACCCAGTTCAAGAGGGCCTAGCATGAGCGAGAGCTTCAGCAGCAGCGAAGGACGCACCATCGTCCTGGCCCTGATCAGGGCCATCCAGGACAACGCCGCTTACCTGAGCGACATCGACGGCGCGATCGGCGATGGCGATCACGGCATCAACATGAACAAGGGCTTCACCCTGGCGGAGAAGAATCTGTCCGGCGGGCCGGTGGCCCTCGCCGATGCGCTGGACGGCCTGGGCGATACCCTGCTGACCGACATTGGCGGTTCGATGGGTCCGCTGTACGGCATGTTCTTCCAGGAGATGGGCGGGGCCTGCCGGGGCGAGGAGACCATCACGCCCCAGGTGTTCCAGGCCATGCTGACCGCCGGGCTGGAAGCCATTCAATCACTGGGGGATGCCAAAGTCGGGGACAAGACCCTGATCGACACCCTGGTTCCCGCGCGGGAGGCCTTCGCGGCGTCCGTGGGGGCCGGGGACGACTTCGCCACGGCCCTGCAGAAGATGGCCGACGCGGCGGAACGGGGCAAGGAATCAACCCGCGACCTGGTGGCGAAGATCGGCCGGGCCAGCCGCCTGGGCGAACGCTCGCGCGGCCACCTCGATCCGGGGGCCACGTCCTGCTGGATTCTGCTGCGCGCGCTGGCGGAAGCCAGCCGGGGTCTGCTGGGGGCGTAATTCACTTCAGTCAATCTACCTCCGGGTTAGACCGTCGGGGAGACTATCGCGGCCTCCCCGACGGTCGTTTTTTGGAAGGCGGTGGGTGGTGGGTGGTGCGTGGTGAAAGGCGGGCCGCGGGATAGCGGGGATTGGCCGTTTGATCGCGGGATGCTCCAAGCAGTCCACTGAGGGCGTGGAAGCCCGCTAAAGGGGCTGAGACGTTTTTTAGCCCCTTCAGCGGGCTTTGTTCTCCAGCGGCAGGATTTGATCCTGCTGCGTCCCACAACGCCCGATCGCGCCGGGCCGCACCAGCGGATATTGGCCGTTCGATTCCCAGCGTCGGAATTCCAATTCCGATGCCACGACGTGCGCGCCCTCTGGCTGCCGCACACCTGCTTTTCAATTCAACATTCAGCATTCAAAATTCAACATTGCTGTTCCGCGACGGCCAGCGCGGCCAGGTCGCCAACGCGCTCACCCAGCCCGGCCGGGACGATCTGGCACACGCCCAGGGCCAGGGGCAGGGCCTCCGCGCGCAGGGTTTCCAGCATGGGTGGCTCCAGCAGGGCCTGCTGGCGGGCATAGATGCTGCCAATCACGATTCGCTGCGGGTTGAGGATATCCACCAGCACGGCCAGCCCGCGCCCCAGCGCCCGCCCGGCGGTGCGGTAGACCTCCAGCGCGGTCGGGTCGCCCTGCCGGGCGGCCTGGGCGATCGTCTCGGCGGTCACGCCGGGCAGGTCGGCCGGGGTGGGACAGTAGGCCGGCGGCTGGCCCGCCGCCAACTGCTGCTCGGCGCGCGTCCGCCCCAGGTGGGCGATCCCGCCTCCGCTGCAAAAGCCCTCGAACGATCCGGCCTTGCCGTAACCGAGCGGGCCTTCATGCTCCAGCCGGATGTGGCCGGCCTCGCCCGCCAGATCGTTGGTGCCGGAGTACAGCCGCCCGTCCAGGATCAGGCCCGCGCCCATGCCCGTCCCAAAGGTCAGGAAGATCATGTTACGCGCCCCGCGCCCCGCACCCCAGCGCCATTCGGCCAGGGCGCAGGCGTTGGCGTCGTTCTGGAGCGCGACCGGCACCCCGAAGCGCGCCGCCAGCGGGCCGACCACGTCCACCCGATCCCAGCCGGGCAGGTTGGGCGGGGAGAGGATCAGCCCGGCCCGGCTGTCCAGCGGCCCGCCGCAGCTGATCCCGATCGCCCGCAGGCTGGCCTGGGGCCGGCGCGCCAGCAAGTCCGCCAGGGCATCGGCGATCCGGCTCATGGCGGCGGTGAAGGTCGGCGGGGTGGGAAAGCGGACCTTGTCCAGCACGGCGATCGTGTCCCCGTCGGGGCGGCCCAGCACGACCGCGCATTTGGTGCCGCCGATGTCGATTCCGGCGAGTAAGCTCATCGATGCTCCTGGTGGGCATGGGACGTTCGTCCGGCCGTTTGTATCCCCAAACGGCGAATCGCACAATGCGCAAGTCCCCATGGGATCACAACACAAGGCGATTTGAACCGCCAAGACGCAAAGGACGCGGAGGAAAAGCGCGGAGAAGAGCAAAAACGTAGGGATGCCTTGACGTCATGCCAATGGCGCAATCCGCGCCCGGCTTCCGCCTGCCGCTTGCCGCGTGGACACGGGGGCTGTGCAGGTTTTCCCCTTCTCCCTGGCGTTCTGGGTGTTTTGGCGGTTCGTTTGAGCTTTGAGGTCTGTACCCGAAAATCGTTGCCGAAATCGGCCGGGGATGTTAAGCTCTGCCCATCATTCCGGGTCCGCGCGCGGGGCAGGCCGCGCCCGCGCGCGTGGGAGTGATCCCCCGCTGCTTGATCGTGGTCTGGATGTCCTTTTCCGCAACCCTAAGACTGGATGGACAGGGCATGCAAGTATATGTCATTCGACGCCTGATCCAATCGATTCCGACGCTGTTCGGGATTACCCTTATCTCTTTCCTGATGATGCTCGCCGCCCCAGGCGACCCGGTGACCCTGATCACCTTCAACCCGACGGCCACCGCCGAAGGCACGGCCCAACTGCGCCGCCAGCTTGGCCTCGATCAGCCGCCGCTGGTCCAGTACGTCTACTGGCTGATCGGCAACGACTGGGTCAAGATCGACGTGGACGGCGACGGCGTGGGAGACGTGTATGGCACCCGGCACGGTTTTCTGCGCGGCGACCTGGGCCAGTCGCTCCAGCACAAGCGCAGCGTGTTGGACCTGATCGTGGAGCGCGTCCCGGCCACGCTCAAGCTGACCCTGACCTCGCTGATCGTGGGTTACGTGGTCGGCATCCCCCTGGGCATCCTGTCCGCGATCAGGAGCCGCACCTGGTTCGATCAAGTGACTCGGGTGTTTTCCGTGGTGGGCAACGCGATACCCGCCTTCTGGTTGGCGCTGCTGATGATCATCGTCTTCAGCGTCAACCTGGGCTGGCTGCCGATGAGCGGCATGCGCGACATCACCCGGCCGGACGCCTCCGGCCTGGACCAGATCCGCTACATGATCATGCCGGTTTTCGTCCTGGCGCTGGGGATCATCGCCACGGTCTCGCGCTACATGCGGGCCGAGGTGATGGAAGTCCTGGGGCAGGATTACGTCCGGACGGCGCGGGCCAAGGGCCTCCAGAACCGGACAATCGTCGTTCACCACGTGCTGCGCAACGCCCTGATCCCGATTGCGGCGCTGCTTGGCCCGGCGCTCGGCAGTTTGCTGGGCGGGGCGGTCATCATCGAGCAGGTCTTCGCCTGGCCGGGGATGGGCCGGCTGGTGGTCAACGGCGTGTTTCAGCGCGACTATCCGCTGATCATGGGATCGGTTGTGCTGGGTGCGGTGCTGTACATCCTGGGCGTTCTGTTCTCCGATATCCTGTACGCCTGGATCGATCCCCGAATCCGTCTGGAATGACGAGGAACGCCCATGTCTGCTGATGCTCGCGTGCTCGTGCTTGATGATGAGGAACAGTTCCACAAGTCGCGCTCGTTCTGGATGGACGCCGTGCGCCATTTCAGGCGGGACCGGTTAAGCATGCTGTCCCTGGCCGTGCTGCTCCTGCTGACCCTGGCCTGCTTCTTCGGCCCGCCGATCGTTGAAAAGGTGCTGCATGTGGATGTCAGCCGGACCGACCTGATCCACCGCAACCTGCCGCCCGGCGAGGGTGGGCTGCTGGGCACCGATCAGCTCGGCCGGGACCACCTGATTCGCCTGTTGTACGGGGGGCAGGTCTCCCTGGCGGTCGCCTACCTGGCGAGTCTCGTCTCGATCACGATCGGCGTTGTGGTCGGGATCGTCACCGCCTACTATGGCGGGGTGGTGGACGACGCCGTGATGTGGTTCATCAACACCCTGGAATCCGTGCCGACGATCTTCCTGCTGCTGATCGCGGCCACGATCTGGTCGCCCTCGGCCCAGGTGCTGATCCTGATCCTGGGGGCGCTGGGCTGGGTGACGACCTGCCGGCTGGTGCGCGGGCAGGTGCTCTCCCTGAAGGCCAACGAGTTCATGCTGGCCGCGCGGGCGATTGGCGCGCGCGACTGGTGGATGATGCTCAGCCATATCTTCCCCAACACGATCTCCCTGGTCGTGATCTCGCTGACGATCAACGCCGGGTCGCTGATCCTGGTCGAATCAGGGCTGAGTTACCTGGGGCTGGGCGTCCAGCCGCCCACGCCGACCTGGGGCAATATGCTGACCGAGGCCCGCTCCTATTTCGTGCAGGGCACCCATCTGGTGATCTGGCCGGGCCTCCTGATTTCGCTGACCGTGCTGTGCTTCTACCTGGTCGGCGATGGGCTGCGCGACGCGCTCGACCCGCGCAGCGTGCGCGGCCGCTGACGCGGGGCGCAGCCAGCGCGCGTTACGAACTATGACCCCTATCCAGGCGCAGGCTCACCCCGCCGCGATAGGGGAGAGTCGCAAGTCCCTCCCTGCTTTGCGGGGAGGGATTTAGGGTGAGGTAATGCCCGTGCGCCCGCTCTTGAGAACCAACGCGAAAGTGCAATACCTGTAGGAGACCTTGTCCGTGCGCCGTCCTGCTCGTAAAACGCTCGTGCTGCTCGCGGCGCTGGTCGTCGTGGCGCTGGCCGCGCTGGCGATCGTCCTGCTGCTGCGGCCCAAATCCGCGCTGCCCTACCGCTATACCGAAAGCCCGGCTGCCTTCGCCTTCAATTATCCTGAGGGCTGGCATTACCAGATTCCCCAGATGGGCGTGCTGATCCTGGCCCAGCCGGCCACCTTCAACGGCCAGCCTGGGCCGACCCTCACCATCCACCGCAGCACGTCGCTGGGCATGTACGGCAGCCTGGAAGCCGCCCTGGACGAATACATGCAGCGCGGCCCGCTGCGTCCGGAGCATGGCTGGGAGATGGTGGGGGAGATCGAGCCGGTCACGTTCAAGGGGCTGGAAGCGCTGGAGGTCGAAGTCCAGGGCAGCGAGTTCGAGGGCTGGGAGAATCTGCACGCCCGGATCATCGCCACCCAGCCGTCCAGCCTGGTGATCTACCTGTTTGTGCTGGCGGCCCCGGTCGACCAGTGGGAGGCCAGCCAGCCGGTCCTGACCAGCGTGCTGGACAGCGTGGAATTATTCGAGTAGGGTCGGGCGATTTGTTGGTAGCGGCGCGGCCTGCCGCGACGGAGTCATCCCGCGCCGGGGCCACCAAGAACCGCAGCCGGCCGCATTCCTGTTGGAAAACAAGGGGCTTAAGCCCCTTGTTTCTGGCCTATGTCCATGAGATGAAAACGCCCACCCGGTTAGCCGGGTGGGCGTTGTGTTTCAGGAACTCAGCAGGCTCGGCCTACTCGCCGAAGCCGGCGATCGTCCAGTTGTGGATGCCCTGGAGGTCCCACGGGTCCCACGGGCCAGGCTCGCCGGTCTGCAGGCGGGCGCTCAGGATGTTCACCTGGTTCGGGTTGACGGTGAAGTCGTAGGCGACCTCTTCCTGGGTGATGCGCTGCATCTCCCAGTAGATCGGCGTGCGGTCTTCGACCGAGCAGCCGGGGACGGTGCGGCCCTGCTCCAGCAGCTCGTCCACGGTCTCGTTGACGTAGGACGTCATATTGAAGCCGGAGCCGGGGATGTCGTTGTGGCTGTACATCAGCGGGCTGGCGATGGCATCCGGATCGGGAGGCGTGCCGCCGCCGAAGCCGACGACCAGCATGTCGAAGTTCTGGGGCAGCAGGCGGTCATTGATGAACGCGCCCCACTCCAGGGTGGTCACGGTGACGTCCATGCCGAGCTGCGAGAGCTGGTCCTGGGCCACCAGGGCGATGTTCTCCCACAGGCTGATCAGCGGCGAGGACAGGATTTCCAGCTTGAGCGGCTGGCCGTCCTTATCGAGGATGCCGTCGCCGTCGGTGTCGGCCCAGCCGGCCTCGGCCAGCAGCGCGGCCGCGCGCTCCGGGTCATACGGCCAGGGGGTCAGCTCGGTGTTGAAGGCCCAGGTGATGGTCGGGATGACGGACGAGATCAGGCGCACGCCGTTGCCCTCGCCCAGGGTCGCCAGGATGGCGTCCTTGTCGTAGCCCATCGCGATCGCCTGGCGGACGCGGATGTCGCTCAGGATCGGGTGCGGGGCCTGCTCGACGCGGTTGCCGTTCTCGTCCCAGGCGGGCATCGGGTTGGCCGGGTCGGCCCAGTTGAGGGCCAGGATGGGCGTGTTGTGCAGCGCGAACGAGTAGGTGTTCAGGCCGTCCAGCGAGGGGAGCTGGGCCAGCTCGTCCGGGTACATGAAGGCGTAGTCAACTTCGCCCGCCATCAGGGCCTGATTCTGGATGGCCGTGTCGGGCAGGACGCGGACGACCACATACGGGATCTGCGGCGCGCCCAGGTAGTAGCTGGGGTTGGCGACCAGACGGGTGTACTCGTCGGGCATGTGCTCTTCCAGGATGTACGGGCCGCTGGCGATGTCGGGGTTGAGGTTGAAGTCGCTGGTCATGATGTCGCTGAAGTCCGCCGCGTACTTGTGCGACGGCAGCGGCGTATTGAGCGCGGCGGCCAGATTGTTCCAGATCGTGCAGTTGACTTGACTCAGGACGACCTCGAAGGTCTTGTCGTCGATGATGTTGACGGCCGCGATCGACTGGATGTCCGACTTGCGGGGCGATTCCACCAGGGGCGAGGCCACGGCCTCGTAGGTGAACTTGACGTCCTGGGCCGTGATCGGCGTGCCGTCGCTCCAGTTCGCGTCATCGCGAATGGTGAAGGTGTAGGTCAGGCCGTCCTCGGAGATTTCCCAGGAGGCCAGGCCGGGCACGGGCAGGCCGGTCATCGGGTCGACGTTGAACAGCCCGGCCCAGACGAACTGTGACACGGCGAACGATCCCCCATCGGTCATCAGGATGGGGTTGAGCGTGGTCATGTCGTAGGTGCTGGAGTACTGGAAGGTCTCTTCCGCCCCTCCCTGGCCCAGGGCCGTGGTCAGCGGCACAACCAGCATGGCGATGACCAGAATGACAAGAGCTTTTTTCATCTTTGAAGTCCCTTTCTCTCCTGTAAGGACATCCGACCTGCGAGTCAGCTTCATCTGATGGCCCCTGGGCAGGGGGCACCAGCCGGCTGCGGTTGTGAAGGGGGGCCGTCTCCGGCTACCCCCGCGGGTGGTCGCGCAGGTATTCGGCGGTCGCCAGACCCGCGCACATCTGCACCCCGACCAGGCTGCGAATCGGGATGACCCGGTAGTTCAACTGCGTTTCCAGCTCGGCCCCGCCTTCGTCCAGCCGGGCGCGGGCCTGCGCCGCCGCCTCGCGGATCGCGGCGCTGGCGTTCCCGGCGGCGATTTCGGCCTCCATCATCCGGGCGAACATGCCCAGCAGGAGCATCCGGTAGAACTTGGTGCCGAGCAGGCTGCTGAAGTATTCCGCCTGGGAAGCGGGGCGGTTGGTCTCCTCGCTGGTGGAGGCCCACTGGCGCTCCGCCTCGCGGTAGGCCGGGCCGGTGCCCAGGAACGCCTTGACCGCCCGCGTGATCAGCGTCTCCTGGCGCAGGTCAGGCTCGACCTTCGCCATCTGGTCGTTGATCCAGCCGTCGAAGGCGTCCTGGGCGTCCAGGCTTTGCAGGATCGCGTCGCGGCGCAGCACGTCGGTCAGTGACTGGTCGTTGACGCGCGGATCGTCGAAGTAGGGCATCTCCACCACGAGGAAGAACGAGCCGTGGCGGCCGGCATACTCCGCGCTGGAGCCGCCGGACTTGATCACCGCCGCCGGGTCCGGCACGCCGTTCTGCTCCAGGTGGTCGTAGGTATCCTTGGAGGAGATCATCTGGTAGATGGCGGGGGCGAAAGTCACGGCGTTGCTGACCTCCGGCTCGCCCAGGTCCAGCGCCAGCCCGAACCACTCCGGCAGCTCGTGGAAGAGTTTGTACAGCGGCTCGCACGGGTGGGAGACATAATAGTACACGCCGCCGAAGCCGGAGTTGTGCAGGGAGAAGAGCAGGTCGGGCTTGACCTCGTCGATGACGGCCATCAGCGCCTGCGTCTCCGGCAGGGGCGAGTCGAATTTCAGGGTCTTGTACTCGGTCGGGAAGGTCCATTCCACCTGGTCGAACGGGGCCGGGCGGAAGAAGTGGCGGGCGTAGTTGGCCGGGGTGAACGGCCCCTTGAACCAGCCTTCGTTGAGGCGCATGCCGTCGGCGTCGATGGCCTTGATGAAGTGCCAGGTGTAGCCCAGTTCCTCGCGCAGGGCCGTATCCTCGCACAGGCGGCGGCTGAGGGTCTCGATCGTCATCGTGCCGATCGGCTCGTTGGGGTGGGGGCCGCCGAAGATGAAGGCCTGGCGCTCGCCGCCCTTGATCGTCAGCAGCTCGATCGGGTCGCCGCCGCGGGTCTGGCCCACGGGCTTGAGGCTCGCCAGGGCGGGGAATTCCTCGACCAGGCGGCGGCTGGAGGCGTTCAATTCATCGACGGTCAGGAAGGTCTTGTAATCCGGGATATCGTTGACGATCTGTCGGAGATCCATCCGGTTCCCTCTTGGTGGGCAACGGCCAGGCAAGCGTAGACGCAAAGATACTGTTCTGTTGCTGCGGAGGTGAAGGAACATGACTGCCCAGGAGTCTGGATACGATCAGGGCAGTAATTCCTTTGATTATAGCATGCTTCCCGCAGTTGGCATGCAATCGGGGCAATTGATTCAGGGCAATCGCATCAAAAACAAAATGAACCGCCAAACCGCCAGGAACACCAGGAAAAAACGCAGAGAAAAGCGAAAATCAGGAAAACTTGCACCACTGAAGCCGCGAATCGAAAGCTGGTGAACTGGTTTGTCCTCTGGTGAGATGTCTTTTGCGATTTGATGCGATTGCCCTGGCAACTGATTTCCGACCGATCGCGCTGGCTACGGGACTATCGCATCAGGACGAAAAAAGCAGCTCACCGCGGAGATCGCGGAGGACGCAGAGGGAAAAACGGGCCGATGAGACTCTATCT
>JARKOQ010000134.1 GCA_029976005.1 Aggregatilineales bacterium | reverse complement strand
GCAAAACAAGAATAGGGCACGGATGACACGGATCAAGCACGGATTTTCACGGATACCGCAATCTAGAATCCGTGTTGATCCGTGACCAATCCGTGTCATCCGTGCCCTATTTGCTTTTGGTTGTGCCAATCCCGGCCAGATAGAGTAGAATAGAATATGTGTTCTACTTCGATCGTCAGGGGGGGGATGATCATGACCACTCAACCGTCCGAAGTGACAGCCATGCCCGTCGAGTGGCTGCTCGAAGCGGACCAGCCCTGGGTGCGCTTCCGGACGCTGCGCGACCTGCTTGGCCGTCCGGCCGATGACCCTGACGTGGTCGCCGCCCATCGTGATACGCTCGCCTATCCCGGCGTGCGGGCGATCCTGGCTGGGCTGGCTGACTGGCCGGGCGAGGCGCTCAACCGCCACAACGACGCCGGGCACCCGCTGCACAAGCTGAGCCTGCTGGCCGATCTGGGGTTGACGGCCGCCGATCCCGACCTGGCCCCGATCCTCGACCGGGTGCTGGCCAACCAGTCCCCGGAGGGGCCGTTCACCGTCAACCTGCGGGTCAACGAGCGCTTCGGCGGGGACGGCCAGGATCATCCGGGCTGGATGGCCTGCGACGCGCCGACCGTGCTGGCGGCCCTGCTCGACTTCGGGTTGGGGGATGATCCGCGCGTCCGGCGCGCGCTGGATCACCTGCTGGGGCTGGCCGAAGACAACGGCTGGCGCTGCGTGGTGGCGGAGGTCATGGGCGGCTTTCGTGGCCCCGGCCGCCACGACGATGCCTGCCCGTACGCCACCCTGATCGCGCTGCGAGCGATCGGCCGCGTCCCGGCCCTGCTGGAGTCCGGGCCAGCCCAACAGGGCATCGCCGCGCTGCTCCACCTGTGGGACATCCAGCGCGAACGCAAGCCGTACCTGTTCGGGATCGGCACCGACTTCCGCAAGCCCAAGTACCCTCTGGTATGGTACGATCTCCTGCACATGGTCGACGTCCTGAGCCGCTTCCCCAAGGCGCGGTCTGATCCTCGCTTCCAGGCCATGCTGGGCGAGCTGATGGTCCAGTCGGACGAGACGGGGCGCTTCACGGCCCGTTCGATGTACCAGGCCTGGAAGGGCTGGGACTTCGCCGATAAGAAGACGCCGTCGCCGACGATCACGGCGGTGGCATGGCGCGCTTTCCGGCGGGCGCAGGGGAATTCATGAGGCCCGACCCGAAGCTGTCCATCGACCTGGAACTGATCGTCGCCCGGGTGTTGCGCGATCAGTATCCTCCGGCGGAGTAACTTCGCCGGGTCTGGCGCGTTATACTTCTCGCCTGACAATCCATCCAAGCCGAGAAGGAACCCGCGATGTCTGAATTCCTGTACGGCCGCTGGCCGGTGCTGGAAGCCCTGCGCGCCAACCGGCGCAAGTTCGAGCAAGTCCTGCTGCTGGAGAGCGCCGAGGAGCGCGGCCCGATCACGGAAATCCTCGGCGCGGCGGAGACGCGCGGCGTGCCCGTCCACCGCGTCCCGCGCCGGATCATCGACGATCTGGCCAAGGGAGCCAACCACCAGGGCGTGGTGCTGCGCTGTGGCGATTATCCCTTCGCCAGCCTGCAAACCCTGTTGGAAACCTCCGTGCTGCGCCACGAGAAGAACTTCTTCCTGGCCCTGGACCTGCTCCAGGACCCCCAGAACGTGGGTAGCCTGCTGCGCATCGCCGACGCGGTCGGCGTGCATGGGATCATCCTCCAGGAACGGCGCGGCGTGACCGTCACCCCGGCGGTCGTGGCGGCCTCCTCCGGCGCGGTCGAGCACCTGTTCGTGGCCCAGGTCAACAACCTGGTCAATGCCCTCAAGGAACTCAAGGCCAACGACGTCTGGGTGGTCGGGCTGGACATTGGCCCCAACATCCAGCCGCTGGACCGGGCCGACCTCAACATGAACCTGTGTCTGGTGTTGGGCAGCGAAGGCGAGGGGATGCGCCGTCTGGTGCGCGATACGTGCGACATGGCCGTCACCCTGCCGATGCGCGGCCATGTGGAGAGTCTGAACGTCGCCACGGCGGGCGCGATCGCACTCTACGCCGCCTGGCAGGCGCGCGGCTGGCAGGGCTGGGCGTTTGGGCAGTGAGGCAGCGGAAGGAATGACGGAATGCAAAAGCTAGGACGGGCCGCCAACCGGCAGTTGAACCGGCTGGGGCTTCAGGTGGTGCGCAGCAGCCGGATCGAGCCGATCGTCGGCTTCCACTACACGGATGTGCAGCGCTTCCTGTACTTCAACCGGCTTTTTAACCTGATCCACACGGTCGAGGGGGATGTGGTCGAGTGCGGCGTGTGGCGCGGCCAATCCCTGCTGTGGTGGGCGATCTTTGTCAAGGAGGAACTGCGCGGCCGCAAGCTGTGGGGCTTCGATACGTTCGAAGGCTTCCCGGACCCGACGGCCGAAGACCGCAGCCAGCGCAATGTCCGGCGCGGCCAACTGAGCGATACCAGCCTGCCGTACATCACCCGCCGGCTGCTGCGGGCCGGGATTGACCAGCCTTTCCTTACCAGTCAGGTGACGCTGATTCCTGGGCTGTTTCAGGACACGCTGTCCAGGTACCGGGGCAGCGGGATCGCGCTGCTCAACCTGGACGTGGACCTCTACGACTCGTACCGCACCTGCCTGGAGCAGCTCTACCCGAAAGTCGTGCCGGGCGGGGTGGTGATCTTCGATGAATACCTGAACACCAAGGAACACGCCAAATTCCCCGGCGCGCAGCGTGCGATCGATGAATACCTGGGCGATGCGGTGTCGTTGATCCAACGCGACACTGCGACCGGCAAGTACTACCTGGTCAAACCGGGGGCCTGAACGGACCTGATCTGGCATAGCCGAGGTCGCCACCGAAGTCCCTCTCGACGACCTGCTGGTGAGCCTGCTCGGAGAAAACTAAACGGACGGGGGGTAGCCTGCCCCGTCCGTCCGCTTTTCAGCCCTTTGAGCGCCAGCCGCTTTCTTTTGCCTCTGGTCTCTGGCCTCTGGACTCCCCGTTGCCTGCCTCTGGCTGCTACTCCTCGCGCAGGACGTAGCCCACGCCGCGCACGGTATGGAGCAGGCGCGGCTCGTTGTGCTCCTCGGTCTTCTGGCGCAGGTAGCGCACGTAGACCTCGATGATGTTGCTTTCCCCGCCGAAGTCGTAATTCCACACCCGGTCGAAAATCTGATCGCGGGTCAGGACCTGGCGCGGGTGGCGCATGAACAGCTCCAGCAGCTCGTATTCCTTGGCGGTCAGGTCGATCACCCGGTCGCTGCGGGTGGCGCGCCGCGTGCCGGTATCCAGCACCAGGTCGGCGAAGCGCAGCACCTCCGGCGCGGACGTGCCGGTCGGCCGCGCCCGGCGGAACAGGGCACGCATCCGGGCCAGCAGTTCGTCGAAGGAGAAGGGCTTGACCAGGTAATCGTCCGCCCCGGCGTCCAGCCCGGCCACCCGGTCGGTGACGCCGTCGCGCGCGGTGAGCATCAGGACGGGCGTTTCGTCGCTGGCGGCGCGCATCCGGCGGCAGACCTCCAGGCCGTCCATGCCGGGCAGCATCAGGTCCAGGATCACCAGGTCGGGCGGGGTGTCGCGGGCTTTTTCCAGCCCGCTGTGGCCGTCCAGCGCGACGTCGACCGTGTAGCCTTCGTAGATCAGGCCCCGGCGGACGGTCTGGACGATCTGTTCGTCGTCTTCGATGATCAGGATGCGTTCGCCTGTCACTGTGCGCCTCCCCAGGTCAGCCCCCAGATGTCGCCGGGGGTCTCCACCGCGAATCGTTCACCGTTTTCCAGATGGATGATCACCAGCCGCCCTTCCAGCCCAAAGTCACCGTAACGCGACGCGCGCAGCCCGGCCGCCACCCTGCCATCCGCCGAGAGGGCCGGGGATTCCAACAGGCCGGCGCGGCCCTGCGGAAAGGGCAGGGCGTCGGGCAGGATCGGGACGAGGTAGGGTTGGACCGCGCCCGGCCCCATGCTGCCCCCGCCGGGGGCGCTGAGGATCACCGCCGCTTCCGGGGCCAGCACCGCCACGTCGCTGACGTGCCAGGTGTCGTCCAGAATCGTGGTATAGCTGTCCAGGTTAGCCGGATCGACCAGGTACAGGCCGGGGGTGGTCATCCCATAGCCGGCGTCCCAGGCCAGCACCTGGCCGTTGGGCAGCCAGCCGCCTTGCGACGAGCTGGTCGGCAGGGCGGCGGCCTCGCCGCCGGTGGCCGGCAGCAGGCCCAGCCCCATGCCTTCGTAGTAGCCGATGTCGATCAGGAGCCACGTGCCGTCGGGACTCCAGCGCGGGGTCATGTAGACGCGCACCTGATCGGGCGGCGTGTCGGAAGCCAGGACGTCCGTGATCAGCTCGGTGCGGCCGCCGCCGATCGCCGGGACGAGCCAGATGCCATCCCGCACGAAGGCGATCAGCTGGCCGTCCGGACTCCAGGCGGGCTGCCCGCCCGCGCCGGGCCGCTCCCCGACTGGGGAGAGCACGCGGCCGCCATTGCCGTCCCGGCCGGCCACGATCAGGTTGCCGCCGGAGGTGTAGGCGATCTGGCTGCCATCCGGCGCGAGGGCATAATCAATCACGTTGCGCGGCTCGCGGGTGATCTGTTCGACCGGGCGGCCGTCGGCGGGCAGCCGCCAGAGCTGAGCCAGCCCGTCCGGGTCGCGGCCGAGGAAGTAGAGGTCATCGGGCATGATCAGACCGCTGATCTCGGTCGGTGTCAGCGGGCCCCAGGTATAGGTCTGGACCGACTCGACGATCTGGCGGCGGGTGTTGGTGCGCGGCTCGATCAGGACGAGCTGGCCGTCGAGTATCCCCAGCAGGGCCACGCCGTCCGGCATCCAGCGCATGGCCGGGGTCAGTTCCAGGGCGGCGTCGCTGGAGATATAATCGCCGCCCAGCACGCTGACCGTCCCGAAGCGCCGCGCGGCGAAGCGCTGGCCCGGCGCGTCGTGGACGAAGAAGATCAGGCGGTCGCCGCGCACCAGGACCGGCTGGCTGACCACGATCGAGGCGTCCAGCAGGGCGGCCTGCGTGCCGTCCCGCACGTCGAGCGTCAGCAGCCCGCCCGCCGAGGGCGCGACCGCGACGACGCCTTCGCGAACCCAGGCCATCCCGGCCGAGTCGGGCACCTGCCCGGCATAGGCGACGGTCGTGCCTTCGCGCCGGTACAGCGACCAGGCATTGTTCTCCGCCTCGGCGGCCAGCAGGCTCCCGCCCGGCGACCAGGCCAGGTTCAGGAAGGGGCCGCCTTCCACGTTGACGTAAGCCGGCGCGCCGTATTCGCCCACCCCGGCCAGGTAAAAGCGCAGCCCGGTTGGGGTCGTATAGGCGACGGCGCTGGCGTCCGGCGACCAGGCGACGGTCTGCCCGCGCCCGGTGATGGGCGGCATCACGGGATCGAATTCCAGCACCTCGCCGGAGCCGCTGCTGACGGCGCTGATCGCCAGCACCGAGGCCGCCGAGCCGTCCGCCGCCGCGGCCGAGCGATAGGCGATCCACTGGCCGTCGGGGGCGACGCCGAAGTCGATCACGACCTGGTTGGCGGGGGTGATGGCCGCCGCGAACCCGCTGCCGGCGGCGATGTGCATCACCTGGGCCTGGGCGGTCAGGACGAACAGGTCGGCGGGCAGGGTGGGGGTCTGACCCTGGGCGGCGGCCGGTGAGGTCAGCGCCGGGCACAGCCCCGCCAGCAGGACTACGACCAGCGCCAGCGCCCGGCGCAGTCCGGCCGGGGCGGGGCGGCATGGGCGGGTGGGTGGGCTTTGGAGCAAGGGGCTTAAGCCCCTTGTTGTCCGTGTAAGCGTTTTTTTGTGGGCAAACATGGCCTGACTCTCTGGATGCCGTAACAGTTTATGGGGCGGCCGCCACAAGATGGGACCGCGCCTCTCAGTATAGCGCAATTCGACCCGGAAGGCGGAGAAAAACGACGAAGCGAGTCCGGAGGTCGGGCAAAAAAAGACCCCGCGCCGGGTGGGCGCGGGGCCGTGAGATGATACCGATGCCGCTTAGAACAGCAGGATCAACCCGCCGCCGGTCTGGGGCACATTCCCATTCAGGCCGTTCACGATGTTGCTGAAGATGTTGCCGATGGCCGGCCCCAGCAGGGCCAGGATGACGATGACGACCACCGCCACCAGGACCAGGATCAGGGCGTATTCGACCAGACCCTGCCCTTCCTGAAGGCGGCCCTTGAGAGTATGAAGCCAGTTGCGCATGGATAATCTCCCATGATGCATAAGACGGATAAAGTCAGCATAGCACACAATTGATCGGCGCGCCACCCCGGTAGTTGTGTATTTTTTGTTAAGATCGACCCTGATTTGTCCCCTGATCGCCGGGAGAAGTCGGAGTTCGCCGGATGCCGCTGGACAAATCCGCCGCCCGGTTTACGATCGGGGGAGATCGATCCCTGTTTGCCACGAGGAGTCATGATGAGCGGGTTCACCACCAACGAGTCCTACTATATCCCCGGCGGCGCGCCGTTCTTCTTTCAGGGGAATTCCGGCGTGGGCTGCCTGTGCCTGCACGGCCTGCAAGCCCTGCCGCAGGAGATGCTCTGGCTGGGCAAGCACCTGGCCGCCCAGGGGCACACCGTCTACGGCCCGCGCATCGCCGGCCACGGCACGGATATCACCCACCTGCGCCGCGCGACGTGGCAGGACTGGTACGGCAGCGCGCTGGATGGCTATACCCTGCTGCGCGGGCTGTGCCGCAAGGTGTTCGTGATCGGCCTGAGCATGGGCGGCGCGCTGGCCCTGAACCTGGGCACGCGCGAGCAGCCGGACGGCGTGGTCTCGCTGGCCGGGCCGATCGGCTTCGACCAGGCGCTGATGCCCTACGCCCGCTACCTCAAGGTCGTCTGGCATTACACCGCCAAAAACCCGGACGAGAACTTCCGCCGCATCGACTCGCGGATGCGCACCATCCAGGCCCAGCGGGGCGAGCCGGAGATCGGCCGGGCGGGCTACGGGCACTTCCCGGTGGCGGCCCTGGCCGAGCTGTACGCCATGATGGGGGTCGTGACGGAGCGCCTGCCGCGCCTGACCGCGCCGCTCCAGCTCATCTACTCCGAGGGCGACCGCACCGTGCCCTTCTGGAACCTGGCGAAGATCGCCTCCCTGGCCGGGACGCCGAAGGATCGCCTGCACACCCTGGCCCTGAAGCAGAGCGACCACCTGCTCACCCTGGACGTGGAGATGGACACCGTCTTCGACACGGTGGCGGCGTTCGTGGCGAGGTATGCGTAGGGGGACGCTGTAAGGACGGGGCACGCCGGATAATTGCAGCGTGCCCCGTCCGGGGGTGTGCCATGCGGCCGTTCGCGCCGGGATCGCACACGGAAGATGTTGGCCATCCAACTTCCCGCGCCAGAATCGCAATTCCGCCGCGACAAAAAACGCGGGCAGTGCACCATCGCGCCCGCGTTTTCGCTGCCCGCTGATCGCTGAAAGCTGCCCGCTATCCGCCCATCGCCTCCAGGCTGATGATCGGCCACATCGGCTGGACGTCCATGTCGAGGCCGTCGCGCTGGCCCTGCAGGAAGCGCTGGGTCCCCGCCGCCGCGATCATGGCCGCGTTGTCCGTGCACAGGTGCAGGGGCGGCGTGTAGACCGGCAGCGGCGAGGCCTTGCCCATCTCCTCGCGCAGGGCCTTGTTGGCGCTCACCCCGCCCGCCAGCAGGATCGCCGTCGCGCCGAATTCCCGCGCGGCCTGGAGGGTTTTGTCCACCAGGGCCATCACCACCGCCCGCTGGAAGCTGGCCGCCACGTCCGCCACGCGCAGGTCGGGCTTGAGCGGGGCCTCGCTCTCCTCCCCGCGCTGGCGGGGCTGCCCTGGCCGTGGCTGGACGGTCGCCGCGCGCAGCACGGCCGTCTTGAGGCCGCTGAACGAAAAATCATAGGGTGCGTCGGTCCGGGCCTTGGCGAAAGGGTGGGCTTTGGCATTGCCGCCCGCCGCCGCCTTCTGGATGGCCGGGCCGCCGGGATAGCCCAGGTGGAGCAGGCGGGCCACCTTGTCGAAGGCTTCGCCCGCCGCGTCGTCCTGGGTGCCGCCCAGGTGCTCGTAGCGGCCGTGATCCCTGACCAGGACCAGCTCGGTATGCCCGCCGGAGACGATCAGGCAGACCAGCGGGAAGGCCAGTTTGTCGGCGGCCTCGGTCAGCCACAGCGAGTAGATGTGCCCTTCCAGGTGGTTGACGCCGACCAGGGGCAATCCGCTGGCGAAGGCCAGGCCCTTGGCGTAGTTGACGCCGACCAGCAGGCTGCCCGCCAGGCCGGGGCCGCGCGTCACGGCGACCGCGTCCAGGTCGGCGTAAGTCAGTCCGGCCTCGTCCATGGCCTGGTGGACGACCGCGCCGATCACCTCCACGTGGGCGCGCGAGGCGACTTCCGGGAAGACGCCGCCGTAGGGCGCGTGCAGGTCGATTTGGGAGGCGACCACGTTGGACAGGATCGTCCGCCCGTCGCGCACGACGGCGGCGGCGGTTTCGTCACAGCTCGATTCGATCCCCAGAATAAGAGTCATGCCCGGTTCCTCGGTTGCACTAAAGATTGGGGAATTATACCGCCTGCGGCCTGATTTTCACGGGTCGATCCGTAGGATGACCTTTCAATTCAACACGGATGACACAGATTTCAAGGATTTGCACGGTTTTTCAAGCAGGTAAAGAACCGTGAAAATCTGTGTCGTCCGTTTAATCCGTGTTGAATTGAAATGGTTCTGTCGGCCAGGAATCGGCTATGATCGGATCAGCGCACGAGTGACTCAGGAGGCGAGACCGATGGCGGGCAGCGGCAAGATTCTGGTGACGGGGGCGACGGGCAAGGTCGGGCAGGTCTTCATCCGGCGGGTGCTGGCCAGCCCGGCCTATGCCGGGTACAGCCTGCGGGCGCTGTGCCACAACCGCATGCTGGAACCCCAGCCCCGGCTGGAGGTGATTCGCGGCTCGATCGAATACCGCGACGTGGTGGAAGAAGCCCTGGACGGGATCACCCACGTCGTCCACGCGGCGACGGTCAAGGAGACGCCCGAAGTCGTGATGGACGTCTCGGTCAAGGGCATGTTCTGGCTGCTGGAGACGTGCCGGGTCAGCCCGACCTTCCGGCAGTTCATCCTGATCGGCGGGGACAACAGCGTCGGCCATTTCGTGTATCCCCGCGCGATCCCGGTCACCGAGGAGCAGAAGCACATGCCCTATCCGGGCTGCTACGCGCTCTCCAAAGTGCTGGAGGAGGTCATGCTGGAGCAGTACTACATCCAGTACGATCTCAACGGCTGCTGCCTGCGCGCGCCCTGGATCATGGAGAAGGACGATTTCAAGTACACCCTGTCCTTCGGGGAAGACGTCTTCGGGGGGCCGCGCTGGCGCGAGCTGGTTGGCGCGGAGCGCGCGGATGAATACGTCCGTACCCAGACCGTCCCGGTCATGCTCGACCCGGACGGCCAGCCCGTGCAGCGCAACTTCGTCCACGTGGACGACCTGGTCAGCGCGATCCTGGCCGCGCTCGACAATCCCAAGGCCCGCCAGCAGTTGTTCAACATCTGCATGGACGAGCCGGTCAACTACCGGGCGGTGGCCGAGTACTTGGCCGCGACGCGCGGCCTGCCCTCGGTGGACGTGCCCACGGTCTACCATTCGACCTGGCTGGACAACACCAAGGCCAAATTTGTGCTGGGCTGGCGGCCCGCCTATGACCTTCCGCGCCTGATCGACGCGGCCTACACCTATCAGCGCGCGGCGGACGACCCGCGCGTCATCTGGTATCCGGGCTGACGCGGAGCACGACCGCGTTCCCGGCCGGGTCATCGACGCGCACGCCTTCGGGGTGATCGGCCGTCGCCAGGCCCGCCGCGTCCAGCCGGGCCAGGACGGACTCGCGGGCGGCCTCGTCCGGCAGGTCGAGCGTGTACCACTCCAGGCGGGTGGAGTCCTCCGGCGCGGGCGGCGCGCCGACTCCGGCCCAGGTATTGAGGCCCAGGTGATGGTGGTAGCCGCCCGCCGAGGCGAACAGGGCCGACGGCATGGAAGCCACCGGATCGAAGCCGAGCGTGTCCGCGTAGAAGCGCCGGGCGGCATCCAGATGGCTGACGTGCAGGTGGATGTGTCCGATCGACGTGCCGTGGGGCAGGGCGTAGGTCTCCCCGACGGGCGCGCCGTCCAACTCGGCCAGCAGGCCGTCCAGATCGAGCGGGTCGGTCGCCATGGCGATCTGGCCGTCTGCGCCGCGCCATGTTTCGCGCGGGCGGTCGCGGTACAACTCGATGCCGTGTCCGTCGGGGTCGGGCAGGTAGATTGCCTCGCTGACCAGGTGATCGGCGAAGCCCTGGACGGGCGTCCGCGTCTCCGCGATGCGGTTCAGGGCGCGGGCCAGATCGGGGCGGGTGGGGACGAGCACCGCAAAGTGATACAGCCCGGCGGTGCGGCCGGCCCGCCGGGCGCCCGGCTTCTCGCTCAGACGGAGCAGGGGCGCGCCGTTTACGCCGAGGTCGGCGGAGCCGTTTTCGCGGCCCTGGAGCCGCAGGCCGATCACGTCTGTGTAGAAGCCGATCGAACGCTCGAGGTCGGCTACGGACAGGCTGACCGTGCCGATGTGGGTCTGGGGATGGATGGGGGTGTTCATCACAGGCTATCTCTTTCAGCGCAAATAGTGTCTATAGCTCAGACGTAGAGATAGCGGATATTCTTACTCTTAAATTCTCCGAGACTTGCCTTTTGCTGTTCTTCTTGTTTTCCTCTGCGTTCTTGGCGTTTTGGCGGTTCGTTTGTTTTAGCGGTGGGCGATGACGAAGGCGCGCTCCAGCGTTTCGGGGTCGGTGACGGGCTGATCGAGACTCTGCTCGTGTGCGAAGTGGATGTGCCGGAATCCGGCTGTCTCCAGCGCGGCCCGCACGTCGGCCATGGCGAAGACCGTCTCGTAGATCGTCTCCTCGAAGCGTTCGAACAGCGGCCCGTCCCCGTGGGGCAGGAAACCCGTGATCTGATTCCAGGCGCGCTCCCCGCCACCGTAGACGCCGCGCTGGACCAGCAGCAGGTCGGGCGCATCGTGGATGTGGATCGTGTTGCAGTCGATCATCTTGCGCCGGGTGTTCAGGTCGAAGATGAACACGCCGCCCTCGACCAGAGCCGCGTGAACTGAAAGGAAGCACCCCCGCAGCGCGTCCAGGTCCGGCAGGTGATTGAGCGCGTCGAAGGTGGAGACGGCCAGCCCGACCGGCGCGTCCAGCCGGAAATCGGCCGCGTCGCCCTGCACGAACCGGGCCTGACCGGAGGCGACATAGTCGGCGGCGTTGGTCCGGGCGAAGGCCAGCATGTCCGGTGAAAGGTCGAGGCCGGTGACGCGGTAGCCGGCTTCCAGGAAGGCCAGGGCGAGCTGGCCCGTCCCGCAGCACAGGTCGAGCAGGTCGCGCGGCGCGCCGTTGGCCGGCTGGGCCTCGTAGTAAGCCCGCAGCAGCGGGGCGATACGCGCGGCGAATCCCGCCCAGCGAATGTTGTAGATCCGCGCGAAGCCTGAGCCATAGGCCTGCATGGGGTGATCCTCCTGGCGACAATCCGGCAAATTCGAACCGCCACCTGTAGGGACGTTCATTTGAACGTCCCTACAAAATCCCGTATCTGGCGGTGATCGTGTAGCGCCGGAATTGCAGTTCCGGCGCTACCGTGTCCGACCGCCAATGCGACTGCCGCGCCTTCTTCTGCTTGCTCGCCCCCCGGAAGCGCGTTCGGCGGCGGAATGCGATTGATGCGTGCGGACGGGTCACTGACCCGTCCCTACTGACGACTGTGAACTGTCGACTGTCGACTTCTTCACCCCTTCAGCGGCAGCACCAGTTCCTTGTGCATCGGGGTCAGGCTGTGGATCGTGCCGTTCTCGGCTACGTAGAGCGTATCCTCCACCCGGACGCCGAAGCCGCGCTCAGGGTAGTAGACGCCCGGCTCGATCGTGAACACGTTGCCGAGCTGGATCACGTCGTCGTCGCGCAGGTGGGTGAACGACGGCGACTCGTGGACCTGGATGCCCAGCCCGTGCCCCAGGCTGTGGG
>JARKOQ010000131.1 GCA_029976005.1 Aggregatilineales bacterium | reverse complement strand
TCGTAGAAGCGGATCGTGCGCGCCAGGCCTTCGGCGAAGCTGACCTGCGGCTCGAAGCCGAGCAGGCGGCGGGCCTTGCTGTTGTCCGCCTGGGAGTGGCGCACGTCGCCGGGGCGCGGATCGTCGTGAATGGGCTGGATGTCCGTGCCGAGGATGTGGTTGATCTCCGCCACCAGGTCGAGCAGCGTGATCCGGTCGCCGCAGGCCAGGTTGTAGACCTGGCCCGCCGCTTCCGCCGGGGCCTTGCAGGCCAGCAGGTTGCCGTGCACGACGTTGGCGATGTAGGTGAAGTCGCGGCTCTGGAGGCCGTCGCCGTGGATGCGCGGCGGGACGCCATCCAGGATGGCGGTGATGAACAGCGGGATCACGGCCGAATACTGGCTGGTGGGGTCCTGGCGCGGGCCGAACACGTTGAAGTAGCGCAGCGCGATCGTCTCCAGCCCGTAGACGTGGTAGAACGCCTGGCAGTAGTATTCGCTCGCCAGCTTGGCGGCGGCATAGGGCGAGAGGGGCTGGGGAACCATGTCCTCGCGCTTGTACTGGCCCTCGATGTCGCCGTAGGCCGACGACGAGGCCGCGTACACCACGCGCTTGACCCCGGCCTTGCGGGCGGCGTCCAGCACGTTGAGCGTGCCGTTGACGTTGGCGTCGTGGGTGCCCAGGGGATCGTCGACGCTGCGCGGCACGGAGGGAATCGCCGCCTGGTGCAGGACGTAATCCACCCCGGCGAACGGCTCGTCCAGCGCGGCGCGCCGGGTGATGTCCACCGGGTAGAACGCGATCCGGTCGCGGAACGGGGCGATATTCTCCGGGCGGCCGGTGGCGAAGTTGTCGATCACCCGCACGTTTTCCCCGGCCTCGACCAGCGCCTCCACCAGATGCGATCCAATGAACCCCGCGCCGCCAGTAACCAGATACGTGTCTGCCATCGCCGTAATCTCCTGAAAAGAAGTAGTTGGTTGATGAGAAAGGCGCTCCTGGCTTTTGGCTTTTGGCTGTTCGCTAAAAGCCAAGAGCTAAAAGCTAAGAGCCGCTTTTCTGCTGTTTCATCCGGAAGCGTTCCAGGGCCACGAAGGCGGCCAGCCCGACCAGGCCGGTCAGGGCCACCAGGATCAGGGCCGTCTCCGGCGTGCTGCGGCTGACCACGATCGCGTCCACCCCCAGCGCCGCGCACACCCCGTACAGCACCAGCACCGCGTTGCGGTTGCCCAGGCCCATCTGGGACAGCCGGTGCGAGGTGTGATCCTTGCCCGCCTGGGCGGGGGAGCGCCCCTCCCGCAGCCGGGTGAAGACCACCAGCGAGATATCGAAGATCGGCAGGCCCAGCACCAGGATCGGCACGGCCCAGGTGGCGATGCTCAGCGGCGTGCTGAAGCGCAGCTTGATCGCCAGCACGGCCAGCACGAAGCCGAGCACCTGACTGCCCATATCGCCCATGAAGATGCTGGCCGGGCTGAAGTTGAAGACCAGGAAGCCGATCGCCGCCCCGCAGATCGCCGCCGCCAGACTGGCGACCAGCCCTTGCCCCTCGCCCGCCGCCAGGATGAAAAAGAAGCCGCCCGCGATCCCGGCCAGGCCGGCCGCCATGCCGTCCATGTTGTCCAGAAAATTGAGGGCGTTGGTGATGGCGACCACCCAGATCACGGTCAGGATCGCATCCAGGATCGGCTGGCCGGTCAGTTGGATGCGGATTCCGGCCAGGATCAGCACGCCCGCCGCCAGAGCCTGGGCCACCAGCTTGATCCGGAAGCCCAGCTCGTGGCGGTCGTCCAGCAGGCCGATCAGGGCCAGCCAGGACGCGCCCGCGCCGATCGCCAGCATCTCCACCAGGTAAATGTTGGGCGTGAAGATCAGCAGGGCCAGCACCAGCCCGCCGTAGATGGCGAAGCCGCCCATCAGCGGCGTGGCGCTCGTATGCACCTTGCGGCTGCTGGGCTGGTCGATCACGCCGAAGCGGAAGGCCAGCCGGCGCGCGACCGGGGTCAGGGCCAGGGCCAGGACGAAGCTGGCAATCATGGTCGGCACGAATTCCATAGGAATGCGCATCCTCTCTGTGCGCGGCGGGGCGATGCGACGCATCGCACGCGGGGGTCAGTATACCTCACAGTCGACAGTTGGCAGTAGACAGGTCACAGGGATCGGGCGCGGGGACAGCCGCCACCTCACCCGGCGTCACCTGACGGTGACGCTGCCTCTCCAAAAATCGGCGAGGGGCTTCAGTCGGCCGCCGGATTTCCCATCTCCACGTGTGGAGAGGGCCGGGGTGAGGTGCGCAGGCGGCGCGGCTCCGGCAGGCGGAGGGCCAGCAGCAGGGCGATCCCACCCAGGACCGCGCCCACCGCGAAGAGGGCCTGGTACGAGAACTGCTGCACGATCACCCCGCCCAGGATCGGGGCCAGCAGGGCCAGCGCGCCGAAGGTATTCGACAGCCCGCCGTAGATCGGCCGGTAGCCTTCCGGCGCGTATTCCACCACGAAATTCAAAAAGCCCGGCACGAACGCCCCGTTGAGAAAAGCCTGGACGATCCACAGCAGATGGAAGCCGATCACCCCCACCCAACTGCTGCTCAGGATCAGGAGGGGCGTGAGCAGCGCGCTCAGCGCCGCGACCACGATCACGCTACGCGGGCCGGTGCGGGCGTTCAGCCGGCCAAACACCAGGGCGGAGACGATCCCGGCCAGGGTCAGCAGCAAAATCTGGTCGCTGAGGGCGACCGCGCTCTCCAGGCCAAGCTGGGTCGTGCTGAAGACGATGTAAAACGGCACGCCGATCGCGGCCAGGTCGTAGACGAAGCGCATCAGGATGTACGTGCGGAAGACTTTGTCCTCGCGCAGGATGCGGCCCAGGAACCGCGCGTACTGGCGCAGATCGGGCGAATCCTGGGGTGGGGGCGAATGGCCCTCGACCGTCCTGGACAGGAAGATCAGGCCGACGGCCAGCAGTCCGGCGGCGATGGCCAGCAGCAGCGCGTAATTGTTGGGGAAGGCCGGTCCCTGCGGCCCCAGCACCACCCGGATCAGGGGCGAGATCAGCAGGGCGACCAGCACGCTGCTGAGCACCTGGGAGACCACGATCAACTGGCTGCGCGCCTCGTTCTTCAGGCTGCTGCCCAGCACGTCCGTCCAGGCCACCACGCTCGACCCATCCCCCAGGGCCAGCACGACCAGCCCGCCCAGCAGGGCCAGGATCAGCAGCCCCGGCTGCTCCGGCCCGGCCAGGGCCATCAGCAGCGCGGTCCCGAACAACCCCAACCGCGCCAGGGAGGGCAGCACCATGAACTTTTTCTTGCGCGGGGCGCGGTTGACCACCGAGGCAACGATGAGCTGCGGCAGCAGCCAGGTGACGCGCCACAGCAGCCCCGCCAGCCCGACCAGCACCGGCCCGCCGCCCAACTGGGCCACGAAATCGGGCGGCATGGCGGTCGGGTTGAGGATGTTGAGGGCCATGCCAAACAGCACGTAATCGCCCATCAGGGCCACGACGTTGCGGCGTTGGATGCGCGGGCTGGCGACGTCAACTGCGCTGCCATGGCCCGCCGAAATCGGACTGCTGGTTTCGGCTTGCACGGAGTCCCCCCGACAGAAGCGGTATTGTTTTGAGGCTCATCAGTAAAAGAAGGGCGAACAAGGAGCTTAAGCCCCGTGTTTCAGGAGCCGGTTTGCACGACTTTTACCCATAAGCCCTTGTTTATGAACGCAATTGCCTAGAACAGGCTCAATTGGACCGGCTTTTCCGCCGGGCCGGGATCGTCGTCCTTGCCTGGGTCGCCGGCGTCTTCCGCTTCCTTGATCAGGTCCAGCACGCGCCGCATGTCGGCTTCCATCTCCGGCTTGAGGTTGATGTTGCGCAGCACCGCCGCCGGATGGAACATCGGGTAGTAAATCCGCCCATCCTTGCGTTTGGGCTGGCCGTGAATGCGCGTGATGCGCCCATCGGGGAAGTATTTGGCCATGCTGTAGCGCCCCAGGGTGATGATGATGGCCGGTTGGATGGCCGCGATCTGGCGGTCGAGGTAGTCCGCGCAGGCCTGCAATTCGCCCTCGGCGGGGTCGCGGTTCTCCGGCGGGCGGCACTTGACCACGTTGGCGATGTAGACATCCTTGCGGTCGATGCCCACCCCGGCCAGCAGCTCGGTCAGGTACTTGCCGCTGGCCCCCACGAAGGGCAGGCCCTGTTGATCTTCGTGGAAACCGGGCGCTTCGCCGATGAACATGATCCGGGCGTCCGCCGGGCCGACGCCGGGCACGGTGCGCGTCCGGCTGCGGTACAGCGGGCACTTCTGGCAGGCGGCGATTTCCGCGGCAATCGCCTTGAGCTTGGCCTGGCGTTCTTCCAGGGTGTCGGTCATCAGGCTCTCTCCTTCCCGCCGTACAGGACTCCCCGGCTCCCGGCCGGGGTCACACACAGGGCCGCCGCGCGATTTCGGGCGGTCAGAAGGCGCGGTGCGGGATCGCCGCTTCGGTATAGGCGTCCACGAACGAGACGCGGGCCGTCACGGCCTCCCAGAGCGCGTTGAAGCGCCCCCGGTAGATCGCGTCGAGCGGCTGGACGCGCATGTCGTAGGCGTCCTCGCCGTTGTCGCGGTAGTAGGCTCGCTTCACGCCGAATTCCGCGAAGGCGTATTTGCGGTACAGCGCCAGGGCCGGGGTGTTGCTGACCCGCACCTCCAGCGAGACCAGCTCCGCCTCCAGGCCCAGGGCGCGGCGCACCATCCCGGCCAGCAGCACCTCGCCCAGGCCCTGCCCGCGCCAGTCCGGCCGGACGGCGATCGTGCTGATGTGGGCCTCGCGCCGGGTGAACCAGAAGCCGCCGTAGCCGATGATCTCCTCACCACCGGGCGCACCGTTCAGTTTGAGCGCCTGGCGCAGCCGGTCGATCCAGCTCAATTGAGCCGGTCCGGTCCCGGTCCGCACCAGGACGACCAGCGAGCTGAGCGGGTTGTGCTCGATCTCGTACAGGTAGGCATTGGCCGACCAGGACATCGGGAAGGACTGCTGGTCGATCGCCACGACCTGGGGGATGTCCTCGCGCCGCATCGGACGCAGCAGCGTCGTCTGAAGCTGGCTCATGGATGAGGCACCCCCGGCTGGTGCAGGTAGATCGGCACCAGCGTCAGCGGGTCGTCCACGTCTCCGCGCTGGAAACGCGCCCAGGCCAGGTCGGCCAGGTAACCCGCCCGGCGCATCCGGTGCGCCGCCGGGGCCATGCTCACCCCGAAGCCCGCGCCGTAAGAAGCCAGCAGGCGGCGGCCGTCGGCGTCGATCTCGCCGCTGATCAGGCTGGGCCGGCCGTCGCCCAGGCTGCCCAGCAGCGCTTCCCAGCTCACGATGGCGGCCTCGTCTTCCGGCGTCCAGCCATCCGCGCCCCAGGCGAAGCGCTGGGCGCACAGCCGCCCGCGTCCGGCCTGGAGCACGGCGATCAGCCGCCCGTCGAAGCGCGGCTGGCCCGCCGCCAGGGCAGCCAGAGTCGGGATGCCCAGCAGGGGGATGGCCAGCGTGGTCGCCAGTCCCTTGGCGAAGCCCAGGCCAATGCGCAGGCCGGTGAACGATCCCGGCCCCAGGGCTACCGCCACCGCGCTCAGGTGGGGGGTGTCCATCCCGGCGCGGCCCAGCATGGCCCGCACGGCCGGGGCCAGCTCGATGGTGTGGTTGTTGGCCGTCTCCCAGGTGGATTCGGCCACGATGCGATCCCCATCGTGCAGCGCCAGGCTGATGAAGCGGGTCGCGGTGTCAATTCCAAGCAGCATCACAGGCTCATTCCTTGAAAGACGGTAGGTGGTTGTTGGTTTGTGGTGATTGGTAAGAGCGAAAGGCGCTTTTAGCTGTTGGCTCTTGGCTTTTCGCTAGATGCAAAGAGCAAAGAGCGAATAGCCAACAGCGCTTTTCACCACCAACCACCCACCAATAACCAATCCCCGTCTTTTATCCACCGAACGTGCGCCGGCGGTATTCTTCCAGCAGATCGATGTACGACTCACCCGCCGCTTCGAAGGTGATCAGGCGGCGGTCGCCCTCGTCGAAGTGAAACGCGATCCACAGCCGCGCGGCGGGCAGGATGCCCGCCACCCGCTCCGGCCACTCGATCAGGAGCGGATTCTCGTCCAGGAACAACTCGTCCAGGCCAAAGGTCAGCGCGTCGTCTGGCCCGGACAGCCGGTAGCTGTCCACGTGGTACAGCCGCAGGCCGTCCGCCTGGCGCGTGTGCTCGTGCACCAGGGTGAAGGTCGGGCTGGTCACGGGCGGCACGGCGCCCCAACCCTGGCCCAGGCCGCGCGCGAAGGCGGTCTTGCCCGCCCCCAGGGGGCCGGACAGGCAGATCACGTCCCCTGGGCGCACCAGCTCGCCCAGGCGATGGCCCAGGCGGGTCGTCTGGTCGGCGCCGCGGCTGACAAACTCAAGGGTTCCAGGCTTCAGAATCGGCAAGGGTCGATCATCCTCAACACTCAGGCGTGAATCGTGGGGTGATTATACACACTCGCCGCGCGGGCGACAGGGGCGGGACTCCAGCGGCGCGATCGCATCACACTGAAAAACGGCAGCACACCACAGAGGACAAGGAGCGCACAGAGATAGAAGCAGGTTTCTGGAGCCGTTACGGGAAAGTTTTTTCCATGTTTTGCCTTTCTCCGCGTTTTTCCTTAGCGGCCTGGCGGTCCGCTTTGCTTTTGTCCGCCCGGCGAGCGTCAGGCAAGCGGCGGGCGGTTGAGCGTTGCGTTTCGCCCGGTCTTGCGCTAGTCTTGCAGCAGCAAAGTACAGGCGCGCCGCCTGGGCCGCATTGTCCCGGCATCTCTGGCTCCGGCAGCCACCGCGCTCGTTCTGAAAAAACAGGGAGTAACCCCTATGGCTCACAGGCCCAGATTGGTGGTCTGTTTCGTGCTCGGCTTGTTGGCCCTGGCGGGCATGGCATGCAATCTATCGGGAGGCCCCGAAGCTCCTTCCACGAGTGCCCCGGCGGCCAATGCCCCCACGGTGGATATCCGCGTGCCGGTCAACGGCATGTCGTTCGCCGAAGGGACCAACGTCATCATCCAGACCGTGGCGACCGACTCCGGCAACGGGGTCAGCCGGATCGATCTCCAGATCGACGACACGGCCTACGCCTCCAACCCGGCCCCGAACCCGGCCGGCCAGAGCGCGTTTATGACTAACTTTGAATGGCAGGCCCAGGGCCAGGGGCTGCACTCGCTGACCGTCACCGCCTACCGGCAGGATGGCACGGCCAGCGCCCCGATGAGCATCAGCGTCAACGTGGTCGCCGCCCCGCCCACCCAACCGCCTACCGCGACTCCGACCTCGGCCGAACCAACCGTGGCCCCGGCCGAGCAACAGGCCGCGCCGACGGTTGCCCCGACCGAGCCGCCTGCCCCGACCGCGGATACCCGCCCGCGCGGCACGACGACCATCGGCCTCAACGTGCGCAGCGGCGACAGTACCTTCCACCCGATCCTGGGCGCGCTGCCCAACGGCACCGAAGTCGAGCTGCTGGCCCGCAACGCGTCCAGCACGTGGTACGTGGTGCCCTTCGGGCTAAGCCAGGGCTGGGTCTCCGGGCTGTACCTGAACATCACCGGCGATACCAGCAGCCTCCCGGTGCAGACGGCCCCGGCCGCCCCGCCGACAGCCCTGCCGACGGCCATCCCGGCGACGGCAGTCCCGGCGACCGCCGTGCCCTCCGGGCCATCGGTCGACTTCCGCTCGACCGTGGGCGACGGCCAGACCTATAACGCCGGCACGTGCTTCACGTTCTTCTGGACGACCAGCGGCGTGAGCGCCGTGTACTTCGACGGCACGGGCGTGAACGGCCAGGGCCAGGCGGAGCGCTGCCCGACCGCGTCGCGGAGCTACACCCTGCACGTGGTCTTCACCGACGGCACCTCGCGCGACTACTCGATCCCGGTCGGGATCAAGTAACGCGCCGAAGGCTTTCGCTAGATTTGATAATCAGGCTCCCTCCCTCAGGGAGCCTGATTTTTTTGGGGGGGAGCGCCACCCGCTTCGACGCTTTCCCCTTGCTTTCGCTTTTTCCGGCCGCCCGGTCTCTTGCCTCTAATTGCCCGGCGCGCCCGGACGGTGCTATGATAGGAACATTCACCCGGCGCGCCGTACCACCAGGAGAAATCGGCCATGCAGCGGATCAAGTTCGCGTGGAACGCCTTCAAAAACGTGGCCCTGCTGTTTTCCTTTGTCATCAATCTGGTGCTCGTGATCACGCTTGTGATCGTGGTCCTCCAGATTTTCCAGATCAAGGCCATCGTCGAACCGCTGATCGACGGCCTGCATGCCAGTTTCGTCGGGCTGGACGCGGCCACCATCGACCGCGTGATCCCCGTCCGCGATGAAATCCCGATCAGCTTTACCCTGCCCCTGGAGCAGACCACCAACGTGGTGCTGACCGCGCCGGTGCCCCTGACCGTGGCCGCCCAGTTCGATCTGCCGGGCGGCGGCGGGCGGATCAACGGCACCGTGAACATCAACCTGCCGCAGGGCCTGATCCTGCCGGTCACGCTGGACCTGGACGTGCCGGTGAATACGACCGTGCCGGTCAATCTGGACGTGCGGGCGGTGATCCCCCTGCGCGATACCCAGCTCCACGACGCCTTCAATAACCTGCGCGGCCTGCTGGAGCCGTTCGTCCGCGCCCTGGATAACCTGCCGGGCAACGCCGGCGAAGGCTGGACCTACCTGAGCCAGCTCCTCGGCGGCAACGCGCCCTACCTGCTGACGCCGACCGAGGGCAGCGAGCATCCCTGGCCGGGCTTCTCCCGCACGGCGGGCGATGGCTACACCTGGCCGCTGGATACCCCGGCCCAACCGGGCGTGATCACCGGGACCCAGCCGGGTGGGCTGGCCGCCTGGAGCGTGCCGGAAGGCGCCTCCGACGGGGTGTATTCCCCGGTCTACGACAACGGCCAGCCGGTCGATCCCTTCCAACCCGGCCCGGCGCTGGCCGCGCCGGCCGCCGCCGCGACCGAGGAAGTCGCCCCACAGGCCGACCTGGGAATCATCACCCCGCCTTCGCAATAAGAGCGGCAAGCGTCTAAGCGTCAGGCGAAAAGCGGGGTGTGTGCCGTGGGCATCCGCGCCCGGTTTGCGCTTTTCGCCTGGATGCTGCCTGCTTCTTCTACCCTTTGCCTTTCTCCCTGTTTTTCCTTGGCACTCTTGGCGTTTTGGCGGTTCGCCTTGCTTTTGTCCCGGCGGGCCGGGGCATTTTCCCGTGTCCCCCGGCCCGGTTTTGTGGTATTGTTGGGCGCTCGTGAACGTCAGAATCCCAGGTGATCCCGCATGAACGCGTCCGCCCAACCCGATTTCCCGCCCGTGTGTGACTACGAAGGCTCCGGTTACAGCCAGGACTTCTGGCAGAACCAGGGCCGCGATTACGAAGATCGCGTGGAGCGGATCGCCCTGCGCCGGCTGCTGCCGCCGCGCGGCGGGCGGCGCATCCTGGAGATCGGGGCGGGCTTCGGCCGCCTGACCAACGAGCTGGCCGGGTTCGAGCAGGTCGTGCTGCTGGACTACTCGCGCAGCATGCTGGCCGAGGCGCGCGCCCGCCTGGGGGACGAACGCTATACCTACGTGGCGGCGGACATCTACCGGATGCCCTTCCGGCCGGGCAGCTTCGACGCGGCGACCCTGATCCGGGTCATCCACCACATCGCCGAAGTCCCGGTCGCCCTGAACAACATCCACCGCGTCCTGACCCCCGGCGGGACATTCGTGCTGGAATACGCCAACAAGCGCAACCTCAAGGCCCTGCTGCGCTACGGACTGCGCCGCCAGGACTGGAACCCCGCCGCGCTGGAGCCGGTCGAGTTCGTGAAGCTGAACTTCGATTTTCACCCGACCTACATGCAGGTCGCGGTCAGGAACGCCGGCTTCCAGGTGGACAAGCGTCTGCCGGTCTCGTACTTCCGGGTGGGGGCGCTCAAGCGGCTCGTGCCGGCCGGGACGCTGGCCGCGCTCGATTCGCTGCTCCAGCAGACGGGCCTGCTGTATTCGCCCAGCGTGTTCACGCTGAATACCGCCCTGGGGAATGGCCCGGACGTGACCGGCGAGCCGCTGGTTTTTTGCTGTCCCTGGTGCGGGGACGATCTGGCCCCGGACGGCGAGGCCCTGACCTGCGTCAAGGCGGGCTGCGGCCTGCGTTGGGGCAAGCGCGACGGCATCTACGACTTCAAGGAGCCGGTGTAGGGCAGCCCACGACGTAGCCGCTACGAAAGCACGCGCTCGGCTCACGGCATCGGCGGGCCTCCGCGCCGTTCCTGGGCAGCGATTCAGGACTCAACCCCAACCCTGCCCGCCTGATTGACATTTCCCCGGCCTCCACCTACACTGGCGGTAGTTTGCCGGCGTGTGGATGGCGTGAAAGGAAGCGAAGGGATGGGCTCTTCGATCATCGAGGTGGGGATCGGCCTGGTCCTGGTCTACATGGTCCTCAGCCTGCTGGTCTCCCAGATCAACAACGTGATCAAGAACGCGCTCAACGTCCGGGCGAACGTCTACCGCCAGGAGTTGGAGCGTCTGCTGCGCGACCCCGGCATCCGCCAGAAGGTGCTGGCACACCCGGCGGTCGACTTCGCCAATCGCTCCCGCGATGACAATTCCATCAAGGAGATCGCGCCGGAGACCCTGACGGTCGCCCTGATCGATGTGCTGGCCGGGACAAGCGAGGCGCTTGACCTGCTGGAGAACCTGACCAACAGCCCGATGGTGGCTCAGATGGTCGCCCAGGTGGGCAACCAGGATTTGCGGGCGCGGATCGGGGATGTCCTGGCGACGGCGCGCAACCTGGCCGACGCCAAGAACCGCCTGACCCAGTGGTTCGATTCCGGCCTGCAGCAGGCGCGCAACCTGTACCAGCGCCGGATGCAGTTCTTCTCGCTGCTGGTGGGCGGGCTGGTCGTGATCGTGCTCAACGTCGACACGATCTACGTCGGCCAGACCCTGTGGAATGACCCCGTGCTGCGCCAGACCACGGTCCAGGCGGCCAACGCCGCCATCGACCAGGTCAACCTGACCGCCAGCGCGACGGACGTCCAGGCGTCGGTGGTGGACGTCCAGCAGACGGTCGGGCAACTGCTCGACCTGCGCCTGCCGATCGGCTGGTACCACGAGGACGTGGCGGCCCGCGAGGCCGAGATCGCCGCAGCCCAGGCAGCCGGTTTGCCGGCCTCGGTCGAATTCACCCTGCTCAATCCACGCCAGGATTCGCGCAATCTGTGGAACCTGCTGCCCGGCCACAACGGGAACTGGTTTGGACTGCTGCTCCAAAAGCTGGTCGGCCTGGTCCTGACGACCCTGGCCGTCATGCAGGGCGCGCCGTTCTGGTTCGACCTGCTCAAGAAGGTGACCGGCCGGTCGTAGATAGAGGCGGAAAAAGCAGAGGCCGGGAGGCCGGAGAAAGCGGAGATAGTGCAACCTCTGGCTGCGCCGAGGCCAGAAGGGGCGGCAAACGTCGAAGCGAAAAACGGGAGGGGCGGTGCGATGCTTGGCATCGACGCGAACCGCCCCTTTTCATGTCTGATAGCCAGACGCGTTGGGGACGCTGGATTCGTGCATAGCGCTGATCACACATGGATGGGAACCGGATGACGAACGGTCGAAGCGCAGAAATTCTGTTGAAGCTGCTGGATCGGGTGCCCGATGGGCATACCCTGGAAATCCTGCTGGAGCCGGAGAATCTGCTCACCCTGCTCCAGAACCAGGGGGACAGCAAGGACGACGTGCGCCAGAAGCTGAAGTCCGGCGTGCTGCCCGGCGAGCTGCTGCTGGCACTCCTGGATCGGGAACCGGATACAGCCCGCCTGCTGGCGCAGCTTGGATCGTCCGGCGCGGCTGCGAAGGCCGATCCCGCCGCGCGGCAAGCCAGGGCGGTGTCGGGAATCATCCGGGCTGGGCCATCCAAAAAGCTGTTCGGCGACTACTACCTGTTGGCCGTCCTGGTGATCATCATGCTGACGGCCATCGTCCCGGCTCTGGCGGTCACCGGCTTCCTGTCCAGTGCGACCCTCTCGCGCGAGGTGGGGACTCTGATCGCCCTGGTGGGCGGCGCGGTGGCGGGCGCGATCGCCAGCCCCAGGGCCAACTTCTCCTGGAAAGGGATAATCGTCGGGATCGTGTATGGCGTGGGTACGCTGTGGGCGACGATCCTCTACACCCAGGCGCGGTCATCGATCCTGAAGATCGAGATCGCCGTCCCCCTGCTGATCGGCGCGATTCCGGCGGTGATTGTGTATCTCATCCTGTCCCGATTGCCCCGCAAGGGTTAAGGCCGCGCTTGTAGGGACGGGTCAGTGACCCGTCCGCTGTGTAGCCAATCGCCGATCTTGCCGGACTCGCCCGCTTTTTCTGGTCAGCCGGTCTTCTCCAGCACCAGCAGGTGGCTCAGCCCGAGCACGCGTAGCGGGGTCTGCTCCAGCCCGTGCAGGCTGGATCGCAGCAGGCGGCCGAACGGCCCGAAGCGCCGGCTCAGGTTGTCGTACCCGCCGAAGATGCGCGTGTGGTGGACGACCCGCACCGGTTGCCCCTCGAACAGACCCAGCAGCCCGCGCCGGGTATACGTCCGCACGTGGGGAGCCAGCCGGTTGCGCCAGCGATCGGGCAGGTAATTGATCAGGGGCGTGTTGCCGAAGTGGTATTCCCCGCGCCAGTAGTGGCCGTGCTGCTCGACCGGGTACCAGCGGTTGGGGCAGAAGATCACGATCCGGCCGCCGGGCTTGCAGACGCGCACCATCTCGGCGGCGGTCTGGCGGTCGTCGGCCACGTGCTCGATCACCTCGTTGCTGATCACCACATCGAATGAATCCGTCCGGTAGGGCATGCCCTCTCCGGCGGCGAGCAGGGCGTGCGGAGTCGCCTCGCGCGCCTGGGCGACGCGCGGGAATTCCACGTCGAAGGCGTCCACGTGGGGGGTGAAGCGGCGGCGGTACTGGGCGGTGTACATCCCCAGCCCGCAGCCGACTTCCAGGATGCGCCGGTCATGCAGGGCAGCCCAGCGCTCGATCATCGCCAGGCGGCGCTCCTGCCCGGCCCGCCAGACGTGACTCGGCTCGCCCCGGACCGCGGCCAGCGGCCCGGCGGCGTTGGCATGGTCGCTCACACGCGGCTCCTGCCTAGACCTGGAGCGCGATGAGCTGCTCGATCACGTCGCGCAGGGCCGGCTCCGGCGCGGCTCCGGCGCTCCGGCCGACCATCTTGCCGTTTTTGACGAACATCAGGGTGGGGATGCTCTGAATCTGGAACTGCTGGGAGAGCATCGGGTTGTGATCCACGTCAACCTTGGCGATCTTCACCCGCCCGGCGTACTCCTTGGCGAGCTTGACCAGGATCGGCGCGACCATCTTGCACGGCTGGCACCACTCCGCCCAGAAGTCGATCAGGACCGGGAGCGGACTCTCCAGCACTTCCTTGACGAAGGTCTGGTCGGTGACTTCCACCGGCTTGTCGTTGGCCGGCGGCGGCGGGGGCGCGTCGGCGGGCTGTTCCTCCGGGGGAACCAGGGCCAGCAGGTCGGCGGCGATGCCGGTCACGTCGCTGTTCCAGGGCTTGGCGCGCCGGATGCGCTCCTGACCGCCATACCAGCCGACCAGCACCGGGTTGGCGCCCAGATCGAAGCGCTCGGCCAGGGCCGGAGTCTGGCGCGCGTCCACCAGGTAGGCCACCAGCCGGCCGCGGTGCTGCTGGGCCACCTCCGCCAGGGCGATCTCGGCGTCGCGGCGAGGGGTCTTGTCCTGCCAGGCCAGCAGCAGGACGGGCAGCGGGTTGTTCAGGGCGGCGTCGACATCCTCAGGCGCGCTCAGCACCGGGACGGCGGGAGGGATCGATCTTCCAGAGTTGGTCATGCAGGTCTCCTCGAAAGACAGCGGTCAGCGGTCAGAAGAAGCCGGGGGAAGCGCCACGGATGCGGCGGTGTCGTCCCGGTGGATGGGTGAATCCGGTTCGGACTCGCGCCGGAAACAGGCTGTGGATGGGCGCGTGTCACAAGCGGGTATGTTACCCCATCCCGGCTGTTTCTGCCGGGGTTGGGCGCGGAACGGCGTCAAAAGCGGGCTGAACCGCCACAACGCCAGGAACGCCGAGAAAAGCAAAAATCAGAAAAAACCGTACCCCTGAAGCCGTGAATCACAAGCTGGCCACTTGTTTGCTCCTCTGTGTCCTCCGTGTTCTCTGTGGTGAGATGCTTTTTCAGTTTGATGCGATTGCCCTGAAATGGAGTGGCCCCCGGCGGCGAGAGGCTTGTGCGGTTTGGTACAATTGCCCTGAATCCGGGCGCAAAAGGTTGCCATCTGAGCCTGGATTGTGTTAATATAAATGCACCAGTCCATGAATGATGGGTACCCGTTTGTGAGCATTCAGGTGGTTTGGGACGACGCGGCGCAGTCCATGATCCGGATGATCATCGAAGGATCCTGGACCTGGGAAGCCATGCAGGATGCCCGGTCCGAGGTCGGCGTCTTGCTGGATATGGTGCCGCACGAGGTCACGATTCTGCTCGATCTGCTTAAGAGCCGGGGCCTGCCCAACGGGTACATGTGGCAGTTCCGGCGGCTGAACATGGCCTCGCACCCCAACGCCGGGCCGACGGTGGTGATCACGGAAGATGGGCTGGTGATCTCCCTGGCGCAGATGCTCAACAAACTGGATGGCGACAAGCCAGACCGCCGGGTCGTCTATACCGCGCCCACCCTGGAAGATGCCCAGGCGTTGGCGCGCAGCCTGCGGGCCGGGGCGGGCACGTAATCGACTGCCATAGAGAATACGATGCGACAGGGACGCTCCGGATGGGGCGTCCCTGTTGATTCTGTCTGATGCGCGGTTGTGGATCGCTTACTCGGTCGCCAGGGCCGCTTCCAGCATGGTATCCGTCCCGGCGATGAAGGCGGCCGCGTCGAAGGCGACCGGCGCTTCCGGCGGAAGCCCAATCGCTTCGTAGCATTCCCCGTCGCTGGCGTAATAGACCTCGTTGGACAGGCCGAACTGCCAGCCGTTGGGCAACCGGCGGCCGAGAATGTCGGAGTGGCCGCCGGAGGTTGGCTCGCCGATGACCAGGGTGTTGGGCAGGGCCTGCATGGCCATCACGAAGATCTCGGCCGCGCTGGCCGTCACGCCGCTGGTCAGCACGATCACCGGGCCGGTGAACTGCGCCGGGCCTTCCGGCCGGACGACAAACTCCCGCAGCGGGGTGAAGTCGTCGCCGTCGCGGGCCTGCTTGGTGAAGGCCAGCCGCTCCTGGTCCGCGAAGCGCCCGGCCAGGGCCAGCGCGACCGCGTCAAGCCCACCGCCGTTGAAGCGCACGTCGACGATGATCCGCTGCTTGCCGGCCAGAGCGGCGATCGCTTCGTCGATGGCCGCGCCGGCGGCTTCGACCTCGTTCGTGCCATCGCTGGAAAAGCCCGCCATCTCCGTGATGAAGATGGCGCCGGTGGTGTCATCCAGGGACCGGTAAGTGAGCAGGCCGTTGGCCAGGGCGGTCACGCCTTCGCCGCCGACATAGGCTTCCCGCAGCCGGTCGATCACCGCCTGCATGTTGCTGTCCAGCCAGGCCGGGTAGGTGCCGGGGGAAAAGACTTCATCTTCGGCGACCAGCGAAATATGCCCATCCTGCAGTGGGGTGATCATCTCGCTGAGAATCGCGAACAGCTCCGCGTCGGTCGTTTCGGCGGTCACCTGGGGGCGATAGGTCTCGTACTGGGCCTGCCAGTCGACCCCGTACAGGTCGAAGAAGGCATACTGCTCGTCGAAGGTATGCCAGAAGACCTCGAAGTTCAGCACCGGGTCGGCGCTGGGCGACGTGCCGCCGTTCGCGCAGGCGGCCGGCAGGGTCTCGATCGAATGGGCGGTCATGTGCATGGTCAGCGCGTCGCGGATGGTGAGCCGGTCGCCCTCCCGGCTGGCGGTCACGCCGAGGTCGGGGATAGTCTCGCCGTCATACGGCACCTGAACCAGGGGCAGACAACTCACACGCGTGATTTCGTACAGCGTGACGGTGCCGTCGACCGCCTCGAAAGCCATGCCGTAACCATCGGTCAGCCACAGGCCATCCAGGGGTGAGTTCCCCTGGGCGCGGACGGCCGGCAGCCCGCCCGCAAGCAGAATCAGCGCCAGTACAACCATTACGCCATGTTTGAACCGCATCGGGTTTCTCCATAGAGTGGACGCGGCAGGCTGCTCAATCGTCCCTGCCGCCTCCGTACAATACGGAGCCGCGCGGCGTGGGGTCGCGCGGCCGGGCCGGTACTTTGGTCCGGGCGGGGCGCGGACCTAGAACATGCCGTTGTCGTTGGCCGCCTCGGCGGGGACGGGCTGGGCGACGTCCCAGTGTTCGGCGATCAGGCCGTCCTGGATGCGGAACATGTCCACCACGGCCGTGCCTCGATCGTCAGGCGTGAAGCGGTACAGGGCGTGGACGATCACGTAGTCGCCCTCGGCCCACAGATGTTTGATCGCGTGGGTCAGCGCCGGGAAGTCGCGGTGCAGCTCCGGCACGGCCTTCAGGAAGCCCGCCTTGCCGGGGGGCATGTCCGGGCTGTGCTGGATGTAGTCGTCGCGCAGCAGGCGGGCGGCGGCCTGGGCGTCCCGGTCGCGCACGATCTTCTGGAACAGCTCGGTGACCAGCGCCTTGTTGCGGTCGATCTGGGTGGGCATGGAGTCTCTCCTGAAACAGTTCACAGTCGCCAGTAGACAGTAGACAGTTTGCAGCCGACAGTCAAGACACAACCCGGCCGCCTTGAAAAACGGCTTGAACCGCCAAAGCGCCAAGGACGCCAAGAAAAACGCGGAGAAAGGCAGAACGCGCCGCGCGCCCCGCTGTGCGGATGCCTCTTTCGAGTGGATGCGATTCCCCTCGCAGCCCGGCCGCCCCTCGCTTTTCCTGTCGACTGTGAACTGTCGACTGTCGACTCGTTTGCCTTTGCGGGGCGGCTCGTTACAATTGTGACTGGCAGAACAAACTGGATATACCTTCGGGGCAGGGTGTAATCCCCGACCGGTGGTAAGGCGATCAGCCAAGCCCACGACCCTGGAGTTTGCGCCGTCGCTGACGCTCCGCCGCAAACTCCGGGTGGACCTGGTGGAATTCCAGGGCCGACGGTGACAGTCCGGATGGAAGAAGGTGTGTCGCAGCCGATCGGCGCGGCCGCGTGCCGTGTCCGCTGTGATTCCCGCCCCGAACGAACCTTTCGTTCGGGTTTTTGATCCCGCCATCCACGAGGGCGGGATGCATCGGCTTAACGCCGGAGGTAGACCGATGAAGCGAGTGTGCCTTGTGCTGGCGACCCTGGCGATTCTGGGCGGGCTGCTGCCGCTGGCCGCCCCCGCCGCCGCGCAGGAGGACCTGCCGGAGCTGACTCTGTTCCTGGGCTTCGTGCCCAACGTCCAGTTCGCGCCGATCTACATGGCGATCGACAAGGGCTATTTCGCCGAGGCCGGGGTCAACGTCGTGCTGGAATACGGCGACGAGAACCTGGGCGTGGAGCGCATTTCCGTCAACGATCTCCAGTTCGGGATCATCAGCGGCGAGCAGGTGATCCTCGGCCGGGCGGGGGGACGCCCGCTGGTCTACGTCTTTGAGTGGTACCAGCGCTACCCCGTCGGGATCGTCGCGCCGGTTTCGGCCGGGATCACGACCGCCGCCGATCTGGTGGGGCGGACGGTGGGCATCCCCGGCCGTTACGGGGCCAGCTACACCGGCCTGCGCGCCCTGCTGGCGGCCAACGGGCTGACCGAGGCCGACCTCGACGTACAGGAGATCGGTTACAACGCCCCGGCCATGATCTGCGCCGGGCGGGTCGAGGCGGCGGTGATCTACCTGCCCAACGAGCCGATTCAGGTCGAGGAGCAGTGCGCGGCCGTGACCACGATCGACATCGCGCCCCAGGTCGACCTGCTGGCGAATGGTCTCGTCACCAACGAACAGACCATCGCCGAGCGCCCGGAGCTGGTGCGGGGCATGGTCAGCGGCCTGGCGCGCGGTTTAGCCGATGTAATCGCTAACCCGGACGAGGCCATGCGCGTCAGCCGCAAGTTCGTGGAGACGCTGCCCGCCGGGGGCAGCCGGGTGGACCTCGCCATCGCCGCCGAAGAGGTGCTGGACGCGCTCCAGGCCGCCGCCACGGGCGAAGGCCTGAGCGCCGACTCCGCCGCCGCCCTGGCCGAGACGCTCGGCGCGCCGCTCGACCACGCCGAGGTGATCCAGATGCACGTGCTGCTCAACAGCATCGAGCGCTGGCGGGCCGACCGGCTGGGTCTGACCGACCCGGCATCCTGGGATGTGACCATGCAGACCCTGATCGAGATGGGCCTGCTGCCCGGCCCGATCGATCTCAGCGGGGCGTATACCAACGACTTTTTGCCGGAGTGAGACGGAGGGCTATTGGCTTTGGGCTAAAAGCGGGAGTTGGCTGGTGGACGGCTACCTCACCCCAACCCTCTCCATTCTCATGGAGAGGGGCTTCCCGTTGGCCGTTGGATTGCCCCTCGCCACTGTGTGGCGAGGGGCGGCGTGACCGCGCAACGGTCACGCCGGGGTGCGGTGGGCGCGCCACCCACGACGTTCAATGGATCGTTTTGCTTTTGCCTTTGAGCCAATAGCCAACAGCTAAGAGCCAACAGCGCTTTCCCATGACCATGCCCCCCCCTTCCTCCTCCCCCCTCCTCCGCGCCGAGCGGCTGGGCATGACCTTCGATGCCAACGGCAGCGGCTTCCCCGTGCGCGCCCTGGCGGAGGTCAGCCTGGACGTGGCGCGCGGGGCGTTCGTCGTCCTGGTCGGGCCAAGCGGGTGCGGCAAGTCCACCCTGCTGCGCCTGCTGGCCGGGCTGGAGAGTCCCACGGAGGGCCGCGCCCTGCTCGATGGCGCGCCGATCGCCGCCCCTCAGCGCCGGATCAGCCTGATCTTCCAGCAGGCCAACCTGATGCCCTGGCGTTGCGTGCGGGCCAACGTCCTGCTGCCCCTGGAACTGGCCGGAGTCCCCGCCGCCGAGCGCCAGGCCCGCGCGGCGGAGATGATCGCCCTGGTCGGGCTAACCGGGTTCGAGGAAGCCTACCCGGCGGAGCTTTCCGGCGGGATGGCCCAGCGCGTCGCCATCGCGCGCGGGCTGGCCGCCCGCCCGGAGGTGCTGCTGATGGACGAGCCGTTCGCCGCCCTGGACGCCCTGACCCGCGAGCGCCTGAGCCTGGACATCCTCCAGGTATGGGCGGCCACGCGCCAGACGATCCTGATGGTGACCCACAACATCAGCGAGGCGGTCCTGCTGGCCGACGAGGTGCTGGTCATGAGTCCCCGCCCCGGCCGGATTGTGCGGCGCGTGCCCATCCCGCTGCCCCGCCCGCGCACGCTCGACCTGCTCTACAGTCCGGCCCTGGGGGAGTTGGCCGGGCAGGTCCGCGCGGCCATCGAGCAGGAGTTTTGAACGGATTACAGGGCTGCTTCCTCGATCCGACTTCCACGGCGAATCGAGCATCATATCAGGCCGCGCGTCTGCAAATCCTGTTGAAGCTGCTGCACGGTGGTGAATCGCACCGAGTCCATGCCGCACTGCTGCGCGCGCTGAACGTTGCTGGACCGGTCATCGACAAACAGGCAGGCCGCCCTGCGGGTCATGAGGGCGTCCACGGCACTGTGGAACATTTCAAAATGAGCGCTGCTTTTTGAGACTCCGACACGACACGAGAGGATGATTTTGCCTGGACTGAAGAACCTGTAGAGGTTGCACTTGTCCATCTGTCTGCGAATCCAGAATTCCGTGTTGTTTGAGCAGATGGCGAGGTCGACTCCATTGCGCTGAAGCCGGTCGAGAATGGAATCCATGCCCTCGATCGGAATAACGAAGTCATCCGTCATCTGGATAAATCCGGCAGCGGAAACCGTGGCTGGAGGTTGGCCGCCCCACATCAATCCGATCAGGGTCTTCCAATATCTTTCCTCCAGCGTCTGGTAATCGTTGTGTGCCGTTTCAGGCACGTAGGCAAAACACTCCCACAGATATTCGCCAACTTTCGTGATGGTGTCCCTGTCCAACGCATACTGTGCGGCGATGCCGCCAGGCTCGTCAAGAAAAAGATGCTCCCATACGTCCTGAGCGAGCACTCCCCCCATATCGAAGATCACCGCTTCGGTTTTCATCTCTCCCTCCATTCCTTCGTTCTCGTCTTTTCCCTGACCGGTTGCAATGATAGCCCATTTCGCTGCCCCGCCCGCGCACGCCCGATCTGCTCTCCAGCCCGGCGCTGGGGGACGAGCAATCTCGAAGGGTGAACATCAAACCATGAATCAACAGCGGCCAGGGGAGTGTGATGCCCCCGGCCGCTGTTCAATTCAACATTGAGCATTCAAAATTCAAGATTCGCGCCAGCGGCGCGGCGCTATTCGTAGCGCAGCGCGTTGAGCGGGTGCTCGCCGGAGGCGCCCCAGGCCGTGACCAGGGTCGCCGCGACCGTCACCCCGACCGCCGTGCTCAGCATCAGGACCACCAGATCGACCGGCACGGGCAGGCGCACCAGCCCTTCCGACAGGGCCGGGATCAGCTCCAGGATCAGCAGGGTCGGCAGCAGACTGATCAGGCCGCCGGCCAGCCCCACGATCCCGTTCTCCAGCAGGAGCTGGATCAGGGCCTGCCAGCGGTTGACCCCCACCGCGCGCAGGATCGCGATCTGGCGGCGACGTTCCATCGTCGCCAGGGCGACCGTGGTCGCGATCAGGGTCGAGGCCGCGAAGAGCGCCAGCCCGGCCACCAGCAGCGGCAGCGCGGCCATCTGGCTCATCAGGCGGCTGATGATCGAGTCGAAGATGCCCACGTCGAACACGAACACGCCCGGCACGGAGCCGACCTGAGCCAGCACCGTGCGCACCTGATCCGGTTTGGCATCCACGACCGTGAAGTCGAAGGGCATGGCGCTGCGGATCTGATCGAAGGGGATTTGCAGGGAGAAGTCGCCCAGGCTGAACGGAATCAGGCTGTTGCTGGTATCCGGGGCCACCACCCCCACCACTTCGAAGTCGCGCTGGCCGCTGCCCACCCGGAAGGTGAAGGTCGAGCCGACGCCGATGCCGCGCGCCTCCAGCTCCTCGATCTGCGGGATGACAATCACGGGCTGGCCGGCGTCCTCCGGCCCCAGGAAGCGCCCCGCCACCAGCGTGCCGCGCGGCGGGTCACCGTAGACGGTGACCCCCAGGACCATCTCCAGCCGCGCCCGGCGCAGGTCGGCCTGGGCATCTTCGGAGTTGAACCAGCTCTCGTAATCGCGCGTGCCGTCGATGGCGCGCAGGTCGATCTCGCTGGGGAAGCGGATTTCGCGGTAGCCGTTGACCGCTTCGCTCCCGTCCAGGCGGCCGTGGATCATGCCCTGAACCAGCGGCAGCGAGATGATGATCACGTTGCCGCCGATCGGATCGCTGATCGTGGTGTAGAGCAGCATGTTGATGCTGCGGGCCATGATCAGCGTCCCGCTGAGGGCGGTCATGCCGATGATCAGGGCCAGCAGGCTCAGCGCGGTGCGCAGGCGGTGCAGGCTCAGGCCGCGGATCGCGATCTGGAGGTTGGCGCTGCGGAAGCTCGGCAGCTTGCCCAGCAGCCAGACCAGCACCCACATCAGGCCCAGGATCAGCCCCAGCAGGATGAAGACGACCAGCGTCCCGACGATGCCCGGCGTGAGCGGCGGCGGCAGGTTGAAGATGCCGCCCAGGTTGCGCGCCATGCGGGGCGGCATGGCCTCGGCGGTGAAGGTGGCGAGGTCGTTGGTGCCCAGGATCACGTCCACCAGCAGGCCGAAGCCAACGATCAGCACGATAAAGCTCAGGATCGTCCACAGGAAGCCCGCCCTGGCCATCGGAATCTGATCCTCGCGCAGGACGATGTTGGGCCGGATGCGGGCGGCCATGACCGTGGGCAGGAAGCTGAAGAACCCGGTCACGATCACGCCCAGGATCACCCCCAGCACGGCCGGGTCCAGGTACACACGCCAGGGCAGCGGCACGGCGAAAGCCTGCTGGCCCAGGTCACGGGCGAAGTAGCTCAGCACGATGCCCAGCCCCACGCCCAGCAGACTGCCCAGCACGCCGGAGATCAGGGACTCGATCATGAAGACCAGCGAGACGTCCTCCCCCTGGAGGCCCAGGGTCTTGAGGACGGCGATCTCCTTGGAGCGGCGGTTGACGGCGACCACCATCGTATTGATGATGCCCACCCCGCCGATCACCAGCCCGACCAGACTGAGCACCAGCACGAAGCGCGCGATCAGGTCGGCGATCGTCTTGTTCTGCTCCAGCACGTCCGGGGCATTCTGGATGCGATAGCCGCTGCCCCGCTGGCTGCCGGAGCCGAGCACGCCGCGGATGTCCGTCACGGCCTGGTCGGGGTCGGTCCCCGGGGGCAGCTTGATGTAGGCCCGGTCGGCCACCGGCTCCATCCCGAACTGGCCCATCTCGGCCCGGTTCAGGTACACGAAGCTGAACATGATGCCCATCGGGCTGTCGAAGGAGCTTTCGGCGGCGTCCGGCACGATCCCGGCCACGGTGTACAGGGTCTCGCTCTGTCCGACGCGCACCTGATCGCCGACCTGGGCCTCGCTCTGGTCGGCGATGCGCCGCCCCAGCACGACCTGGTTCGGCCCGCTGAACAGGTCGCCAAGCAGGACGCCGCGCGGTTCCTCGGCGCGGATCGTGTCGTAGAAGGGGTAGACGGCCGGGTCGATGAAGTTGGCCATCGCCAGGGCTGGGACGCCCGCCAGGTCGTCGGCCACGACCGCGACCTGCATCAGCTCGCTGTTGTGGGAGTAAGTCACCTCGGCGTTGTTTTCGGCGGCCCAGGCGTCCAGGCGCTCGATCCGCGCCAGGGTGAAGAGGCGCGATTCCTCGGCCTCGTTAAAAAGGCTGATGTTCGATCCGCCGCTGCTCACGCGCACGTCGCCGCGCAGGAAAGCCTGGACGTTGGCGGTCAGGGCGTCGGTGACCATCAGGCCCAGGGTACGCAGGGCGACCACGGTCGCCACGCCGGCGGCGATACTGAGCAGGGTGAAGGCCGCCCGGCGGCGGTCCCGGATCAGGTTGCGGATGGCATACGAAAAGGCAAACGCGATACGTTCGAACATGGCTCCCCCTCGTGGGCTTAAGCCTGCGGCTCAGCCGGGGCCGTCTCGTTGAGCTGGGCGAGCCACTTCTGGGCGGTGGCGTGGTGCGGCATCTGGGTGAGAATCTGGCGGGCGGCGGCGTAATCGTGGGCCAGCATCAGCTCGCGCGCCTCGGCCAGCATCTTCTCGGCGATGTTCATGTCGGACGATTCGACGTCCTCCAGGGCCAGGGCCTTGAGTTCCCCGGTGGCGCGCTTGTCCTTGAGCCACTGCACGGCGGCCTTCTGGACGGCCGCCTGGGCGTCCACGTCCCCGGCCACGCGCCCATCGACCAGGGTGATCAGGCGGTCGACGCGCGAGGCCACGTCCATGTCGTGGGTGACGATCACGATCGTGGTGTTGATTTCCTTCTGCACGGTGCGCAGGGTATCCAGCACGGCGGCGCTGGCGGCGGTGTCCAGGTTACCGGTCGGCTCGTCGGCCAGGAGCAGGGGCGGATCGTTGGCCAGGGCGCGGGCGATCGCCACGCGCTGCTGCTGGCCGCCGGAGAGCTGGCTGGGCCGGTGGCCGAGCCGGTCGCCCAGGCCGAGCAGGCTCAGAATCTCCTTGGCCCGCTTGCGCGGATCGTAGCGGCGCTTGCGCGCGAACTGGATCGGCAGGGCCACGTTTTCCAGGGCGGTCAGGGTCGGAATCAGGTTATAGGATTGGAAAACAAAACCAATCTTCTCGTTGCGGATGCGCGTCAGGGCGCGTTCGTTGAGGTGGGTGATATCCACCCCGTCGATAAAAATCTTGCCGCCGGAAGGGCTATCCAGCCCGCCGATCAGGCCGAGCAGGGTGGACTTGCCACTGCCGGACGGCCCGACGATCGCCAGGAAATCGCCTGCCCTGATGTCGATCGACACGCCGCGCAGGGCGTGGACGGTCACTTCGCCGGTCTTGAAGTCCTTGCGCAGGTCTTCAGTGCGCAGCACGGAATGGTTGTTGGAGCTGGTCATGGACAGCCACTTTCGAAGGATGGGTGGAACACGAACAGGGGGAGCGATCGATCCGGCCGGAGGATGTCACCGGGCTGAACGACACCCGTAGAGAGTACCCGATTCCGGCGGGGTGGCAAGCGGTTTCCCCTGCCGAAGGCTCCACCAATCAATACGGACAACCGGCGGGGACGGTTGCGCCAGGGTCGCGGATTGATGAGAGCTTACAAATTGATCCGGTAACGCTGCGGACGGTTGTAGGGACGACCGGCGGTCGTCCGGGGCGGTTCGCGAACCGCCCCTACGGATGGCGTATCGATCCCGTTGCCGGATTATTTTCTTAAGGTTCATCCAATCCCCGACGTCTCGCGCGGCCGACTCTCGACCCGTTTCGAGGATCAATTGGCGCTAACTTGACGCATATTGGACGACCGCCGGTCGCCCCTACCCAAACATACCTTCGGGAATTTGCCGGACGAACCACTAAGGCACGCGGGTCAGGATCAGCGCCACGTCGCCCATCGCATCCGTGTTTTCCACCAGGAAGTTGACGACCGGGTTATTGGCCGCGGCCGTCTGGCAGGTGAAAAAGGTCGGGTAGACGACCATCTCGCCCAGCGAGTCAAAGGACTGGCGCGCCGTCTCGGTCAGGTCCATTTCGCGGCCGTTGACGGTCACGATCAGCCGCGAGCCTTCCGCAAGCTGCTGGGCGAAGGCCGTCACCCGGTAGCGCCCCGGCGATCCGGCGACCGGCTCGGCCGCCATATGGCCGGTCATCTGCATGTCGAAGGTGGCCGGGCCCATCGCCAGATCGTCGGCCACCCAGGTCAGCGAGCCGTCCGGGTGGGCCGTGAACTGGTACAGGCCGGACTGGGTCAGGCCCAGGGCGGGCGAGACGGTCATGTTCCAGGTGCCCACGATGCAGGCAGGCAGCGTGGACTCTTCCCGCTGCTTGCATTCCTGAATGCGCGAGAGGGCCACCGTCGGGGCCTCGAGCAGCGCCATCGCGGGGCCGCGCCCGGCCGCGATCAACAGCGAATCGCCCGCCTCCTCCGCGCACACCTCGATCGGGCTGCCGTCGGCCAGTTCGATGAAGCCACCCCCCACGACCAGCGCCGCCCGGACGCCGTTCACGGCCAGATTGCGGGGTTCGATCTTGACTCCCTGGCCGGGCTGCAAAGGGTCCAGTTCCGGCAGATCGATCCCGGTCAGCACGATCGAGTTGATCTCCAGATCGAGTTCTACGTCCTGCGGCAGGCTGAACAGGCTGTTGTCGTCGGTCAGCGTGTCCGGGTTGGGCTGCCAGGCCAGCCCGTTCAGGGCGACGACCTGGGCGTAGTCGAAGAACAGGTCGGGCGTGAACAACGCAGTCAGATCGGGGAGGGCGTTCAGCCCATCCGGCGCGGCCGGGAAGCCCGACTCGCTCACGCCCGACGAGCTGCCGAAGACGTATTCCCAGAAGTACATCGCCTCGCCGGAGGTGTTGAGCAGGTTGGAACTGTAGCCGTCCTCGTAGTCCTTGCGGAGCTGGGCCAGGACGTTATCCGGCGGGTCGATGGCCTGGACGGCCTGCCAGTAGGCCAGCCCTTCGGCCAGCCATTCGCCCTGGTCGGCGGCGGCGTCCGCCGCGTACAGGTCCAGGTAGCAATGGGCAAGATCGAGGGCCAGTTCGAAGCGCAGGGTCTGCGTGTCGGCATACAGCGCGTTCCAGGCGGCCAGGCTGATATGGCAGACCGTAGCCGGCGCGCCCTCGGTCGCCCCGGCCCAGGGATCGGGCCACGACGGTACGGGCGGATCAACCGCTTCCAGCGCGACCGCGCTCTGCTCGGCCCCCATCCCCTCGCTCACTCCGACCTCGACCAGCACCCGGAAGGCCATCGTCTGGTTGGCCGGCTGTTCGTCCGGGGCGCGGTTCCACAGCCATTCGTACTTGGGCGCGATCATCCCCAAGGCCTGGGCGATCACGTCGAACTGGGCGGTGTAGTCCGCCGGGAAGCGGACGAGATGGGTCTGCCCGCTGACGACGGCCTCGCGCACATAAACGTCTGACTCCAGCCCGTCCACCCGCGCCAGACCAGACCCAATCACCATCAAAATCCCAATCACAAGAAATATTCTTCCGGTTACCTGAGTCACAGCCTGCTCCTCAACAACGCTCTACCACCGGACAACCCAACAAACCGTCATTCTCCTGCACGCCTTCGATTATACGATAAAGTCAGTATTCTTTCCTGTCTTTCGCTTTTCCTCTGCTGTTCCTTGGCGCTCTTGGCGTTTTGGCGGTTCAACCCGTTTTTCGCTTGCCGCTTGCCGCGCCTCACTGGTCATTCCGCCGCAGCGCCTTTACAATGGGGCCACCTGAACGTACCCGGCCACGACGGAGACGCCACCCATGCTCGTCCACCTCGAAGGCAACATCGCCAGCGGCAAATCGACCCTCGGCCAGAGCCTGGCCGCCCACCCGCGCTTCCACTTCATCCCGGAGCCGGTCGAGGTCTGGCAGACGGGCTTCGCGGACAACGTGCTCGACCGCTTCTACAGCGACATGGGCCGCTGGTCGTTCACCTTCCAGGTCTGCACCTTCGCCACGCGGGTGGCCGCCCTGCGCGACCTGCCCGCCGGCCGGATCAGCGTGGCCGAGCGCAGCATCGGCTGCGACCGCCACGTGTTCGCCCTCAGCCTGTACGAGCAGGGCGCGCTGGACGCGGTCGAATGGGAGGTCTACCGCCGCCTGTGGGAGGAGATGGCCCCCAAAGCGCCCCGGCCGGACGCGATCCTGTACCTGCGCACGCCCGCCGAGGAATGCCTGCGCCGGCTCCAGGCGCGCCACCGCTCGGAGGAGGGCGGCGTCTCGCTGGACTACCTGCTGGCCCTGGAGGCGCGTCACGACGCCTGGCTGCTGGGCCTGCCCGGCGTGATCGTGCTGGACGGCACCCGGCGCTGGACTCCGGAGGATGTGCTGGACAGGCTGGAAGAAAGACAATGATGAATTTTTAATTTTGAATGTTGAATTGGGTGGGTGACCTCACCCCCGGCCCCACTCCGCCCGCGGCGAGGGGAGCAGATGGCGGCCTGTGAAGTGCGGTCTGCTGCGATTAGGGCGCGTGATGGGTCAGCGTAGGGACAACCGGCGGTCGTCCACCCCGGAGGCGAGTATGTCCGAGACACCGCAGACGCTAACCTGGGCCGCGTATCGTGAATTTATGTACCGGGTGGGGTTGCGCTCGCGGGAATACCGGCGGCTCCACGCCATCGTGGCGGCGTATCCGACGCCTGAACAGCGGATGAACAGCCCGGAAAGCGCCTGGATTCGCACGCTGGCGGAGGAGATCAAGGCCCTGAAGGCGGCCGAATATACGGCCCGGCTCCCCGCCGTTCAGGTCGCGCGCTGCCCGTACTGCGATGCGGTGATCCGCCTGCCCTTCGATCCGTTCAGCCTGTTCGGCGTGCACCCCCTCAACGATACCACCCGCAGCTATGCCACGCGGGGACGGCAGGCCGTCTGCAAGCACATGGTCACCGCCACCGTCGCCGTGAGCCTGAACGGCCTTCGCCCGGATGACCTGCCCACCTGGATGGATCATGCCGACTGGACCCTGCGGGCCGCGCCCCACCTGGTCCCCTGGCTGCTGACCGCCCGCCACACCCGCGCCGTGATCCACGCCGTCCCGATTGGGCGGCTGGACGACCCGGAATTCATCCCGCGCTACACGGCCTACTTCACGGTCTATTTCGCCGCGGAGGACAGTAATATCCAGGATGACGCGCTGTGGGTCGGGACCGAGTTCGGCTGGGCCGCCACCGAGGGCGTCCAGATCGACGAGGAACTGTCCCGGTGGGTGGCGGCAGGCCGCCTTTCCTGGCTGGAAGGCCCGGAACCGTACCGGCTGGTCAACAGCCCGGCGGAGGCATTCCCCTATGGGGCGGTCACGCCGCGCGGCTGGTACCGGATCGGGCCGGGCGGGTTGGTCAGCGATCCAAAGCCCTTCCATCTGGTCTATCGCGGCCCGGCCCTGGCCCACGATGACTCCCTGCCCCGTTCGTTCGAGCTGTGACGGTCCGGCCGGGCGGCCCGGCCGCGCCAGATTCCCGCTTTGGCGGTCTTCGCAGGCGCGATCGGCGAGGTTGGTAGATTCTGAGAGTCGCCCTGTGGTAGCATTTGGGCCGGTGGCACGGACGCGGCATGCCGCGTCCCGACAACCACCCCCATCAACAGAGCCTATCTCGTCTAGGAGCGCGGAACCCACCCATGCGTGACGTGTGCATTATCGGAATTGGACAGACCCATATCGGCGAGCATTGGGACCTCAGCCTGCGCCAGCTTGCCGTCCAGGCCCTCAAGGCCGCGACCGCCGACGCCGGGATCGAGCGGCCCGACGCCCTGTTCGTCGGCAACATGCTCGCCGCCCGGCTGGCCGACCAGGCCCAGCTTGGCGCGCTGATCGCGGATTATGCCGGCTGGCGCGGGATCGAAGCGGCTACGGTCGAGGCGGCGTGCGCCTCCGGCGGGGCGGCCGTGCAGGCCGGGGTGCGGGCCGTCGCCAGCGGGATGGTCGACGTGGCCGCCGTGTGCGGCGTGGAGAAGATGACCGAGGCGACCGGGGAAGAGGTCACCTCCGGGCTGGCGACCGCCGCCGACGCCGATTACGAGGTCGCCCACGGCGTGACCTTCGTGGCGCTCAACGCCCTGCTGATGCAGCGCTACATGTACGAATACCAGATTCCGCACGACGACTTCGGAATCTTCAGCATCAACGCCCACCGCAACGCCCTCAATAACCCCAACGCCATGTTCCACCAGCCGATCACGCCGGAGATTTACCGCAAGGCCGCGCCGATCGCGCCGCCGGTCAACCTGTTCGACAGCTCGCCGATCTGCGACGGCGCGGCGGCCGTGATCATCGCCCCGCTGGAGATGGCGCGCGGGATGGCCGGGATCAAACCGGTGCGCGTCCTGGCCAGCACCAGCGCCACCGACTGCCTGAACCTGGACGACCGGCGCAGCCTGATCGCCCTGGAAGCCGCCCGGCTCAGCGCCCGGCGGGCCTACGACCGGGCCGGGGTCAAACCCGATGACATCGACCTGTTCGAGGTGCACGACGCCTTTTCGATCATCGCCGCCCTGAGCCTGGAAGCGGCCGGGTTCGCGGAGCCGGGCCGGGCCACGCACTTCGCCAACGAGGGCGGGATCGCCATCGACGGCCGCCTGCCGATCAGCACGATGGGCGGGCTGAAGGCGCGCGGCCATCCGGTCGGCGCGACCGGGGTGTATGAGGTCGTCGACCTGGTCACGCAGTTGCGCGGCGAGGCGGGGGCCAACCAGGTCAAGGACGCCCGGATCGGCATGACCCAGAACATCGGCGGCACCGGCGCGACCGTGGTCACGCACATCCTGAGCGCGGAGTAGGGATTGGGCGTAGCGGTGCTGGTTTTGGGCGAATTGTGAATCCATTGGCCGGATCGCGTCACGAATTGGCGCGTGCCCTCACCCTGTCAGCCCCCTGCGGGGGCTGTCTGTCCCTCTCCCGCAGTGCGGGAGAGGGATGGCGAACGCAGTGAGCCAGGGTGAGGGCACGCGCCCACAAGGCACCCCACACATGGACCCCACCACCGTCATCCTGATCGGCCCGATGAGCGCGGGCAAGAGCACCCTCGCGGCCCTGCTGGCAGAAAAGCTGGGCCGTCCCCGCTACGAGATCGACGAGGATCGCTGGGCTTACTACGCGGAAATTGGTTACGACAGGGCCGAGGCCGCGCGGATTGTCCAGGCCGAGGGGATGGTCGGGCTGCTGCGCTACTGGAAGCCCTTCGAGGCTCACGCGGTGGAGCGCGCCCTGGCCGACCACCCCGGCTGCGTGATCGACTTCGGCGCGGGCCATTCCGTGTACGAGGACGCGGCGCTCTTCGCGAAGGTCGAACGGGCGCTGGCCCCGTACCCGAATGTAATCCTGCTCCTGCCCTCGCCCGACCTGGACGAGTCGGTGGCGATTTTGAACGAGCGCTTCCGGCGGCTGCTGGAAACCGAGGTTGGCCACGTGGACGAGGCGCTGCTGGCCGTCAACGAGCACTTCGTCCGGCACCCCTCCAACCACCGCCTGGCGAAGATCACGGTCTACACCGAGGGGAAGACGCCAGAGGACACCTGCGCGGAAATTGTGGGGATGCTGGGGTGAGGGGGTGGACTATTCCGGCACCTCCGGGGCGAGCCTGCCCGACGTCAACCCCGATGGCGAGATCGTGCTGCTGCGCGACTACGACGGCCCACCGCGCGTCGATCCCCACACGGACATGCTGGACGTGGCCGGACCGTACTATGTGATCGCGGTCATTCACTCCGATGTCTATGGCATCCCGGCGGTCGATCCAAGCGATGTGATTTCGGCCACCTGCCCGGTTTCAGCGCCGCCGACCGAGTGCCTGGTCCCCGGTGGGGAGGCCACCTTCGCCTCACGGGGCTGGTACTGCACCAACCGCGCCAATATCGACGTGCCAATGCCGGTGACCCTGCCCTATTCGGGCAGCGCCCCCGCGGTGTCAGACGTGTCCCTGCGGGCGGGCTTCGCGCGCGGTTTCACCAACCAGACCGTCTACAACCACACGACCGAGATTGGGCTGAACGGCGTCCGGCTGGGCGGTGGTATCGTGCCCCAGCACGCCGCGCTGACCTTCGACGTGCCGGATTCGCTCCTGATGCTGGAGCCCGCGGGCACGGCGCAGAC
>JARKOQ010000125.1 GCA_029976005.1 Aggregatilineales bacterium | reverse complement strand
TACGACTGCCACGACTACACCCAGGACCCGGTCAAGTTCGCGGCCAACCAGGCCGGGCTGGCCGAGGGTACGCCCTTCACCAATACCATGCGCGACTGGGTCCAGCACGTGCCCGGCTTCCTGATGAACCGGATGGACTGGTCGATCCCCTACGGCGGGCAACCGTATTTCGTCAGCGAGTTCGGCGGCATCTGGTGGAATCCCAACGTCAGGCCCGGCGAGGACTCGTGGGGTTACGGCGAGCGGCCGCGTTCGCTGGAGGAGTTCTACGACCGCTTCGAGCGCCTGTGCGCCGTCCTGCTGGACGATCCCAACATGTTCGGCTACTGCTACACCCAGCTCACCGACGTCCTCCAGGAGCAGAACGGCATCTATACCTACGAGCGCGCCGAGAAGTTCGACATGGCGCGCATCCGGGCCGCCCAGCAGCGTCCGGCGGCTATCGAGCAACGTTGAGCCGGAGTTCGGTGAGGCGGACGAGTCTCCAACCGCCGCCTGCGTCGCGGATTGATGAAGGTTGTCGACTCAACCCGTTAGCTGGACGGAGACCCGGCGGATTCGGGCTTGTTGTAGGGACGGTCAATTGAACGCCCTACAGACGGTGTATCGATCCCGTTGCCGGACTAGTCTTACAGGATTCATCACGGGTTTTCTGTCTGAGAAACCGTGTTCATCCGTGAAATCCGTGTCATCTGTGTTGCGTTGAGCCGGGTCGAATCGCCCCGCAGGAGGCATCGAATGTCCGAGTTTACACCCTCATCGCTGACCGCCCACCTGCCGCGAGTCCGGCTGGCGCACCTGCCCACCCCGCTGGAAGAGCTGAAGCGCCTGCGCCAGACCTTGCAGGACAGCCCGCGCCTGTTCATCAAACGCGACGATCAGACCGGCCTGGCGACCGGCGGCAACAAGGCCCGCAAGCTGGAATTCCTGGTCGGCCACGCCCTTCAGCAGGGAGCCGACACGCTGATCACGGTGGGCGGCGCCCAGTCCAATCACTGCCGCCAGACGGCCGCGGCCGCAGCCCAGACCGGCCTGGGCTGCGTGCTGATCCTGTCCGGCCCGCCCATCCCCCGGACGGAATGGGTGGGCAACCTGCTGCTGGACGACCTGCTGGGGGCCGAGATCGTGTGGGCCGGGGACCGGCCGCGCGACGAAGTCCTGGCGGAAACCACCCGGACTCTGACCGCGCAGGGCCGCCGGCCGTACGTCATCCCGGTCGGCGGGTCCGTGCCCATCGGCGCGGCGGGTTATGTGGCCGCCGTGGAAGAGCTGGCCGGGCAGCTTGCCCAGCGCCGGGAACACGTCGACCGGATCGTCGTGGTCTCCGGGTCGGGCGGCACCCACGCAGGCGTCCTGGTGGGCGTCAAAGCCCTGGGCCTGGACATCCAGGTCGAGGGCATGAACAACTTCGCGGTGGCGGGGATCGCCGCCAGGGTCGGGACGCTGGCCGCCGAGACCGCCGCCTACCTCGGCCTGGCGATCGCGCTGGCCGACGGGGACGTCCGGGTGCACGAGGCGGCCGGACCGCATGCCTACGGCACGATCACCCCCGCCGAACGGGAAGCCATCCGCCTGCTCGCGCGGAGCGAGGGCATCCTGCTCGACCCGATCTATACGGCGCGGGCCTTCGCCCAGATGGTGGCGTTCATCCGGGCGGGCGTCTACGATCCGCAGGAAACCCTGCTCTTCTGGCATACCGGCGGAGCCGCCGGCCTGTTCGCCCGCGCGGCCGATCTCATGGCGGAGGCGGGCTGATCCCCGGCTTCAAGCCAGCGGGCCAGAATCACAGGGAGCCAGCGACATGGCTGGCTCCCTGGTCTGTATAGGGCACGCTCTCCGGCTAGACCATCTCCAACTCCACGCTGGCCAGGATGAATGGGCCGACGCCTTTATCGTCGTTGGTCACGACCCGCTCGCTGATGTAATTCTCGAACGAGCCGTCGCGGTAGGGATCGCCCCCCAACCCGGCCACGTGACAGATCTGGTTCAGGGACACCAGCCCGGCCGTGTCGACCGTGACCAGGCGGGTCGTGATCCCCTGGAAGGCCCGCCGGGCGATGTCCAGCATCTCCGGAGCCAGGTAACCCATCCGCACGCCCTTGGCGATGGCATAGGTGACCATGCAGCTCGCGGAGGCTTCCAGGTAGTTGCCCTCGCGCCCGCCCTGGTCGAGCACCTGATACCACAGGCCGGACTCCGGGTCCTGAACCGCCGCCAGGGCGCGCGCGGTGTCCTGGAAAATCCGGATGATCGTCTCGCGCCGGGGATGACCGGCCGGGAAGTGATCGAGCGCGTCGGGCAGGGCCATCATGAACCAGCCCACCGCCCGCCCCCAGAAGTTGCGCGACGCCCCCGTCTCCGGGTTGGCCCACTTCTGCCGCCGCGATTCATCCCAGCCGTGGTACAGCAGCCCGGTTTTGGGATCGCGCGTGTGCTGCTCGATCAGGATGATCTGGTGGGCAACGTCGTCCAGTCCTTCCGGCTCGTCAAAGGTGGCGGCGTACTCCGCGTAGAACGGCCCTTCCATGTAGATGCCGTCCAGCCACATCTGGTGCGGGTAAATCAGCTTGTGCCAGAAGCCGCCGTCGAGGGTGCGCGGATGCACCCGCAACTGGTCACGCAGCCGGGCCGCCGCCTTGCGGTAGCGGTCGTCGCCGGTTTCGCGCCACAGGCCAAACAGCAGCTTGCCCGTGTTGATCATGTCCACGTTGTAGCTTTCGACGGGATAGGTCCGGATCGTGCCGTCCGGGTTCACGAAGTGATCGATGTTGTGTTTGATGTAATCAAAATAGGCCTGCTCGCCGGTCTTCAGCCAGAGCTGCTCGATACCCTTGAGCACCACGCCCCATTCGTACGTCCATTTCTGGCCCATGATCGGGCGTTGGGTCATCACCGAGCGGGCCATCCGGACGGCCCAGGGAGAGTGCTCCACCATGCGTGTTTACCTTTGCCTGAAAAACAGCCCGCCGTGCCCGGCGGACGGTCGTCTAGTCCGTGTCGAAGAGTTCGCGGCGGTAGCGGATCAGCACCGGCCAGATCGCGCCGCTCGCCAGCAGCACCGCGATTGAGAAGATTCCAAAAAACACCACGACCTGCGGCAGCCAGAAGAAGCCCAGCGCCAGCGGCAGCGCCCCGGTGATCAGCCCCAGGATCGAGCGCAGCGGGTGAACGAACACCAGCTTGATCGAGATCGTGATCAACTGGTGGAAGGGCAGATCGGTCGTGACCAGCAGCATCCAAAAGTAGAGATTGACCAGCAGCACCGTCAGGCCGACGAACAGGCTGACCCCCGCCAGCGGCCAGGCCAGCAGCGAATCGGCGCGGGACAGAATCCACAGGTTCAGCCCGGCCAGGCCCAGCAGGGCCGCGTCCAGCAGCCCGATCAGGCTGCTCTGGCGCCAGAAGCGGCGCATCGCCGGGAAAAAGGTCTGGAAGAGTTCCGGGTTCTCGCCCTGCCACCAGGGCGCCAGGGTCGCGTACAGCCCGGCCGTCGCCGCGGGCAGCGTCACCAGGGGGACGGAGCACATCAGCCACAGCATATTGGCCGCCGCCAGGGTGATCACCCGGTCGAGCCAGTCCTCGCGGGAGAAGGGATTCGTCACGATGGGCTTGATCATGCCCCCAAGCCTACCCCTTCAGCCCAGAGGTGGCAATCCCCTCCACCAGGTAGCGCGGGGTAATCGCGTCAGATTAAAAAAGGCATCTCCCCACAGAAGACACGGCGCGCGAGAAGACGAGCTCAGATTTCTGGAATCCCCTTTGATGTTCTATGACCTTGCCCGATCTGATCGTGCGCCAAAGCACGTAGGCGCTAGAATAGGGTGACTGGCATTTCGAGAACCGAACGAGCCTATGCTCGCCACGAATTGAGAAGGGTGACACTATGACCAAACGGTACGCCCTGGTTGGCACCGGCTCGCGGGCCGGTATGTACATCCGGGCGCTGGCTACCACCTACCGGGACTCATGCAGCCTGGTGGGCCTCTGCGACCTCAACCAGACGCGCATGGACTGGTATAACCACTGGCTGCGAGACGAATTCAATGCTCCGCCCTGCCCGACCTACCACGCCGATCAATTTGACCGGATGCTGGCCGAAACCCATCCCGACGTGGTGATCGTGACCACCATCGACGCCACGCATCACCTGTACATCACCCGCGCCATGGACGCCGGTTGCGACGTGATCACGGAAAAACCGATGACCGTCGACGCGGAAAAGACCCAGATCATCTTCGACGCCATCGTCCGGACGGGCCGCAGCCTGCGCGTGGCCTTCAACTACCGCTACGCCCCGGCCTACACCCGCCTGCGCGAGGTCGTCATGCAGGGCGCGATCGGCCGCCCGCTCAGCGTGGACTTCTCCTGGCTGCTGGATACCCGCCACGGCGCGGACTACTTCCGGCGCTGGCACCGCGAGAAAGCCAACTCCGGCGGGCTGATGGTTCACAAGTCCACCCACCACTTCGACCTGGTCAACTGGTGGATCGATTCCTACCCGGAGGAGGTCTTCGCCTTCGGTGATTTGATGTTCTACGGCCGGCAGAATGCCGAGGCGCGCGGCGAGCACTACGCCTACAACCGCTACACCGGCCACCCGGAAGCGGCCAACGACCCCTTCGCCCTCTTCCTGGATCAGGACCCCCAGCTCAACGGCCTGTACCTCCAGGCGGAGGCCGAGGACGGCTACCTGCGCGACCGCAACGTGTTCGGGGAGCCGATCACGATCGAGGACACGATGGCCGTCACCGTCCGCTACCGCAGCGGCGTGATCCTCTCCTACTGCCTGATCGCCTATTCCCCCTGGGAAGGGCTGCGCGTCGCCATCAACGGCACGCGGGGCCGCGTCGAGCTGGACGTGCAGGAAAGCACCGGCTGGCTCAAGGCCCAGCCGGCCGGCAACGATCACGATCTCTCGGCCAGCAAGGGGGCCTTCAAGCACGCCCAAATCCGGGTCTTCCCCATGTTCGGCGTGCCCTATGAGGTCGACATCCCCGAAAGCGAAGGCGGGCACGGCGGCGCGGACCCGGTCCTGCTGGAGCAGCTTTTCTCGCCCACCCCGCCGCCCGATCCGTTCAACCGCGCCGCATCGCACATCGACGGGGCGGCCTCGATCCTGACCGGAATCTGCGCGAACCGGTCGCTGATCACCCATCAGGCCGTCCGGGTGCGCGACCTGTTCGACCTGCCGGACAAACCGGCCGCCAAACCGGCCTCGTCCTGATCTCACCCGTCCGGAGCTGTTCGCGCCGTCCACACGCCCGCGAACAGCTCCGGCCCACCAGGGAATGCGCCCATGCCGGAACTCTCCGACTTCCAGATTCAAACGATGCCCGGCCTGTTCGCCTGGTACGCCCGGACGCCGCGCCAGATGGCCTTCAGAGCTGCCTCGCGCCCGGAAGCCGACGCCTGGCAGGTCGCCCTGCGCGCCAGGGTGACGCAGCTCCTCGGCGGCTGGCCGGAGGAACGCTGCCCGCTCGATCCGCAGGTCCTCGACCTCAGCGAGGAGGGGCCGGTCGCCCTGAGCATGGCCCTCATCCAGACCCAACCGGGCGAATATCTGCCGTTTTACGTCCTGCGCCCGGCCCATGTCGCCCCGCCGTACCGGCCGGTGATCGCCATCCACGGGCACGGGCGCGCCGCGCCGCACCTGCTGGCCGGAATCGCCCAGGGGCCGGAGGAACAGGCCGCGCTGGCCCAGTATCACTACGACTACGCCCGCCAGATCGCCAACCGGGGATACCTGGTCTTCGTGCCCTTCCTGCGCGGCACCGCCGAGCGCGGCGATACCCCCGGCGAGGCGCGCTCGGCCGAATACTCGCCCTGCTACGCCACCAGCCTCCGCGCCCTGCTGTGCGGCAAGACCCTGGCCGGCCTGCGCGTGTGGGATATCATCCGGCTGGTGGACTATGTGGAAACGCTGCCGGACGTGACCGCCGGGAAGTTGGGCTGCGTGGGCCTCTCTGGCGGGGGGATGATCACGCTCTTCGCCGCCGCCCTGGAGCCGCGCATCAGCGCCGCCGTGGTCAGCGGCTACTTCAGCAGCTTCCGCGCCTCGATCATGGCCTCGCCCCACTGCGCCTGCAATTACATCCCCGGCCTGCTGGAAATCGCCGAGATGGTCGACCTGGCCGGACTGATCGCCCCCCGCCCGCTGCTGATCGAAACCGGGCGGCAGGACCCGCTCTTCCCGACGACGGCCGCGCTGGAGGCGTTCGAGACCCTGCAAGCGATCTATGCCTGCTTTGACGCGGAAGCGGCGGTGGCAATCGCACCGTTCGACGGCGGGCACCGCTGGGACGGCGTCCGCGTTTACCCCTGGCTGGAGTCCGTCCTGTAATTCGGCCACGCGGACCGCAGATCACAGCCCAGCGTGGCAAGTCGCGCCTCGAAAATTATGCACATCCCCTCGATCGGTGGTATCACTATTGTGAACGCTCACAGATACCCCGTGGCGCCACTCCGTCTCTCCCTGCCTGCCGGAGTTGCGATCCGGGGCCGGGCATGCCATAGTACGACCACACGAGATCACCACAAGGGAGGAAAGACAGCGATGAACCGCATTGTGATCAATGCCGATCAGGGTCAGGCGACGATCTCCCGCCACCTCTACGGCCACTTCGCCGAGCACCTGGGCCGCTGCATCTATGATGGCGCGTGGGTGGGCGAAGGCTCGCCCATCCCCAACACGCGCGGAATCCGCAGCGACGTGGTCGAGGCCCTGCGCAAGGTCGCCATCCCCAACCTGCGCTGGCCGGGCGGCTGCTTCGCGGACGCCTACCACTGGCGAGACGGCATCGGCCCCAAGGCCCAGCGCCCGCGCACCGTCAACATCCACTGGGGCAACGTCGTGGAGGACAACAGCTTCGGCATCCACGAGTTCATGGACCTGTGCGAGCAGTTGGGCTGCGAGCCGTACATCTGCGGCAACGTCGGCTCCGGCACGCCCCAGGAAATGCTCGACTGGATCGAGTACATGACCTTCCCCGGCGACAGCAGCCTGGCCAACCTCCGCCGGGCCAACGGCCATCCCGAACCCTGGAAGATCAAATTCTGGGGCATCGGCAACGAAAACTGGGGCTGCGGCGGCTTCATGCGGCCCGAATACTACGCCGACCTGTACCGCCGCTTCCAGATTTACGTGCGCAACTATGGCGACAACCAGATCACTAAGATCGCCAGCGGCATGGGCGGCCCGTTCATCTACGGCACCGAAGTCCTGATGCGTGACGTCTATAAGCCGGGCGGCCGCAACGCGATCAACGCGCTCAGCCTGCACTACTACGTCTACCTGCGCGAAACGGACTTCTCCGCCACCCGGTTCGGCGAGGATCAGTGGTTCACGACCCTGCAGAAGACGCTGGAGATCGACGACTACATTAAAGAGCACATCGCCATCATGGACTACTACGACCCGGCGAAAGAAGTCGGGCTGATCGTGGACGAGTGGGGCGCGTGGTATCCGCCGGAACCGGGGACTAACCCCGCTTTCCTGTACCAGCAGAATACCCTGCGCGATGCCCTGGTCGCCGGGCTGACCCTGCACGTCTTCCACGAGCACGCCGACCGGATCATGATGGCCAACCTGGCCCAGACGATCAACGTGCTCCAGGCGATGGTCCTGACCGAAGGCGAGCGGATGCTGCTGACGCCCACCTACCACGTCTTCGACCTGTTCCAGGGCCACCAGGACGCGACTCGCCTGGCCCTCCACCTGGACTGCGAGCGCTACAGCCTGGGCGGCAAGTCCCTGCCCGGCATCAGCGCCTCGGCCTCGCGCAAAGGCGCCGGGCCGGTGCTGCTGACTCTGTGCAACCTGAACCCCAACACGGACGTCGATCTGACCTGCGAACTGCGCGGCATGGCCGCGAGCAGCGTCAGCGGGCGCATCCTGACCGCCGATCAGATGACCGCCCACAACACCTTCGACAATCCCAATGCCGTCCACCCCGTCGCCTTCGAGGGCGCGCGCCTCGGCGGCAATGGCCTGTCGATCCGGATGCCGGCCAAGTCCGTGGTGGCGCTGACCATCCAGTAGTTCCGCGCCACAAGCGCCGGTGACATGAACGGGGGAGGCCAGACGACTCTGACCTCCCCCGTGCTCTATGCAAACCGGCTGGAGACGCCTACGCCTCCCCGCCCACCGCGCCGCGCGCGAGCAGCGCCGCGACGCGGGCGGCCACGACGTGGGCCGCGATCTGCTCCGCGAAATCAACAAGGATGATTGGGTGCAGGTCCAGACCGGCCAGAGCCGCTTCATCCAGCGGGATAAAGCGCATCTCCTGGTGCAGGAACATGGCGTGTGCCGTACTGGTCGGCTCCAGGCCGTCGCGCAGTTGCCGGACGCGCGGCAGCAGCGCGCGGGATTCGCCCGCCTCCAGAAAGACGTACGCCTCCCACGGCCGGCCATCCTCGCGCAGGTAAGCCACCCGGTCGGAAATGGCCGGGCGGAACAGCCGCTTCTCCTGGATCGCCAGCCGAAGCCGGGCGGCCTGCTCCGATCCGGCGAAGGTCTGGTACCAGGGCCAGATCACTTCGCGCAGGGCCTGCTCGGCCCGCCCCCGGTAATCATCAACCTGCTGCCGGTAGACCCCATCCAGCGCGGCGCGGGAAGCGCCGGTGGCCTGGGCGAATGCATGTTGCGCGGTCGTCTGAGACATAGGGGCATTTCTCCTGTGGGACCGCAAACAGAAACGCTTCCCCGGCATGGAGAAGCGTTCGTTTGCAGTCATGAACAAATCTTCCCGAACGGGCTGGAAGGGGCACCGTGCCCAAAGGCCGGTTGCCGGGCGGATCATCGAGCCAGTTCTCTCACCGCCGCTCTGGATTTGTTGTTATACAACCTATGATAACATAGATGTTGGTCGATGTCAACGAGCGAGTCACCGGCCGCGATCCAGACCGGACAGGGACTTTTGCAAATTTTCAATCTGGTTGACTTTGCACAAAATTGTCCGTACAATTGGATATAATGCGGACATATTCATAAGAGCAGTCGGCCTGGAAGAGGTTCTGCGTGCTCTTTGATGCCCCAACCACCCAACTCAGCAGGGGGTCCCCGCCGGCACCCCCGCCCTTCCCGCCGCACAGCTTCAGCACCGATCACCTGGGCGCGCCGCGTGGAGTCGCTCCACGCCCCGGCCTTATCACCGTCTTGATGATTTCCGCCTGAGTCCGCCTGCCGGGCGGGAAAGGAGCAATCCGCCGCACAAACCATAAGGTAGATCGCTGTTTTGAACTTCCTGCTGATGTACATTCCTGGCCAATGAGAAAGGGTTTCCCATGCTCAAGAGATTGGCAGTCGTCTTGATGGTTGTGGGCTTGCTGCTGACCAGCTCGCTCCCCATTTTCGCCCAGGAAGGTCCCAAAGTCTTCTACTGGATTTCGCACGGCGATCCGGCCGACCCGGTGTGGGTGTTCTTCCTCGGCGGGGCCGAGCAGTTCGCCGCCGACACCGGCTTCGAGGTGCGCACCTCCTTCCATGCGGGCGACGTCCCCTCGCAGCAGGAAGCCGTGCGCGCGGCGATCGCCGCTGGCGCGACGGGCATCGTCACCAGCACACCCGACCCCGGCAGCCTGACCGAAGTCATCGCCGAAGCGCATGCGGCGGGCATCCCGGTCATTATCATGAACACCGAGGACAAGACCAGCGGCCGTGACGCCTACGTCGGCGGCGACAACTTCGTCATCGGTGCGGACTGGGCGCAGTACCTGGTGGACAATGGCTACGTCGAGGCCGGCAGCTTCGTGTGGATGCCGGTTGAAGTCCCCGGCGCGACCTACCAGGTCAACGAAACCGAGGGCATCGACAGCGTCTTTGGCCCGCTCGGCGTCACCTATGAGATCACCGACGCCACGCTCGACCAGGCCGAGATCATCACCCGCATGTCCGATTACCTGACCGCCAACGGGGACCGCATCGACGCGATCATCGGCCTGGGCGACCTGGTGACCGGCAGCATCAAGCGTGTGTTCGACCAGGTCGGCGTCGCCGCCGGCTCCATCCCCGTGGTGGGCTGGGGCAACTCCTGCGACACGGTCGCCGAGGTCAAGGAAGGCTATGTCAACGCCGCGACCTGGCAGGACCCGCAGTTGACCAGCTACCTGGCCCTGGCTCAGGCCATGATGACCGCCGGCGGCATCCCGCCCACGGACATCATCGTGGGCACGCTGTACGGCCCGGACAAGGCCGAGATTTACGGCGGCCTGATGGGCTGCAACTAAACGCCAATCGCCGCCTGCCCATGCTATACTGGAGTGCGGCGGCACCCCATGCGACTGGCGCGCTGCGCCAGTCGCATGCCTTTGATCGGCCTGTCCCACTTAAGAACTCGAGGCAGTCGATGCAATCATCCTCACGCCTGCAAAGGCTGACTTCCGCACCTGCATTCAAGCGATTCGTCGCCGCGCCCGAATTCGGCCCGCTGGTGCTGCTCCTGGTGGAGATCATCGTCTTCAGTTTCCTCACCTCGCGGCGCGCTTCGGTGGATCCGTTCTTTTCGATCTTCCCGTCGTTTCTCTCCTCCACCAACATCACCAATCTGATGACCTTCATCCCGGAGCTGGGCATGATCGCCCTGGGCATGACGATGCTGATGACCGCCGGGGAGTTCGACCTCTCGGTCGGCTCGACCTTCGGTCTCTCGGCCATCATCATGTGGACGTTCTACAATGCCGGCCTGACCTCGCTGGAAGTCGGCTTCCTCGTGGCAATGTTGATCTCGATCGCGATCGGCTTCGTCAACGGCTGGTTCGTCACCCGATTGCGCATCCCGTCCTTCCTGGTGACGCTGGGCATGCTGCTGATCGCGCGCGGCGCAGCCCTGTATATCACGGACGGCTTCCCGCAGCGCACATGGAGCGCCGAATCGCCCCTGGTCGACGTCCTGGTCGGCGAGTTCCGCGTCGGCGACCTGCGCATCTTCACCTCCCTGCTGTGGTTCATCCTGTTCGTGGTCGTCCTGCACTACGTGCTGGTCCACTCCAAGGCCGGCAACTGGATCCTGGCTTCGGGCGGCAACCCGATGGCGGCCATCGCCCGCGGCGTCAAGGTCGGCCGCACCAAGGTCTGGCTGTTCATCCTGTCCGCCGTGATGTCCGCCTACGCCGGGATCACCAGCTCGATCCGCGTATCCGCCGCCAACCCCAACAGCGGCGACGGCTACGAGCTGGAAGTGATCGCGATGGTGGTCATCGGGGGCACGGCCCTCACGGGCGGGCGCGGCTCGATTCTGGGCACCGTCCTGGGGGTTCTGATCCTGCGCGTGATGCGCAACGGCATCGTCATGGTCGGTGTGCCCGGCCTGGCCTACAAAATCTTCATCGGCGCGATCATCCTGGGGATGATGGCGCTCCACTCGACGCTCGAACGCCGCACCGGGAATGGAAGGTAAGGCCATGGCGAACGACCTGGTCCGCATGGAGCACATCAACAAGAACTTCGGCAGCGTGCAGGCGCTCGACGACGTCACCTTCACCGTCGGCCGCCAGGAGATCGTGGGCCTGGTCGGCGACAACGGCGCGGGCAAGTCCACGCTGATCAAAATCCTGTCCGGGGCGCATCCGGCCTCGTCCGGGCAGATTTACTTCGACGACAAACCGGTGGAGATCAAAAACACCTGGGATGCGATCCAGCTCGGCATCGAGACGATCTACCAGGACTCAGCCCTCGTCCCCCAGCTTTCGATCACCCGCAACCTGTTCCTGGGGCGGGAGCCGCTGACCGGTCCGCGCTACCTGCAGCGCATGGACAAGCGATTCATGGACGAGCAGACCCGCAAGCTGTTGGGAGAATTGGGCATCACCAAGGCCATCAACCCCGATACGCCGATCACCTCCCTCTCCGGCGGGGAGCGCCAGTCGATCTCGATCGCGCGTGCCATGTTCTTCGAGTCGCGGCTGATCGTGCTGGACGAGCCGACCAACAACCTGGGCGTGGAAGAGACTCACCGCGTGCTGAAGTTCATCCAGAGCGCGCGGGACAAAGGCCTGTCGTGCATCTTCATCACGCACAATATCTACCACGTTTTCCAGGTGGTCGACCGGATCGTCGTCCTGCGGCGCGGCAAAAAAGTCTGCGAGGCGAATCCGAAGCAGACCAACATCGACGACATCGAGAAGGTGATCACCGGGATTCACGACACGCTGCCGGAGCACAGGGCCGGGTAGGCTCCCCGCGCCGCCTTCAGGCCTCCCCAGCGCCCGGACAGAAAAACGCCCACACGAGGTGGGCGTTTTCATTTTGCCGGACTGGCGCGAGGCGGGTCAGTCCTTCTTGCCAACCGTGCCGAACACGTAGTCCCACAGGGGCGAGCTGACCCCAAAGCGCGCCTCCGGGTCTTTGTAGTGGTGCATCATGTGGTAGCGCTTGAGGTACTTCAGATAGCCGGAGCGCATCGGGAAGTGATGGGTGGCGTAGTGGATCATGTCGTAGACCAGATAGCCGATCATGAAGCCCACCATCACCGGGACGACCCAGTGACCGGCCTGCAAGATCGTCGCGAAGACCAGGTAGAACAGCCCGTAGAACAGCAGGGCCAGCGGGATGCTGACCACCGGCGGCATCACCAGGCGGGTCTTGTCCTGCGGCTGGGCGTGATGCACCCCGTGGAACAGGAAGAAGATGCGCTCCAGGCGCGGGTTCGTCGGCTCGTAGTGGAACAGGAAGCGGTGCAGGTTGTACTCCGCCGCCGTCCACAGGAGCAGACCCAGGCCGATGCCCAGCAGGATGTGCCAGGGAAAGCCCGCGACGGGCGAATTGACGATGGCATAGGCCAGCAAGAGAACGACCACCGGCACCCACATCACCAGCACGGCTAACGGGGTGATATGGGTGAAAAACTCCAGAAAATCAGACTTGAACAGGCGCATGGATTCGGAATCGCGGCTGGTATCCACCGGCATGTGACTCATGGCTTCCTCCTGCATCAACGTTCTGCGATCAGATCGGTGCCGGCCTGATGCCAGCACACGGGCAGCAATGTGGAGCAATCATATCAGAACTGGCGGAAAGCTCAAAAAACAGGCCGGGCCGGAGAACAGAACCGGGGCAGCGAGAAGGCTGCCCCGGTGACAATCACGTGATTTGCGGCGCGCGATCTGCCGCGCGGCTACCCCTTGATGCCGGAGAGCGAAATCCCGGCCACGAAGTAGCGCTGGGCGAAGATGTAGACGATCAGCACCGGCAGCATCACCACCACCGCCGCCGCCATGACCATCGGCCAGTTGGTCTGGCGGAAGGCCGTGGTGTTGGCGTTGAAGTAGGCCAGCCCCAGCTCCAGGGTGCGCATCTCCTGGCTGCGGGCGATCAGCAGCGGCCACAGCAGGTCGGTCCAGGTGCCCATGAAGGCGAAGACGGCCAGCGTGGTCAGGGCCGGGCCGGTCAGGGGCAGAAAAATCCGCGTGAAGATCACCCACTCGGTGGCCCCGTCGATGCGGGCTGCGTCGTGGTAGTCCTGCGGGATGCCCTGGAAGGACTGGCGCAGCAGGAAAATTCCAAAGACGCTGGAGATGCCGGGGATGATCAGGCCCTGGTAGGTGTTGATCCAGCCCAGCCCGAAGACGATCAGGAACAGCGGGATCAGGGTGATCTGGAACGGGATCATCATCGTGGCCAGATACAGCAGGAAGATCGTATCCCGCCCCATGAAGTGCAGCCGCGAGAACCCGTAAGCGGCCATCGCGCAGACGATGACCTGCCCACTCACCGTGAAGAAAGTGACCAGGATCGTGTTCAGGAAATACTTGCCAAACGGCACCAGGGTGAACAAATCTGTGTAGTTCGAGAAATCGAACGACGTGGGGAGGAGCTGCGGCGGGTAGGAAAACTCGCTGCCGGAGGGCTTGAGCGACGTGGTCACCATCCAGATGAAGGGCACCACCATCATCAGCGTGGCCCCAATCAGGATCACGTACCCCAGGATGTTGACCGGCAGGTCCCACCAGTGTTTGGGCTTTACCATGAGTGGTCTCTCTTTCCGTCAGCCACGCGCTGGCTAGAACAGGGCCTGCTCTTCGCGGCGGCGCATATACCAGACCTGAAGCAGGGTAAACACAAAGATCACGAAGAACAACACCCAGGCCAGGGCGGAGGCATAGCCCATGTCGAAGCTCTCGAAGGCGCGCAGGTAGATGCGGTGCACAGCCACGTCGGTCGCACCGCGCGGCCCGCCGCCGGTGATCACGTACACCGACGAAAAGACCTGGAAGGAGCTGATCACGCCGGTGATCGCCATGAAGAACGTGGTCGGCGTCAGCAGCGGCAGCGTCAGCCGGAAGAAGGATTGCCGCGCATTCGCGCCGTCGATGGCCGCCGCCTCGTACAGCTCCTGGGGGATGGCTTGCAGACCGGCCAGCCAGATCACCATGTTGAACCCGGCCCCCTTCCAAATGGTGATCATGACCAGACTTGGCATGGCGGAGGCTGGATCGCCCAGCCAGTTAACGGTTGGCAGCCCGATTGATTTCAGAAAGTAGTTCACCATCCCGGCCTGCGGGTCGAGCAGGGTGATCCAGATCACCGAGACCGCCACCCACGACGAGATCACGGGCATGAAGAACAGGGTGCGGAAGAAGTAGACTCCGCGCAGCTTCTGGTTCATCACCAGGGCGATCCCCAGGCTGATGATCATGCCGAGGGGGACGGAGAGCGCCGTGAAGTACGCCGAATTGCCCATGGCGTTCCACCAGCGCCGGTCGCCCAGCATGAATTCATAGTTGCTCAGGCCGATGAAGGGCGCGTTATAGAAGTTGGTCCCGCGCCAGTCGGTGAAGGACAGATAGAGGCTGAACAACAGCGGGATCAGCAGAAACGCGATCAGGTGAAGCAATGAGGGAAGGATGAACAGGTATCCGACGCGCTCGTTGGAACGCGTCCAAAACCGCCGCCACCAACCCGGGCCTGTGGTGAAAAACGGCTGTTCCAGAAATGCCTTGTTTTGCATCGCCGCACTCCTAGAGTCTGAGTGATTGAACGCAGGACGCTGGCCGTCTCTTGAACGTGCGTGGATGGGGCCGGCTACCAGGCGGGGAAAAAGGGACCGCCCGGCAGCCCAGGCGGTCCTTTGAAACATCGGCAGCTACATGGACTTACCCACCGCTCGCGCGCGCAAGCTCGCGGTCGATTTCCTCGACGGCAATGGCGACTTCTTCATCGATGTCGCCGCCCGCCAGGATGTTTTCCATCATCAGGTCGAGGGCGGTTTCCACCACCGGCCAGTTGGCGTACATCGAGCCGTAGTTGCGGCGGCCGAGTTCGGCCTCTTCCACGAAGACGGCTTCCATCTCCGGCCAGGCCGAGGCCTCGACGGCGGCCTGCGCGGATTCACGGTTGGCGGAAAGCTCCAGGCCGGTCACGACCTTGGTATCCTGGTATTCACGGCCGGTCAGCTCGTCCACGAACTGGCAGGCGGCCAGCAGCTTGTCCGGATCGTTGGCCACGGTCGCGTTGATGAACCAGCCCGACTCGTAGATGACGGTCACGTCTTCAACCTTGCTGGGGTTGCCCACGACGGCCACGCGGCCCGGCTCGTAGTCTTCCTGGGTCGTCAGGCCGACGATTTCCCAGTGTCCGCGCGGGAACATCGCGACTTCGCCGCGCAGGAAGGAGGTCAGGAAGCCAAACTGCTGGACCAACTGATCCAGCGCCGAAGGCTCCGGCGCGACGCCGTACTTGAGCACCAGGTCACGCAGGAAGGTGATCGCTTCGATCGTCTCCGGCGAGTTCAGATAGCCATCGACGGTCGTGCCATCCGGCGAGATCACGTCCCCGCCGTTCTGCCAGACCCAGTAGATCCACTCGAACGTGTACTTGCGGACGCGGAAACCCCACTGGACAACGTTCTCCTCGTCGAAGTTCGGGTCCAGACGGTTGCGGCCCTGGTTGTCCAGGGTCATCTTCTGCGTGAACTCCAGGAACTCGTCCCAGGTCCAGTCGGAGGTGGGGTTCTCAAGCCCGGCGCGGGCAACCGACTCGGGGTTGTAGAACATCACCATCGGGGTGCCGCCATCGGGCAGGCCCCAGACTTCGCCGGTGTCACGCTGGTGCATGTCCAGCATACCGCTGACGAACCGGTCCAGGGTCAGATCCGGCACCAGGTCCAGGCACAGGTTCATATCGACAACGTTACCGGTATCCACCAGCCGCGCGGCGGTTGAAGCATCCTGATACCAGATGTCCGGGGCAGTCCCGGCGGCCAGGTCGACCAGCAACTGGGTGTCGAATTCGGGCGGCGATTCCAACGACTCGATGAAGACGTTGGGATGCGCTTCCATGAACCGGGTCCGAGCCGCCTGCTTGGCGATCGCCAGGGGCGTCTCACGCTCTTCGGGGACCACTTCCAGGCCGATCACCCGCAGGGTAATCTGCCCTTCGGTCTGCGCGATCACCGCCAGGGTCGGCACGATCAGCGCCAACACCACCAGCAGCGCGAACAGTTTGCCAATATTCTTCATGCTCTCTCCTCCAAAGATCACTCGCTGCGCTTCATCCGGCCATCACTGGCCGGTCCAACACCTGGATTGGGTTCCACAACGCGCTGATTATTGACTATACAAGAGTGAGCGCCTGAAGATGTTCCGCAAAATGTCTATACAACTTATCCCCAAAATGGGAACGAATAGCCACAAATGCGTTATAGTTGTCTATACTTAGAATAACCTGAAACCACGAAACAGGCAAGATAGCCGGCCGGTATTCCGTTCACCCGGCGTTTTCCACCCTTGTCCTGGCTTCGGCATGCGCCCGCACGGACACGGGCGCGGACTCACGCTGGCCCCGCCAGCACCTCACAAGGAGCACGACCGATGATCCGTTCCCCCGGCCAGATCGCCCTTCCCCCCGCCTTCCCCAAGGACGATTACACGCCTTTTGGTTATCTCGACAATCCCTACCACAGCGCGGTCGCCAACCGGAGCGGAATCATTCGCTCGGTGCCGCCGCTGGGCTTCGGCTGGTGGGCGCGGGCGATGCCCTGGCCGTACGGAATCGACGTCGAGCGCCCGATCAGCTACCTCTCGTTCCTCCAGCTCAGTCTCGCCATCGAAAGCCCCGCGGGCGGCAGCGACCGGATCACGCTTCACACCAGCGCCGATTTCGATCGGCACGGGATCGCACTGGTCTCGCGCTACCACACCAAAACCCTGATGAGCTACGACTTCAGCGCCGGGGGAGTCGCGTTCAGCGCCGCGTACTTCCTGGCTAACGAACACGCCCTGATCGGTCTGCTGGACATCCGCAACACCGGGGACGCGCCGTGCCGGATCACCGTGCACGTGACCAATACCTATGGCTATCCGGGCCACATGTACTGGGGCCGGGACGGCCTGACCGCCTCCTACCGGCCCGCCGAAGACCTGGGCCTGTGCAAGGTCTGGGCCTACGGGGACGTCATGGCCCTGGGGGCCGACCGCCAGAGCGCGGCCTACAAGGCCACATCCTCGGCCGAGACCTGGCAGGGCTGGATCGCGGCCAACGACCTGTCCTCCAACGACGGGGCGCTGGTACGCTTCCACGAGAGCGAAGACCCGATCCACACCGTCATGAGCTACACGCTGGAAATCCCGGCCCGCCAATCGGACTCGCTGGTCGTCGGCCTGATCCGGGAGGTCAACGAGCCGTTCGCCCTGCGCCGCTTCGCGCAGAGCGTGCAGGATGCCCACCGCGAGGCCGCCCACCAGCTTGTGGAGGACGAGCATTTCTACGCCCAGGCCCCGCTGCTGGAGGGCGACTGGCCGTCCATCTGGAAGCACGGCTGGATTTACGACCTGGAAACCCTGCGCATGACGATCCGGCCGCCGGTGGGGATTTACAAACACCCCTGGGACGCGATGCAGATTCACTCCCCGCGCGCCGTGCTGGGCGAAACCTGCCTCGACGCGCTGTGCCTGAGCTATGCCGACGTCGCCCTGGCCAAGCAGGTCATCACCGGCGTGTTCGCCGACGCGCCCGCGCCCAACGTCCCCTGTTCGCGCGAGGACGGCAGCATGAACATGACCGGGGAAAGCGGCGCGGAATGTGGCACGGCCCCGACCTGGGGCTTCCCCTTTCTGGTGATCCAGTCGATCTACGCGCGCGACCACGACGACGCCTGGATCGCGGGCCTGTACCCCTACCTCAAAGCCTTCATCGACTGGTGGCTGGCCAACCGTACCGACAGCGAAGGCTGGTTCCACGCCGACAATAGCTGGGAATCCGGGCAGGATGGCAGCCGCCGCTTCCTGCACGGTGACGCCCAGGAGGGTACCCCGGCCCACTTCGTGCGGACGGTGGACATCGAGGCCGGGATGGCCCAGGCCATGCAGGTCATGGTCGAGTTCGCCCGGATCGCGGGCTGCCCGCAGGACATGCCCATCTGGCAACAGCTTGCCGAGGATCGCATCCGGCGCACACGCAGCATGTACGTGGATGGCTGGTTCCGCGATTGGGACGGCCGCGACAACCGGCCCTTCCTGATCGAGGGCTACCACGACGTGATGATGCTCGTGCCGCTGTCGGTCGGCGTGGCGACCCCGGAACAGATCGAGGGCGTGCGGCCCAAGTTCGAGATTTTCAGCCAGAATCCGACCCCCTTCCTGGAGTGGCCGTCCTTCTGGCTGCCCTTCTCCGAGGCGGGCTGGAACGCCGGGCTGCGCATGTTCGTCGCGGAGGAGCTGGTCAAGGTCGGCGACCGGATTTATGCCCGCACCGATGCCCGCGCGATCAGCCCGGTCAGCGAGCGTTACCCCGACCGGCTGCCCGCGCCCTACAGCTACCGCATTCCGGGGGTCGCCAGCGAGTTCTGGCCGGTCGATCTGCACGGCCACCCGATCCTGAACGGCTGCGAGAACTACGGCTGGGGCGCGACCTTCCCCTCGCTGGTCATCCGCAACCTGATCGGCTTCCGGGAAGACCCCACGCGGACGGCGGACCCCACCCAGACATCGGGCTTCCTGCTGGCCCCCGCCCTGCCGGAGGCCGCCTTCACGCCGGGAAAAACCTACGGCATCCGCAACCTGCGCTACCGGGACTGCCGGATCGACGTGCGCTACACGGTCGCGGCTGGCGGCAGGCTGGCCGTCCGCCTGACGGCCACCCGCGACGCAGGCGGCCCGATCCGGGTTCTGGATCAGGGCGGCCAGTCCATCGCCGCCGCGGGCGGCCCCGGCAAGACCTTCGTGCTGGACTTCCCGGCGGCGAACGGCGCGATCTATACCGTCCTGCTGCCGGACTGATCCCGCCCCGCCCCCGAATCACGCGAGGCTGCCGGATCGGCTCCAGCAGCCTCGCTCGATGATCAAACGAAAAACGCTCACCGCGGAGAACGCAGAGAACGCGGAGAAAGACTCCCATCAGGAGATACTTCTCCCGGCCCACCTGCGTTTTTGTGTTTCTTACTCTGTCTTTCTCTGTGCTCTCCGCGTCCTGTGCGGTGAGATCGTCTTTCTAGCGCGGCAGGCGCAGCGCCACCGGCAGCATGGGCGGGAAGGGCCTGTGCGGCTCGGTCTGGTACCAGTAGGCCGTGGAGCTGTAGTCGTTGCTCAGCTTGTTGGCGTGGCCGTGCTCGATCGTGACCCGGATCGACTTCTCGAAGAACACGGGGTCTTCGATGTGGTAGCGGTAGACGGTGTTCTTGCCACGCCAGGGCCAGTCCGGCGTGCCCTGGTACAGAATCAGGCCGTGATACGGCGCGTTGTATTCCTGCGAGGGGCAGAAAGCCGTATTGAAATAGTCCTCCGTGCCCGTGCCGTGCAGGGAAGGCGGCCACGCCTCGCCGTCCACGAAGATCATGTCGTCTCCCTCGCCGTACCAGTCGTTGGCCTGCCGGGCGAAGTAGTCGATGTCCAGGTGGCAGCCGACGTAATGCCCCTGGCCTTCTGCCTCCAGGATGACGTAGTTGTCCGCCCCGCTGAGGTTGGGAGTCCGCCAGATTTCCCACATCGTATCCGGGTGATCGGCCCAGCGCACGGCCGGATCGGCCCAGCCCTGGGTCGGATTCTCGCGCCGCCACTGGGCGTGGAAGCGCCCATACTCGGCCAGGGACGTGTCCGCCGGGTAGGCTTCATAGTCGATGTAGAAGTACACCCGGAGCAGCGCGTCGCTCTCGTTGGTCACGGCCAACCGGGCCGCGCTCTGGAAGGGCATCGGGAACCAGCAGTTGAAGGCCCGCCCGTCCTGGGGACTCATTTGCAGCGGCAGCGAGACGAAATTGCGGGTCAGGCTGTGCCCCAGCCCGAAAAAGTCACCCAGCGGCACGTCGATGCTGGGCTGCTCCTCGCCATCCCACCAGGCCCGCAGCAGCACCTTGCGCAGGGCATAGCGGTCGTCGCACCAGATCGTCATCCAGATATGCTTGATGCAGCCCGGCCCGGCCAGCACGGCGATGTCGCGCGCCTGCCCGGCCTCGACCTCCCACCAGTCCGAATTGCCGCCGCTGGTGTCGTAGCTGGACGCACGCCGGCGCTTCACCCCGCGCCGCAGCCGGGCCAGATCCGCCAGCGTGCTGTTGCCAATGACCATCGAACAGCCTCCTTGAAAAAAGCGTTCAGCGATCAGCTTTCAGCGGTCAGTGAAGGCGATACTCCGGTGATTCGCTTTTCTCCGGCCTCGCCGCAGCCCTCAGTGGCAGGGCCTCCTGGCCTCTGGTCTCAGGCCTCCGCAGCCTTCGGCTGCGCGGCCTCTACCCCGCCAGCTCCGGGCGATAGAACCAGGGGTTGGCCCGCGGCGTGCCGAAAAAGGGCCGGAGCAAAGCCTCCTCGTCCTGAGATGCACCGAGCACAAAACGGGGCGCTTCCGCCGCATCCGGCAGCACGGGCAGATTCTGGCAATTGGTCTGGATCGCGAGGCGCAGCATCCAGCCATATCCGCTGAGGAACTGGATGCGATACCAGCCTCCGGACTCGTTGACGCCCATGATCGGCACTGCCTGGCTTTCCCCAAAGACGCCCATGACCACGTAGCCCATCCCCGGTCCGATCCGCACCCGGAGCGGCACGTCCGTGTCCGTATCGACCAGGCCCGGACAGCCTTCGCGGATGCCCTGCATCCGGGCCAGGTTCCAGGGCGGATCGAAGTCAACGACCTCCGAGTCGGCGTAGAGGCCCTGCCCGGCCGCCAGCTCGACCGGGCCGCGATCGCCCGCCAGGGTGATCCGGCCTTCGGCGACCGTCACCCCCAGGGGTTGGCCGGCGTCCGCCCAGGTCGCGAACAGCCCTTCGGCCTGGGTGACGGTCACGCCCTCCAGCGCAAGGTCAAGCGCCAGACCGGGCGTGGAGGGAATGGCATGCACGGCCACGCCGGTCAGGCTGGCCGCCAGCCGGACGCCCCGGCCCGCGCTCACGTCCAGATCATCCAGGGCGAAGGTCGAGTCCGGCAAAATCAGCGTCCGCGCGCCCTCCCAGTAGGTCAGCAGGGCGCGTCCCTCGCCATCGGTGCGCAGCCGATCGCCGCTGCCCAGCGGCCCGCTCGATCCCGCCGCCAGCGGCAGCCAGGCCTCGGTATGGGCGCGCTCCACCGCCACGCCCGCGGGCGTCACCCCCAGCACCGCCGCGTACGGATCGGCGGACACCGTCCAGCCGGTCAATCCCAACAGCCATACCATCCCGAATAACAGCCGCAACCTGTGACCCATGCGTCCTATTCCTGACCTTGCTCGCTATCCACGCGGGGCAGTTCGATCATGAACGTGCTGCCCACCCCTTCCTGGCTCTCAAACCACACCCGCCCGCCGTGTTTCTCCACGACCACCTTGACCAGACTCAGGCCCAGCCCCGTGCCCCGGATGCCCGCAGTCGCCGCCGTCTTGACCCGGAAAAACTCGGTGAAGATTTTGGGTTGGGCCGCCTCCGGGATTCCGCAGCCGTTGTCGGCCACGGCCACCCGCACCCGGCGCGGCTCCGCCGGAGTCACAGCCACGCGGATATGCCCGCCGTCGGGCGAGTATTTGATCGCGTTGGCGACCAGATTCGTGATCGCCTGCCCAAGCTGGAGGCGGTTGGCGTCGACCAGGACCGGCTCGTCGCCGGTCACCACCTCCGAGGTCTGGTGAGCCATCGCCAGCACCGACGCCTGGCGGGCGACCAGATCGGCCACGACCTGGCGCAGGTCGAAGCGCTCCCGCACCAGTTCCCCGGAGCGCAGGTGCTCCAGGTTCAGGACGTCGGTGATGATCCGGTCCATCTCCTCGCCATCCCCCAGGATGTTCTCCAGAAACGTCTGCTGCATCTCGGACAGCGTCTCCCGTTCCTGAAGCAGGAGGTGGCTGTAACCCAGCACGCGCGAGAGCGGGTTGCCCAGGTCGTGCGACAGCATCCGGATCATGGTCGTCTTGAGCTGGCTCAACTGGATCAGGTGGGTGACGTCCGTCAGCACCAGCACCCACAACCCAAACTCCGGCTGGGGGGCGGCATCCAGGGAAAAGGTTTTGTCACCCAGCGGCATCTCCAGCCGGAACGGCTCCCCGGCGCGCAGGGCCTGGTCGACCTCGCCGCACTCGCGATCGTGAAACTTCAGCCCGGCCCACAGTTCCGGCAGCTCTTCGCCCAGGTAGGCTTCCGGCGTGATGCCAAACAGCGCGCCGAAGATCGAGTTGATCAGCAGGACGCGGAATTGCCGGTCGAGCACAAGCACCCCGGCCGGGGAACCGGCCAGAATCGATTCCTGAATCGCGTTCTGGCGCTCCAGATCGGTATACAGGAAGGTGTTCTCCAGGCTGGGAGCAAGCTCCCGCGCCAGATCGCGGAGCAGGGTCAGGGCGTAGTCCGACAGGGGTTTGCCCTCCGGCGTCTGGACCGCCAGAATGGCGACGAGCCGCTGCCGCCAGGCCACCGGGATGGCAGCCTGCCCGCGCTGTACTGTGGTCCGGCCGCTCGTCACCACCTGCTGGGCCAGCAGGACCAGGTCCGAGCTGGCCCCGTCCGTCTCCTCCGGCCAGTGATAGATTTCCTCCGGGTTGGCGCGATTGCGATCGCAGCGCCACAAGACCACCCGCGCCCCAGGCACGATCTGGTGAATGTCTTCCCCGATATAGGGCAGCACCCGATCCAGCAGCAGGCGCTGCTGGGAAACCTTGACCAGACTCTGGAGCAAAAATTCGGAGCGCCGCCGCCGCGCGATCTCGGCGGTGATCTCGACCCCGGTGGTGACCACGACCGGCAGCGTCATAGCCAGGACGGGATCGAGCAGGTTGACCACCAGATGGTCGGTCGAGAAGAGGGCGAAGGCCAGGATGAACCATGCCCCCAGCAGCCCGGCCCACACTGCCAGGCGCAGCGACCAGCGCAGGTAGATGTATATCAGGCTGCTGCCCAGGGCCAGCCCGAGGATGGCAAGCGCCTGCCACGGCGCGGCCTGGGGCTTGAGCGGCTGGTTCTGGATCAGCGTCTCGATCGCGTTGGCCTGAATCTCGACCCCGGTCATCAACTGGCCCTGGGCCGAGGCCGGCGTCACGTAGCGGTCGGTAATCCCGGCGCTGTGAATCAGGCCCACGAGCACGATCTTGTCGGCGAACGTCGCCGCCGGAATCCGATCCGCGATCACGTCCGCGAACGAGACGACCGGGAACGTGTGGCGCTCGACGGTCGAAGGCAGCCCATAAAAGTTCTGGAGCCAGAAGCCATTGTCGTCCACGGCCAGGACGCGGCTCTCCGCCACGCGCAGCCGGCCTTCCCCGGCCAGGACCACCTGGCTGGCCGCAGCGGCCGGGATGCGCAGGTAAGCCAGGTAGACCGCCAGACTCCACGCCATGCGCGTCTGATCGCCGATCTGGACCACCGACGCCTGGCGACGCACCGTGCCATCCACGTCCGGGAAGGTATTGGCGATCCCCAGGTAATCCACCACGTCGCTGAACGACCGGACCGGCTCCATCGCGCCCGCGAACTGGAGCGCCTGGGGATAGCCCGCCAATCCCTCGGCGCGGCTGGCCGGGTAGGAACCGGCCGAGGCCATCACCGTCCGGAGGCGGCCGTCGCCCCGGCGCGCCGCCTGGATCGCCGCCGCCAGGGCCAGGTCCGAGGCCGTCGGCTCGCTGAACAGCAGGTCGAAGGCCACCACCCGCGCCCCGGCCTCGGCCATGCGGTCGACCAGCGCCGCGTACAGGGCGCGCGACCACTCGGCCGGGGAGCGGCCGTACCGGCTCAGGCTGGCGTCGTCGATGGCGACGATCACGATCGAATCGGAAACCGCGGCGGGGGTGAAAAAGATATCCGTCATTTCAAGCCGCAGGCGGGCGAACACGTTGTTCGACCAGGCAAGCAGGACGGCGGCCGCGATGACGCAGCCGACCGCCAGGCCTTGCAGCCACCGTCGACGGCTCAGTCCGGACCGCATCTGTTAACTGTCGGCAGGTTGGGGAGTCTCGGCCTCGGCGGGCGGCGCGGGCACGACGAGGTCTTCCAGGCGGATTTCCTCGCCCAGCGCGCTGTACAGGGCCGGGTCTTCGACCTGGGTATCCGGGAACACGCGCAGACCGGCGCAGGCCGGATCGAGGGTCACGTGGCTGGCCAGCACCCAGCCGTAGGCCCCCTGGTAGTTCACGCGATACCAGCCGCCGGACGCGCTCACCCCCATGAACAGGTTGATCTCGGCCCCGTCGAGGGTACCCACCCGGGGATATTCGCGCGCGGGGCCAAGGCGCACGTTGAGCCGGACGTCATCCGCCGTCTGCACCTGGGCCGCGCACCCATCCAGGGCCGCGTCCAGCATCTCAAAGTTCGTCGCCGCGACCACGTCGCTCAGCGGCCCATCCTGCGCCGCGCGGATTCCGTACCCGGCCTCGACCGAGGCGCTTGCGCCGGCGTTCGAGGCGGCGGTGACGCCGCTGCGCACCAGGGCCGCCGAACGGCCGCTGTCTTCCACCCGCACCAGAAATTCCGTCCCGCGCACGGTCAGCTCCATGCCAGGGGTCTGGATGTCGTAGCTGGACTGGGTATCCAGCAGGCGCTCGACCCGGTTGATGATCTGCCCTACCAGCAGCGAGGCCGAAATGGCGAACTGGGAGCCGTTCTTCTCGAAGCGTTCGATCTGGAATTCGGAGTCCGGCTGAAGCTCGGTGGAGACGCCGTCCGAAAAGAAAGTGATCCGGGCCTGGCCGGAGGCATCCGTCCGGATCAGGTCGCCCACGCCGACGATGGCCTCGGCATTCACGGCGATCCAGTTGACCGTGTTCACCCGGAGCACCTCCACGCCGGGGGCAAGGACTTCCAGCGTGGCCGCCATCTCGCCCGCATTCTGCGAGAAAGCAGGCCATGCTCCCACCAGCAAACTGAACACAACCAACACGGAGAAGGCTGCTTTCCTGGTCATGGCACCACCCGCCTCATAGATTGACTCGAAGCGCTTATATTATAATAGAGTAATTCCCGCCGTGGATTCGATTCCGGGCACGACACCGGAATCAGCCCATCGCCCCGCCCGACCGAAGCGGCAGCCGGAACCCGAAGGTGCTCCCCTGCCCGTCGCTGCTCTCGAAGATCATCGTCCCACGGTGGCGGGTGACGATGCTCTTGACCAGGTACAGCCCCAACCCGGAGCCTTCCGGCGCGTTGGCGCCTTCTTCCACCCGGAAGAAGGGCCGGAAGACCTTGGCGCGCTTTTCCTCCGGGATGCCGGGGCCGGTGTCGATGACTTCGTAGACGGCCTGGTTCCCCTCGGCCCGCAGACACAGCCGGATGCGGCCTCCCTCCGGTGTGTACTTGATCGCGTTGTCCAGCAGGTTGCTCGCGGCCAGGCCCAGCAGCAGGGAATCCCCATCGACGAACAGGCGTTGGTCGGGCATCTCCACGCTCAGATCGAGGTTCTTGGCCGCCAGGCGCGGGTCGCATTCCTCGCACAGGGCGCCCACCACCTGATTCAGCTCCACCACCTTGAAGACGCTGTTGTAGATTTCCTCAAGGCGCTCCAGCGAAAGCACGTTGGAGACGATCGAACGAATCTTGTGGGCGGCGTAGTCGATGGCCTCGATGAACCGGTTCTCGCTATCGGGCGAAACCGTGCGCCTGAGCAGCTCCAGATTGAACAGGATGTTCGAAACCGGGTTCTTGAGGTCGTGGGCCGTGATCCGGATCATCTCCGTCTTGAGCTGCTCCAGGGCGGCCACCCGTTCGTGGAGCTGACGCAGTTCGCGCTCCACGCGCTTGCGTTCGATGGCGTAGCGGATGGAGCGCTCCAGCAGCTCGGTGGTCAGGCTTTTCTTGTCGAGGAAGTCCATCGCCCCCAGGTGCATGGCTTCCAGGTCGGTCTCGTAGCTGCCATAGGCCGTCATCAGGAGCATTGGGGCGTCCACCCCCGCTTCCCGCGCCAGCCGCAGCAGCGACACGCCATCCTCGCCCCCGCTGCCCATGATGTAATCCACCAGGTAGACATCGTACTGGTTGGCCAGCAGCGCGTCCCGGCCCTGTTCCAGGTCGCTGACCCAATCGATGTGGATGCGTGAAAAGGCCCTCCCCAGAAGGTAATTCACGAAGGTATAGGCGCTTGGATCATCGTCGATGATCAGCACGCGTATGTCGATCTCGCTCACGGCATCCTCATACCCCGGAATCAGCCATGTCCCTTCCGAACGGGGGCAGTTCGCGGACTGGCTTCCTGCTGGCACATAACATGCTCATTATAGGACAGGATACCAAAAGTGCCCAGGGAGGGATTACCCGTTCATCCCGAACAGGGTCAGGGCGGGGAAGGTGAACCAGGCCGACAAGACGCCAGGCGGCCAGCCGACCGCGCGGATCGCTGGAACACCTGGTTGCGGAGAAAGCCGGTGTATCCCCCCACCGGCCCGCTGTTTGTTCGCCGCCCGTCAGGCCGCCTCGGCCTGACTTTCGGCGCCAGTCTCTTCCCGGCTGGCCGGCAGATGCACCACGAAGGTGCTGCCCTGGCCCGCGACTCCGGCACTCTCCGCCTGGATGCGCCCGCCGTGCGCCTCGACGATGGAGCGCGCGATCGCCAGCCCCAGCCCGCTGCCGCCCGATTCGCGGGCGCGGGCCGTATCCACCCGGTAGAAGCGGTCAAAAACGTGCGGCAGGTGTTCCGGCAGGATGCCTTCGCCCGTGTCGCTGACCTCCAGCTTAAGCCCGTCGCCGTCCGCCGCGACCCGGATCGTGATGTTGCCCCCCTGGGGCGTATGGCGCAGGGCGTTGTCAAACAGGTTGTGCAGCACCTGGCCCAGCCGCGCCACGTCGACCCTGACCGGCGGCAGGCCGGCCGTCAGCTCGGTCTTCAATTCGACCCCGCGCCGGTCGGCGGCCGCCTTGAGCGCCTCGGCCTGTTCGGCGACCAGATGGGTCAGGTCCCGCGTCTGGAATTCCAGAGTGAGTACACCCGCGTCAGCCTGCGAGAGCAGACGCAGGTCCTCGACCAGACGGCTCAACAGCCGGGTCTGGTCGTACAGGCGCGCGATCTCTTCTTTTTCCAGGGGGTAGACGTCATCCAGGATCGCCTGCAAATTGCCCTGGATCACCGTGAGGGGCGTGCGCAGCTCATGGGCCACGTCGGCCACCATGTTGCGCCGCTGGATTTCGGCGTCTTCCAGGGCCGAGGCCATCTCGTTGAAGGCCCGCGCCACGGTCGCGATCTCCTGGCTGCCCTCGACCTTCACCCGCTGGCTCAGGTTGCCCTTGCCAAAGGCGCGCACCCCGGCCGCCAGCCGGTCCAGCGGCGCGCTCAGCCCGCGGCTGACTCCCACCCCGACCAGGATGCCGAGCACGGTGACCGCCAGCATGGTCACGATCAACACCTGGCTGACCCGGGTATAAGCGGCGTCCTGAAGCGGCGTGTCCATCCAGCCGCCGCCCGCGAAGGTGACGTACCCCACGGCCTGGCCGTCGACCATGATCGGCACCGGCCGTTCGATCCTGTTGGGATTGTCCTGACTCTCGGCCAGCAGGTCCTGGTTGCCGAAGATGACCTGCCCATTCGCGTCGGTGAACACCAGGGTATTGGCCATCGCGCCGAACGGCCCGGACTCAAACACCGTCTCGATCCCGTCCCAGCTTGCATGAGTCCGGTAGTAGTTCTCCAGGTCCTGGATCGGCCCGCCCGGCCGGCGCAGATGATCGTCCACCGCCGACCAGACGAACTGGGGGTTGATGATCGACGGCGCGACCACGCCGATCACCAGCAGCGACCCAAGTCCGACCAGGACGAAGGCCAGACTGAGCTGGATTCCGAGCTGCCTAAACAGGTTTCTCATCGGCGATTGGCCCTACCAGCCGGTAGCCCACGCCGTACACCGTCTGCACGTAGACTGGCTCGGTGGCGCACGGCTCGATCTTCTTGCGCAGGTTCTTGATGTGGCTGTCCAGCGTGCGATCCAGCCCTTCGTAATCATACCCCAGAGCGCGCTCGACCAGTTCCGCGCGGGTAAACGCATAGCCCGGATTGCGCATCATGACCTGGAGCAGGTTGAACTCGGTCGGGGTCAGGCTGGTCGGCTTGCCATCGACCAGCACCTCCCGGCGGGCCGTATCCAGCACCAGGCCGCCGCACTGGAGGGTATCCGTCCGCTCGACTTCCTCCCCCGCGTGGCGGCGCAGCACCGACCGGACGCGCGCCACGACCTCGCGCGGGTTGAAGGGCTTGGTCACGTAATCGTCCGCGCCCAGCTCCAGCCCGACGATCTTGTCGGTATCTTCCACCCGCGCCGTCAGCATGATGATGAAAGTATCCTTGAGCGTGCTGTCGCTGCGCACGATCCGGGTGATATCCCACCCACTCCGATCGGGCAGCATCAGGTCCAGCACCACCAGCGCCGGCCGGTCGTGGCGCAGCATGTGCAGGGCCGTCTCGCCATTGCTCGCCGTCAGAACGGGGTAACCGGCCTGCTCCAGATACGCCCTGACCAGACGCACGATCTCCGGGTCGTCGTCCACCACCAGAACCCGGCTGTTGGATTCCGCGCTCCCCATGACCATTCCCATTGCACTTGCTCCTGATTCATCCGGCGGGGGGAACCGGCTGTACGCCGGGCCGGTTCCCCCCGCCTCCCAACCCATAGTCGATACTAGCGCCGGGGCGGAAAGCCCCCCCGGCTGATCGAGGCCGAACTGTCCACCCGCCGGCCCCACACCCGATCCTGGGCGATCACGTCGCCGTCCTCGTCCAGGGCCGACACTTCGATCCAGTAGCCCCAGCCCTCCGCGCGCGACGGCATGCCGCTGGTTGGCACGCTCAGCGAGGTGCCCGACGTGCGGTAGGTCACGGTATAGACGACCGCCGCCTGGTCGGAGTAGACCTCGACCCGGTAGGAGTCCGCGTTGCGGACGGCCAGCCAGGTTACCGTCACCTGATCGGCGGGCAGGTCCAGCCCGCTCGTCGGCCAGGTGATGATCATCTTGCGCTGAAGTCTGCTCGAGCCGGACGAGGTTGTCGACGACGCACTGGACGAGTCGTTGCCGTACAGGCTTTCCCACAGGTCGAACAGCGATTCGATGTCGCTCTCTTCGTCCGAATCCGAGTCGTCGCCGGTCACGACGGCATCGATTTCCTGGTCCTCGAGGTCTTCGTCGACGGACAGGTCGGAGAGCGCGCCTTCCTCGACCGAGACATAGTTCAGGTTGATCCAGCCCGGCTGATCGTCGTAGGTCACGTAGATCCACAGGCCGTTTTCGCTGATCGCTTCCGCTTCCAACTCGGTCCCGTAGGGGATCACGTCCAGCACATCCCCCGCCGAGCTGGGCAGGGAGCGCAGGTTGACGTTATCCGTCGTGACGACGAGCACGCCGCTGTCCGCGCTGACCGGCAACGCGGCCACCAACCCGGTCAAGACCAGCAGCACGATCCCGATGATCGTCAAACCCCGGCGAGCGTTCTGGTCGTTCATGGTTTTTTTGCTCCAGTCCATTGTATCCTGGTCTAGAATTCCCGATCAGTGACTTCGAGCGTGCTCAGCGAACCGTCGATGACGGTCACGTAATCCAGCAGAACCCAGCCAAACTGGCCGTCGTAGTACACCACGATCCACGCCCCGTCTTCACTGATCGCGAAGGCCGGCAGCTCGGTCTCGTAGGGGATCACCTCGTCAATGTCCACGTCCTCGTCATAGCTGGGGCTTGGCCGCAGGTTGAGGTTGTAGCCGGTCTCCACGATCACCACCTTGTCCCGCAGGGACGACGGCAGGGAGGCCCGCAGATCGCTGGTGCTGCTGCTCGTGGAGGAGGCGCTTGCCGCGCTGCCCGGATAGCGCCACACCGTCGAGCCGGCCGCGCAGTGGCTATAGCACACGCCGTCCAGGTAACGCGCCGCTTCGTAGACCGACTCAACCCCGCTGCCGGTGTTCACTCCCAGCATCATCACGCTGCGGGTCAGCTCGCCGCCCGTATCGCTGGCGGGATCGTAGACGCCCTGCACGCCGATGAGGCTGGCCTCGTCGGACAACCAGGCCTCGATGTCGTCCGTCGCCGGGCCGACTGCCTGGATCGCCTGGGCGATCAGCATCACCGCGTCGTAGTAGGCCGCGCTCTGGGCGGTCGGCGCCTCGTCGTAGCGCGCCGCGTAGCGATCCACGAAGCCCGCGCTCGTGCCATCGCCCGCCGCCGGCCACCAGCTCACCGCGCCGATCAGCTCGATCCCGTGCGGGACGATCACCGTCTCCAGGAAGGCCGGGGTCAGGTAGCCATACACCAGCGTGCCCGTCCACCCGGCCGCGCCAAGCTCGTCCAGCAGGCCCTGGGCGACCGGCTGGGCGCTCCAGACCAGCACCGCCTGCGCGCCGCTTTCCACCACCCGCGCCGCCATGGCGGCATAGTCGGTGTCGCGGCTGTTGTGCTGCAAGTCCAGCACCAGCGCCGATTCGGCATCCAGGTCCTCGAAGGTCTCTTCGATCGCCCGCGCAGCCTCGTTGCCATAGTTGGAACGCACAGACACCGCCGCGACCTGCTCAAAACCGCGCTCCTCCAGCAGGTAATGCACGGCCGCGGCCGCCAGCGTGCTGTCCGATGGGCGAATCTGGAGGATGTTCTCGCCGCTGGACAGCCCGGAGGCCTCGATCCCGGTGGCCGACACGAGCTGGAGCACCCCGGCCTCGCCGGGCAGGCGGCTGTTGTCGATCACCTGCGCGTTGGAGTCCGGCCCCAGGATGATGTCCGCGCCGTCTTGCAGCGCATTGGCGAAGGCGGTCGCCGCCGTGCTCGCCGTGGTGGCGTCATACGCGCCCAGGCGCAGGTCGTAGACGATCCCGTCCGCGCCCAGCACGCCGCCGCGCTTCTGAAGCTCGCGGATCGCCAGCTCGGCGCCCTGCTGGGCCGATTCGCCCAGGCCGGCGCTGGCCCCGCTCAGGGTGGCGATCAGGGCGATGTTGTACGGCTCGATCTCGGCGTCTTCGAGGGTATCGTCGTCCAGCAGTACGAAGTTCGCATCCGTGCAGGACAGGCATTCGCCGCTGTCGTAGTAGGCCAGCTCGGTCTCGGAGCCGTCCGCCCGGACGGACATCAGGCGCAGGCCGGTGGTCGCGCCATCCGCGTACGTCCCCTGGACGCCTTCGATCGCGCCGAGGTTTGCCAGCGCCCGGCTGATGTCGTCCGGATCGTCGTCCGCTGCCTGGACGGCCGCCGCCAGCAGGGTGATCGCGTCGTAGTAAGCCGCCGCGTCTTCCGAGGGGGTCGCGCCCCAGCGGGCCACGTAATCCTCCACGAAACGCTGGCTGTAGGCATCGTAGGCCGTCGCCGACCAGGGAGCCAGCCCGATCAGGTCGTTGACCAGGGCCGGATCGGCATTCGCAATCACATCCTCATCCAGCCCGACGTAAACAATCGGCCCGCGCCAGCCGGCATCGGCCAGCGCTTCCAGGAGCAGCTCGCCCTGTGCGTCGAGCGTCCAGACGAACAGCCCGTCGGCGTCCGCGTCGACGATGTCCTGCGCCTCGCTGGACAGGTCGTCCGCGTCGGCGGCATGGGTGATCGTCAGCGCGACGTTGTCCTCGCCGGCCAGGTCGACGAACAGGTCCGCGCCCGCCTGGGCCGTCTCCGTATCGACCGCCACCGTGACCAGGTTGGAGAGGTGCAGTTCCTCGGTCAGGTAGTTGGCCGCCGCCTCCACCCAGTCATCCTGGGTCGAGGAAATCTGGAACACGTTGGATTCGCCGGCCAGGTCACCCGCATCCGCCGCCAGCAGGGGCAGGTCGAGCGTGCCTTCCGCGTTCAGGATCGCCTCGATCTGGCGCTCCTGCTGCGGGCCGAGCACGGCTATCGCGCCGTCGATCAGGGCGAAAACGTAGGCATCGGCCGCTTCCGCGGCGCTGTCCGCCGTATAGTAGACCACCTCGAAGCGGTAGCGGACATTGCCGTCGCTGATCACGCCGTAGTCATCCGAGGTATTGATTTGCTCCGCGGCCAGCACGGCCGCCTGATAGTTGCTCTGGTCGAGCGCGGCCTGCGCCCCGCGCGACGCGCCAATGTACCCCACGGTCAGCACGGTCGCGTTGCCCTGCGCGGAGAGTGTCGCCAGGGGCGCGGCCACCGACCCGATCAGGGTCAGGATCGCCAGGGCCAGTCCGGCCCATTGCTTCTTCACATTCATCGTTGGTTTCTCCGTTCGAACCCGTCCAGATAAAAACTCACCCACCGGTCGACTATTCATAGCGCAGGGCTATTCATAGCGCAGAGCTATTCATAGCGCAGGACTATTCATAGCGCAGGGCCTCGATGGGATGCAGGCCGGCGGCCCGGTTGGCCGGATAGACACCGAAGAACACCCCGACCGCCACCGAGAAGCCCAGGCCAAGCAAGATCGATTCGGGAGCGACGACCGCGTTCAGGGCGCCGCTGTTGTTGACCAGCAGCGCCACCCCGACTCCGGCCAGCACGCCGATCACGCCGCCCAGCGTGCTGAGCACCACCGTCTCGATCAGAAACTGCTGCAAAATCTGAAAGCGGCGCGCGCCGAGCGCCTTGCGTAGACCGATTTCCTTGGTGCGCTCGGTCACCGACACCAGACTGATGTTCATGATGCCGATCCCGCCGACCAGCAGCGAGACGCTGGCAATCGCGGCCAGCAGCACGGTCAGCGTGCCGCTCACTTCGGAGAGCGACTCCAGCAGGTCCTGCTGATTCGTGATCATGAAGTCGTCGTCGTCTTCCAGGTCCAGGTCGTGGCGCGCCCGCAGGAGGTCCGTGATCTCGGCGACGATGAGCGAGACCTCATCGGGGTTCTGTGCCGAAATCTGGATCGAGCTGACCTGGTACTCCGTGCCGACCACACCCCGGCTGGTGAACAGCGTCCGGTAGCCCGTAGTCAGCGGCAGGTAGACCTGATCGTTGGCGCTGCCACCGGTGCCGGTGTCCTGTTCCGCCAGGACGCCGACCACTTCGTAGGTCCGCGTCCCGATCCGCACGCTGCTGCCCAACGGATCGGTATAGGGGAAGATTTCCTCCACGACGCCGCTGCCCAGGACGACCACCCGCGACTTGTCGTCGTACTCGTCCTCGTCGAAGAAGCGCCCCTCGCTGATGTCGAGGTTGCGGACGACCGCGTAGTCCGGGGTGGTGCCCACCACCGTGGCGGTGTAGCTGAGGTCGCCGGTCGCGACGGACGCGCTCGTGCTCATCTGAGGAGCGACCCCGGCCAGCCCGCTGACGCTTTCCTCGATGGCCTCGGAGTCCTCCAGGGTGAGGCTCGTCCGGCCAAAGCCGCGCGCGGCCGAGATCGAGATCAGGTTGGTGCCGATGCCTTCGATCCGGGTGGTGATGTCCGCCGTCGCGCCCTGACCGACCGACACCAGGGCCACGACCGACATCACGCCGATGACGATGCCCAGCATGGTCAGCACGGAGCGCAGCTTGTTGGCCCACAGCGCGTCGAACGCCACCGCGATGTTCTGGCCGAGGCTGACGCTGCCGCGCTTTTTGATCGGGCGATGAGTCGACTGGGCGAGGCCGTTGGCGATCGAGGGGGCGGTTGTCCTGGCGGCCGGTTTCGGCTGCGCGGGGTGCCCACGCTTCGCGGCGGGGGTAGCCCCGGCGGGGTTGCCATCCGGCGCGCTCGACTTCACCGCGCGCTTGAAGGCTGCCTGGACGATCAGGCCCAGCGTCCCGGCCAGGGCGATCCAGAACCCCGGTGACAGCGTCGGGATCAGGCTCGCCGCCGAACTCCGAAGCTGCACGCCGAAGACGTAGGCGAAGTGAAACACCCCGGCCAGGCCGCACACCAGGATCAACAGGCCGCTGTTGGCGTTCCGGCCCGGCTTCAGCCAACTCCACACCGCCGCCAGCAGGGCCACGATCGCCGCGCCGAACAGCATGCCCAAAGCCCAGATGGGGGTTGGGCTGCCCACCAGCCAGGGCGTACCGAGCAGGACCATCAGCACGATGGCCGCCGCCGACGCCAGCGTGATCAGATTGGCGACGTGGCCCGTCCAGCGCAGGGTGGGCCGCTTAGTTTCCTGGCTCATGGTCTTCCTCCCGCGCCGCCTTGGCTTCGGTCCCATTGGAAGGCGCTTCAGCAGCGATCTGGCGGGCGACTTCCTCCGCCGAGGCCTGCGCCAGCAGCGTAATCGCGGGCTGATGATCCGCGGGCAGCGCGCCCTGGGCGGCCGCATGCTCGCCAGACTCGGCGGCAGGTTCTGCGGGCGGCTCAGCCAGCTCGGACACGTGGCGCTGCCGACGATAAACGACGTTATGGCCGTTGCGCTCGTCAGCCACGACCAGGCCGTCGCGCAGGGTGATTACCCGCTCCGTCTGCTCGGCGACCTCAGGATCATGGGTGACAATGATCAGGGTGATCCCCTGCTCCTCGTGCAACTGCCAGAAGAGGCTCATGATCTCCTCTCCGGTCTTGGAATCGAGGTTGCCGGTTGGCTCGTCGGCCAGGATGATCGCCGGCTCATTGACCAGCGCCCGGGCCAGGGCCACGCGCTGCTGCTGCCCGCCGGAAAGCTCGGTGGGCTTGTGGTGCAGCCGCTCGCCCAGGCCCACCAGTTCCAGCATCTGCCTGGCGCGCTCGGTGCGTTCCCGGCCAGACAGGCCCGCGTACACCAGCGGCAGGGCCACGTTGGCCAGCGCCGTGCTGCGCGCCAGCAGGTTGAACTGCTGGAAGACAAACCCGATGCGCCAGTTGCGGATCAGGGCCAGATCGTCATCGCGCAGGTTGCCGATGTCGTAGCCATCCAGCCAGTAGCTGCCGCCGGTCGGCTGGTCGAGCGCGCCGAGAATGGACATCAGCGTGCTCTTGCCGGAGCCAGACGGGCCGGTGATCGCCACCATCTCACCCTCGTGAATCTGGAACGATACCCCGCGCAGCGCGTTCACTTCCGTCTCGCCCATCCAATACGTCTTGGTCAAATCGCTGACTTCGATGATGACTCGCTCGCTCATGGCTAACCTCCTGGAGGGCCGCCGGCCGGCATGCCGCCGCCCGAAGGCATGGCGGGCATCTGGCCACCGCCCATACCGCCGCCGCCGGTGAGCGCGCCGAAACCGCCCATGCCCAGGCCGCTCGTCGTGCTTCCAGACGTGCTGCTGGTCTCAGGGATGTACACCACCGCGCCCTCGCTGATATCGCCTTCGATCACGGTCATGCCCGACTTGGTCGTGCCCGGAGTCACCGCGACGCGGGTCTGGCCGCCATTGCCATCGTCCACCATCACATAGGTTCCGGCCGTATCGCGCTGGATCGCGCTGGTCGAGACCACCAGCACGTTTTCTTCCATGTTGACGATCACCTCGACGTCGGCCGTCATGCCCAGCCGGATCAGGGAGAGATCGGCGGCGGTTGCCTGGGTGGTCGCGGACTGGCCCGTCCCGGCCTGCCCGCCCCCGGCGAACCCCCCGCCGCCCTGGCCCATCGGGCCGTTGGCCATCATTTCGATCAGGGCCGCCGGGCCGCCCATGTCCTTCAGGGCCGTGATCGCTTCTTCGGAAACGCCCGCTTCGGTAAGTTGGGCATAGAAGGTGTCTTCACCGCCGTCTTCGGCCAGCATCGCCGTCACGGCTTGCGCGCCGCCCATCGTCTGGATCGCCGTGAAGATTTCACGCATCGCGCTCATGCCACCCTGGCCCATGCCGCCCGGCGCGGCAGCCGAACCGGCGGTCGCGGCCGTGTCGCCGCTCGCGGCGGCGCTGCCCTGCGCGGGGACAAACCCGCCGGGGGCCGCCGGGGCCGCGGCGGTATCGCCGGGCGCCGTTTCATCCACTGTGGTATCCATATCCACGCGCACGGTATAGGTCACCAACCCCTGGCTCGACGAGCCGGAGGGCGCGATCTGCCGCACGCTGCCGGTCACCACCAGGTTGTCCAACGCCTGGAGGGTGATGTTGGCCTGCAAACCCTGCTCGACGCTGGTCACATCCAGCTCGTCCACGCTGACGTCGATGTGCAGCCGGCTGGTGTCGGCCACGGTGATGGCCATGGTGGTCGCGCTGACTTCCTGCCCGACCACGATGTTCACGGCCGTCACGACCCCGTCATAGGGGGCGTAGAGCGTGGCCCCGTCCAGGGCGTCCTGGGCCTGCTCCAACTGGAGCTGGCTTTGCTGGAGCTTGACTTCGGCCTGAAGCAGTTCGGTTTCGCTCGGCCCGTCGATCACGTCGTTGTACGAAGCCAGCGTCTGGTCGTAGTTGGCCTGGGCGATCTCCAGGGCCGTGGTGCTGCCCAGGGTGCTCGTGGAAAGCCTGCACTGCGCATCGGCCTTGTCGTAGCTCGCCTGGGCATTAGCCAGCGCCTTGGCCTCGCTTGAATCAGGATCGGGCACGAAAGCCGGGTCCTGGTCGTAGCCCGCCATCACGTATTCGTCGTAGTTCGTCTGGGCGTCTGCCAGGGTCTCCTCGGCCGTATCCAGGCTGGCGCAGCTCGTCAGGCGCTGATCCTCGACATTTTCGAGGTCGGCCTGGGCGCTTTCCAGTTGGGAGAGCGCCTGGGCAAGCTGGGCCTCGGCCTGGGCGATTTCCTCGGCCGTGGCCGGCGAAGTCGCCTCGTCGTAATCCGCCTGCTGAATCCGGAGCGACATCTCGGCCAACCGCACGTCATATTCCAGGTCGCCCGTGTCCAGCACGGCCAGCACCTGGCCCTCCGTCACTTCGTCGCCCATCTCGACCAGCACCTGAGTCACCGTGCCCGCCACCTCGAAGGACAGCGCGGACACCTGTTCGGCCGTCACCGAGCCGGAGCCTTCCACCGTGTCGTACAGGGTTGTCCGCTGGACCGTCGCCGTGCGGGTCGTGGCGGAGGCCGTCTGGGCGCTGCCCGTGCCGGCCAACGGGATGACCAGCAGGGCCACGCTGCCCAGCAGCAGGAGCGCACCCACCCCAATCAAGAGCTTTCGCATTCAACACCCTCCCTGACATCGTGATCTCACGAACCATGCACAATTCGCCCGACGCTGTTCTCATTCTGACCGCCACCTATGGAGAAGTTGTGGAGGTCTTCTAGACGTTGTGTAAAACCTGGGCCGGGCAAAAAAACGCCCGCCCCGATCCGGAGCGGGCCCCTATGCGTCACAAACCCGACGCTATGCGCCCAGGCTGACTTTGACCACCTGGCTCGGCTCCCGCTGGGGCGCTTCGCCGCTGGGGGCGCTGCCATCGGTATTCGCCGGAGGATTGCCACCGTTGCCGCCCATACCCCGGCCGCCAAAGCCGCCCAGCACGACATACAGATCGCTGCCGCGCAGCACGCCGGTCGTCGCCATGCCGGTCAGCTCAACCTGGCTCACGACACTGGCGGTCGTCCAACCGTCCGCGCTGGTCAGCACGACCGCCGCGGGGGTCTGATCCATCCCGCCGGTCAGCGCAACCACGTTCCCGGCCGCGTCGACGACGATGTCGCGCAGGCTGGTCAGCGTCTCCGGCAGGGTCACCTGGGTGACGTTGTCCGGGTTGTCCAGCGGAATCTTGTACAGCCCACCCCGCATGCCCTGGACGAGCAGCGCGCCGTCCACATACCCGATCCCGCTCAGGCCCATGCCGCTCAGGGTCGCGTTCTGCATGTAGTACACGCTCCCGGCCGCATCCACCATGTAGATCACCCCGCCCATCCGGTCGGCCACGTACACGTTGCCGCTGGCATCCAGGGCGAGGTCGCTGCCCAGATGCGTGCCGTCCGCGACGACCCCGGTCAGGTCCGCCGAGCGGAGCAGGGAGCCGTTCGCCAGGCTGTAGACCACGACCCACATCGACGGGTTGAAGTCCTCAGGCAGGGTCATGCCTTCCGGAAGCTGTCCGTCCACCGGGGGCTGCGGAGCCTGACCATTCGCCGGAGCCTGACCATTCGCCGGAGGTTGCTGTCCCCCTGCCGGGGTCTGGCCGTCGGTCGGAGGCTGCTGTCCATTGCCTGGCATCCCGCCGCCCATGCCGCCGAACATACCGCCCATGCCCGCCTGATCGGAGACCAGCAGCGCCAGGCTGTCGCTCGCCGGATCGACTTCCATGCCGATGATGTTGGGCTGCTCGCTCACGACCACCGCGGTCAGCGATCCGTCCGCCTCCAGGGCGTAGACGGTGCCATCGCCGCCGCCGGCCACCAGAAAGCGGTCGCGGGCCGCGTCATAGGCAATCGCGCTCACAAAAAAATCGGTGGTTTGCAGCGTAATCTGATCGGGGATGCCCTGGGCCAGCGTGCCGCCGGCAACCGCCAGCACGGCCAGCAGGCTGCACAGCATCAGGGCTGCTTTCTTCATCCGCTTGGTTGGCATATGTCCTCCAGCTCGAATGTGACGATACGAACTCACTATGGCAAAGCCCTATGGAGAAGTTGTGGAGACTTGAGGGAAACCCTGTAAAAAAAGTGAGAGGCATGGGTTTCCCCATCCCTCTCACTGGCACAGGGGGGAGAAACTGCGGGCCTTAGCCGAGAAGCTCGACGCCGTCCCACACGAAGCTGTAACCGTTGGGGGCCGTGACCCAGAAGTAGCCGCTGGCCGAGTAGCCGAAGGTGTAGCCGTAGCTCTGCGACAGGATGGTATCCGTCCCGGCCGCCGTCGCCGCCTGGATCTGTCCAACCGTCAGGCCCGCGACCTTGACCAGGTTGTCATAGCCCGCCACGATGCCCCACATCTCGACGCCGGTCACGACGTCCGCGTAGGCCGGGGTGCCGTCGTCATTCCAGGCCGGGACGCCGTTCGCGTCCACGTCCACCTGGCTCTCGCGGGTGTAGAAGATCGCCACCGGCGCATCCAGCGTGCAGCCGTTGATCCGTCCGTCGGCGAAGCAGGTGATCCAGCCCTCGTCATCGTCGTAGACCGGGGTAAGGGTTTCGCCGCCATCGGCCAGGACCGCCGACGCGCCCAAAACCATGCTTGCCAGGACCACCACCAGGGTCGTCACAAAAGCCGCCTTCTTGAACATCGTCCCATCTCCTTTCGGGTATCCAGTCCGATCGGGTGTCAGTCATCAACCAGGCCAACACTCTGCCTTCATTCTGGTCGCCGCGTGTGGAGAAGCGGTGGAACGGTTGTAAAAAAGCTCTGGATAGAATCTGCAAATCCAGGGCTAACCCGATTGAGACCCGCCGGCGGCCCGCAGCTACCCGATCCGGTCTTTTTTTCACAATGTTGACGGCCAACATAATGCGACTAAAATCATCGTAAAATAGCCTGATTTCTTCTTGTCGAGGTAAATATGCGCAGGTTTACCGGGATCAGTCTGCTGCTGGTGCTGGTCACCATCCTCCACCCCGCTCTGGATGGCTGGCAGGCCAGCCGGGTGTCGGCTCAGGGTCCCCTCCCCATCCTTGATTTCTCCCGGATGCCGGTCCCGCGCACCGCCGCCGAAAGTGAGGCGCAGTTCAACGAGCGCGCGCAAATGGTCATCGACGCGGCTGCCTGCGGGTTGGAAACCTCATTTGAGGGTTGGGTGGCCGAACACGAAGATACCAGGGTCGAGGAACCACACACCGAGGAACTGACCGCAGTCGTCATCGCCAAAATCTTCAAATACTATCAACTGCTTCACGAAGCGCCCGGTGGGGGGGAATTCCGGTTTCGTGACAACCTGGAATTGAATGTCACGCCCTGCCGTCCTCACGATAATCCGAACAACCCCTGCGGGGCGATGAATGATGATGACCTGCGACTCTGCCTGAGAGACCAGGTCAACCGCGCCCTGCGCGCCGTGCGTATCGTCGGGCGACCTGGATCGAGTGACCTCCCCTGCTACCTCGGCCTTGGAATCCTGGGGGATAAATTCACAACTCACGGCGAGTACGACGTGATCCTGCGCAATCTCGTCCGCATCCTGCTGATGCGCCCGGAGAACACGCGCGGCAATGCGCTCGACGTGCTGGATCAAGGCACCTATGAACAACTGCGCAACGACCGGCTGACCCTCGACGGTGGCCCCGGCCTGCAAAGTTACCCGCTCACCGACTGCGGCAACACCGAGCAGCACACCGGCTCCCCAGAGGAACGCGCCGACGATTACACCTTCGCGGAGGACGTGGGCGACGCGCTGGAAGAAATCGGCTCCAGCCTGTGGGATGCTCTCGAATGGGCACTCCTGCACATCGTCCTTCCGGTTCTGGCCCTGGCCCTGTTGGGGGGCCTCATCGGTCTGACGGCCCTGGTCGGGCTTTTACCGGGGGCGGTGCTCACCGCCGGACTCGGAGCCGCCATGATCGCCACCGGCGATCCCCTGCTGCCCGTCGCGGCCTGCGCGCTGCTTCCGGGGTTCAACTTCTTCAAAGCCTGCCGGATTCCGGAAACCGAGAATCACCTGCTGATGATGGAAACCTCGCGCTACCTGACCAACCAGATCTTCCGCGCCGACCGGGAAGCGGCAAACCTCAACGTCCCCTCGGCCTTCAACAACTGGACCAACGGCTTGCGGAGCTGGATGCTCGATCATTTTCAGAAGTTCCTGATTCAGGATTTCGACGAATACAACGCCCGTCCCTACCAGCGCTACAGCATCAACGCCATCCTCAACATGTACGACTTCGCGGAGGATGACACCCTGCGCCGGGCGGCGGGCATGGTCCTGGATTACCTCTCGGCCAAATTCGCGGTCGGCAGCAACCAGGGCCGCCGGGTTGTGCCTTTCCGCCGGCTGACGGAACAGGTCCACCGGACCTATCTTTATGAAATGGCCGGCGGCGCCGATCACCAGATGGGCCGCTTCGTCCTTCTGGCCGGGCTGACCGGACTGATGGACAACGATCCCGGTCGCCAGGAAAGCCGCGCCCTGGAGATGATCTACGCCGCCGTGAGCGACTACCGGGTTCCGACGGCCATCCTCGACCTGGCGATCGACAAATCGACGCCCATCGTCCAGCGCATCCACCACGCCGGGGTCGAGATTTATGCCAGCAGCACGGGCTACCTGCTCTCGGCGGGCGGCATCGAAACCGGCTTCGCCAACCAGGTCGCGTGGAGCGGCTTTCCCAACGATCGCGGCGCGGCCGTGCCGACGGTGCTGATCCCGACCGCCGGAGGGTTGGACCGCAATGAGTTGATTCGCTTCGAAGGGGGCGAGGCCCACGACGGCAATACCTGTGTGACCCAGGGGTTTGCCTGCGGGCTGAATCCGATCATTCCGGACCTGTATGCCGCCTGCCGGGTCGACGCGGGCAACTGGGCCTTCATCAACACCGCCGGATGCGCCCTCCCCGGCGCGGCCGATCCCCCCGGCCAGGCGGGCAATCCCGGCCCCTATCTTTACATCGCCATCTATACGGAAGCATGCAGCCAGTTCAACGATTCGTGGTGCGTCACCTACGAGGATTCGTGCAGCGCAGCCGAGGCTGCCGAACCGGCCCGTTTCCCCTACTGCACCTCCCAGGAACAACGTTTCGGCTTCCTGGAGGTGGTCGACGCCCCCACGGACGCCGATGCCGCGTTCGCCGGATTCCAGGCCTTCCAGGAAGGCGTTCTGGCGCGCAACCCGGCGGTCATGAGCGTGGGCATGATCGGCCGCTACCGGACCGCCGACGGGCATCTGATCCAGTTCGACCCCGGACGCGGCCAGAAAAGCCGCGACGAATGGGCCATCCTCGCCATTGATAATGTCGTGACCGAGCTGGACATGGACGACTGGAACCTGGCCGAAGGCGACGTGATCGAAGCCAACGGCGGCACGATCACCCTCTCCAACCGGCATACCGGGGCGGTCATCGTACTCGATTTTTCGGATCGCAATCAGCCTCGAACCACCGTCCCGAATGACATCGACAGAGAACAGCCATGAAGATGACGCGAATCTGGCTTATCGTTGCGATCGTTGGGCTGCTGATCCCCACGGCCAGCCTGTCCGCTCACCCGCTCCGGCAGGCGCAGCGGACGGTCACCCTGTGCGGCGTGGATAACGCCACCGGCGCAGGCTGGAACCTGCGCAATGCCCTGGCCGGGGGGAATGTCGTCGTCCGCTTCAACTGCGGCAACCGGACCACCCTGCGTATCACCTCCACGCTCGACATCGCCGGGAATGTCACGATCTTCGGCGGCGGAGGCATGACGCTCACCGGGGGCGACGAAGTGGTCCTGTTCCAGATGTTGCCCGGCTCCGCCCTGCGGCTGAACGGCCTGACGATCACCGGCGGGCGCTACACCGGTCCGATCCGCATCTTCCCATCCGGGGCATCGATCTCCTCGGAAAATCGGGTCTACGACGCGGGCGTGATCCGGAACCCTGCCGGCGGATCGATCACGATTGAACGCAGCGAATTCATTGCCAACAGGCAGCCCATCAGCAGCGTCAATGGCGCCATCACCATCCGCGACAGCCGGTTCTTCGGCAATACGCGCACCGTGCTGGAAAACTACTTCGGCGTTGCCACGGTCGAGCGCAGCAGCTTTCGAGACAACACGGACAGCTTTTTCGGCGGGGCCATTGCCAATATCGGCGGGACGCTGACCGTCCGCGACAATACCCAGTTCTCCACCAACCAGGCCCTCTCCGGCGGCGCGATCCTGAACAGCTCCGGCACGCTCGTCGTCGAGGACGCGATCTTCTCGCGCAACCAGGCCAGGGTGAACGGCGGCGCGATTACCCTGTGGGGCCAGGGCGACGTGACCGTCACGCGCAGCCGCTTCGAGCAGAACACCGCCCAGAAGGATGGCGGCGCCGTATTCCAATCGGCGGTCAGCAGCCCGGTCCACATCCTCCGGATCAATCACAGCACGTTCGTCAACAATGCGGCCGATCGGGGCGGCGCGATCGCCAACGCGCCGGATCAAAGCGAAGCCGCGGGAGCGCTGATTCTGCGCAGTGTGACCTTCTCCCGGAACAGCGCCCGCGAAGGCGGGGCGATCGCCGCCGGGGAAACCAGCCTGGACCTGGTGGCCGTCGCCATGATCGGCAACGAGGCGTCCGAGGCCGGCGCGGCCATCGCCCTGCGCAACAGCGTGCCGCGTGCCTCCCGACTCGCCAACAGCCTGATCGTGCGCAATCAAAGCGGGCCTGGCATGGCGAGTATCCTGGCCAATTTCATGACTCTGACCAATACCACCCTCGCCGAGAACCAGGGCGGGCTTGCCTTTTTCGGGCCGCTGGACGCGACTCCGCCCATCGAGCTGGCCAACACGATTCTGTTCGCCAATGCCGGCGGCAACTGCCATACCGCCGGGATGACCGACAACGGACACAATCTTCAATACCCAGGGGCCGATTGCGGAGCCAGCATCCCGGTCGCGTACCCGTGGCTGGACAGCCGCTACGCGCCCTATGGCTGGAGTCCGGCCCTCAGCGCGGGCAACCTGGGCGTGTGCGATGCATCCCCCATCAATGGGATAGACCTGTTCGGCCAGCGACGCGGCCTCAACGGGGCCTGCGCCAGCGGCGCGCTGGAGCGCAATATCGACCGGCTGGTGCGCCCACCCCGGGAAGGTTAGGCCGCAGGCCGGGGATCAGTAATCCCCCTGGGCCATCTTGACCTGCATTTTGACCGGGGTGTGCTCCAGCATCCAGGCTTCGGTGCGGGCCTTGATCTCCTCTGGAGTCTCGCTGTAACCGTAAGTCTCCAGCAGGACCGGCGTCCACTTCTGCCCCCAGCGAATGTGGAAGTTCTCGTCGCTCCAGTCGTAGCTGACGGCCGCCGCCGAGATTTCGTCGTCGATCGCTTCCCAGTGCTCGCGGTTGGTCACCTTTTCCGGCATGCCGTTCGGCTCGATCACGGTCGTGAGCAGGGCGTACTGATCCACCGCCGGAAGGGTCATCATCACGTTGTAAATCTGGACGACCTGCGGCACGTCCGCGACCTGGAGGCCAAGCTGCTGGATGCGCGTCTGGCCGAGCTGGCTGTGGCGGATTTCGTCCCACTGGTGGCGGGCCACGTTGAGCTGGTACTCCCAGGGCATCTCAGGAGTCATCCACAGCACCGAAGCCAGGGTTTCGGCGGCCGTCATCTCGTTCAGGTAGTGCTTGAAGCGCCACAGGCGGTGCGCTTCCGGCTCGGCCTCCCGATCCGGCTCGATGTCGGTACTGGGGTCGAAAACCGGCCAGCCGGGCATCCGCTGGCATTCCTTCCAGGGCAGCAGCAGGGCATGCCCTTCCGGCCGGGCCGGGGCCGCCAGGTGAAGCTGGGTGCCGGTGACGCCGCCATCCGCGACGAGCAGGCCGGCGATGTAGTCGCGCCAGGCTTCCCAGCCGGGGTAACGCGCGCTGACCTCCGGGAAGAACTGGATCGCCCAGGCGACCTGAGCTTCGGCCAGCCCCACGATCTGCTCGCTGATGATCTTGACCGTCGGGTTGTCGAAGTCCTCCCAGGTCAGGTCGAGGTGCGCCCGGTAGGCTTCCAGCAGAGCCGTCTTGACCACCAGGTAGACGCTGGCGATCACTTCCGCGCTGGTCTGGGCATGGTCGAGTTCCGCCGCCAGGGCGCGCAGCCCGTCGCTGATCCCGCGCTCCGGCTGGTGGGCGCGCAGCTCGCGCAGGCGGCCGTGGAGCGCGTCCACGGCCGTGGCGCTCTCCCAGATGTGGAGGCCGATCATGTTCTTGGCCTCCCACTCCGGCACCCCGGCCAGCCACCCGGCCAGAGTCCGCATGCAGGCCCGTTCCAGAAAGGCATAGCGCTTGAGAAAAGCCACGTTCTGCTCAATCCCGATTTTGCCCGATCGATCGGCGCCCATAGTCCACTCCCTGTCCATGCCAGCCCACGCAAGAGTCTAGACAAATCACCTTTGCCAGATCGGGCCGACTCTACCTTATAAGATGTATTTTATCAATATCATCCAATTGCCCGGCCAGGGCAATCCCATCAAACCGAAAAAGCATCTCGCCGCAGAGCACACGGAGGACACAGAGAGACAGCCAAGTGACCAGCTTTTGATTCACAGCTTCGGGGGGCGTTTTCTTTCTGATTTTTGCTTTTCTCGGCGTTCTTTGTTGGCGTTCTTGGCGTTTTGGCGGTTCATTATGTTCTTGATGCGCTTGCCCTGATTGGCCGCCTCCACGCCAGATCGGGCTTTTTGCGCCGCCATGCGCGCTCCGCGCCGGGCGGGTCAGGGACTGTCCGCGCCGCGCCGTCCCCGCCCGATCGATCTGATTGACGCCGACCGCGAATCCATGGCACAATGAATTTGTCTATACATCTCCGACACTTCGCGCCCTGATGTCTATACATGGATCGATCATGCACCGGATAATCGAAATTGATGTCTCGGTGGACGAGCTGGCTGCGCGCGAGGAGCGTGTCAGCCGCACCAAGCGCTTCGAAGACCCCGATCGCGTCCCAGTCATCCCAGCCATCGCCCACCGCCTGATGGTTCCCCAGGTGGGCGTCCGTTTCCGCGACTACTACGCCGATCCGGAGGTCATGCTCCGCACCCAGATTCTCGCCCAGAAGTGGCTGATGGAGCACGTCCGCACCGACGCCTACAGCATCACCGGAGCCTGGACCGGGGCCTGGACGGACTTCCAGAACACCTTCGAGGCGGGCAGCCTGGGCTGCGAGATTGTCTTCCCCGACGACGATATCCCCTGGGTCGGGCCGGGTTGGGTCAAAACGGAAGAGGACCTGGCCCGCCTGGAAGCGATGGATTACGTCCACAGCGGGATCAACGCCCGCCAGATCGAGTACCGGCGCAGGATGATGGCCGTCGCCGAGAAGTACCCGGTGCGCTTCAAAGGCGGCGAAGTCTTTTACCCCGGCGCGGCCCCCAACCTGACCCACACCTCCGACGGGCCGTTCGGCGTGGCGGGCGACCTGATGGGCCAGACCGAACTGTTCGCGGCCTGCTACGACCGCCCGGACTTTGTGCGGGAGCTGCTGCGCATCGTCACCGACAAGATGATCGAGTACCTGGACTTCTGCTGGGCGGAGGAGCAGCTCACCGCGCGCGACTTCGCCTGGACGGACGACCTGGCGATGAACCTCTCGGCGGCCATGTTCCGCGATCTGGTCCTGCCGGAGGAGCGCCGCCTGCGCTTCCACTTCGACGGCCGGCTCAGCCTGCACATGTGCGGCAAGACCGACCACCTGCTGGAAATCTTCCGGGACGACCTCGCCATCCACGAGTTACAGGGCTTCGGCTACCAGGTCGATCTCGACCGGATCGGCGCGGTGATGGGCGGCCGGGTAGTCCTGATTGGCAACATCAACCCCATGCTGATCCACAGCGGGACGCCGGAGCAGGTGCGCGAGGCGACCCACATTGCCATCGAAAAACTGGCCCCCTACCGGGGTTACATCGTCCAGGACGGCAACAACATCCCCCCCGGCACGCCGCTGGAAAACATCAACGCCATGACCGAAGCCGCCGAACGCTACGGCCGCTACCACTAGCGGAGCCGCTGCTTTCCGGGGAAACCGTTCCGTGCCTTCCAACCGCGAGGAGAAGCAGGCTCAATGAGCAACCGCACATTCGTCACCATCGTCCCCCATACCCACTGGGATCGCGCCTGGTACGTCCCCTTTCAGGAGTACCGCGCCCGCCTGGTGCGCCTGATCGACCGCCTGATCGCCCTGCTCGACGCCGACCCGGCTTACCGCTTTTTCATGCTGGACGGCCAGACCTCGATCCTGGAGGACTACCTGGAAGTCCGGCCCGATCGGGCGGCCCTGCTCCAGGACCTGGCGAAATCCGGGCGGATCAGCGTCGGGCCGTGGTACGTCCTGCCGGACGAGTTCCTGGTCAGCCCGGAGGCCCTGATCCGCAACCTGATGCTCGGCCACCGGATGGGCGAGGCGTACGGTGGGGTGATGAAGGCCGGTTACGTGCCCGACGGCTTCGGCCACATCGCCCAACTGCCCCAGATCATGCGGGGCTTCGGCATCGACTCGGCCTTCTTCTGGCGCGGGATCGGCAGCGAAGCCGACGCGCTGGGCACCGAGTTCAACTGGGTGGCCGCCGACGGCTCGGCCGTCCTGGCGATCTGGATGCCGTGGGGCTACCACAACCTGTCCAACGTCGGCTTCCCGATCCGCTGGGGCGATACCTCCCAGATGGCGTTCGATTGGGAGATGGGGCTGGAGCAGATTCGCGGCGCGCTGGCCGAATTGGAGCCGCTGTCCAACACCCCGGCCCGCCTGCTCATGAACGGCATCGACCATGCCGAAGCGCAGCCGCGCCTGCCCGCCCTGATCCAGCTTGCGGCGGAGCACATCCCGGACGTGGAGTTCCGCCACGCCACCCTGGGCGATCACCTGGCCCAGGTGCGCGCCGCCGGGGTCGACCTGCCGGAGTTCCAGGGCGAGTTCCGCTGGGGCCGCTACTCCGAGATTTTGCAGGGCGTCTACTCCACCCGGATTTACCTCAAGCAAATCAACCACCGGGTCGAAACCCTGCTGGAACGCTACGCCGAGCCGCTGACGACCTTCGCCTGGCTGGCCGGGGCCAACCCGCCGGAAGGCACGCCCGACCTGCTCTGGACGGCCTGGCGCTGGCTGCTCAAGAATCACCCCCACGACGACATCTACGGCAGCGGGATCGACCCCGTCCACGACGAGATGCTGTATCGCTTCAGCCAGGCCGAGCAGATCGGGACGATCCTGGTACGGGACAGCCTGCGCCAGCTCGCGCGCGAAGCCGACTTCACCGCCCAGCCCGGCACGCCGGTGCTGGTCTACAACCCGTTGGGCTGGCCGCGCGCCGAGGTCGCCACCGGGACGATCGACTTCGATTTCGACGACCCGACCGCCGATCAGTTCCGGCTGGTCGATGGGCAGGGTCAGCCGGTCCCGGTGCAAATCCTGGGCAGCGAGGACAGCGTGTGGCTGGAAACGCTCAAGCCCAACCGCAAGCGGCGGGTGACGGTGGCCTTCCCGGTCGACGTTCCCGCCTGCGGCTACACCACGGTCTACGCCCAACCGGGCCAGCCCGCGCCCGCCCCGGCGGGCGATCTGCGCCACCAGGCCAACGGCGCGGAGAACGCCTTCCTGGCCTTCAGCATCGAAGCCGACGGCAGCCTGACCGTCACCGACAAGCAGACCGGGGCCGTCTACCCCGGCCTGCACCGCTTCTTCGACGTGGATGACGCCGGGGACGAATACAGCTATTGCCCGTGCCCGCACAGCGCCACCGTCAGCAGCGAAGGCCAGACGGCCCGGATCGAACTGGTCGCGGCCGGGCCGGCCCTGGTCCGGTTCCGGGTCAGCCAGACGCTCGCCATCCCCGTCTCGCTCGCGCCCAATCGCCAGCATCGATCCGATCGGCGGGTTGACCTGCCAATCGAGTCGACCCTGACTCTCTACCGCGACCAGCCAGGGCTGTACATCGAAACCCGCGTGGACAACCGCGCCCAGGATCACAAGCTGACCGTGACTTTCCCCACCGATCTGCAACCATACCAGGCCTTCGTGGACGCGGCCTTCCAGGTCAGCGCCCGCGCCATCGATCTGCCCGCTTCCGTAGGCTGGGTGGAAGACCCCACCCCGCTGATGCACCAGCGAGCCTTCACCGATCTGAGCGACGGTCAGCGCGGCCTGGCGATCCTCAACCGCGGCCTGCCCTGCGTGGAAGTGGAGCGGACCGGGCACGGTACGCGTATCGCCCTGACCCTGCTGCGCTGCGTGGGCTGGCTCTCGCGGGATGACCTCAGCAACCGCCACGTCGCGGCCGGACCGCTGCTGCCCACACCCGGCGCGCAGTGCCCCGGCGAGCACGTCTTCGAGTACGCCCTGCTGCCCCACGCCGGGGATTGGCGGGCTGTCCAGCGTTTCGCCCGCGATTACACCGCCCCCCTGCGCCTGGCCCGCGCCGATACCCACGAGGGCATGGAGCTACGCGAGATGCCCTTCATCGGCGTCGATCTGGATTGGTACAACCGGGTCGCCAAACCCATCCCCTGGCCGCGCGAGGGGCGCAACCCGGATCGCCTGAGCCTGCTCGCGCTGGAGCCGGACAGCCTGATCCTCAGCGCGGTGCGGCGCAGCGCGGACGGGCAGAGGCTGATCGTGCGCTTCTACAACCCCATCGCCGAGCCTGTCACGGCCAGCCTGACGAGCTGGCGTCCGATCCGGGTCGCCTACCGCCTCAACCTGAACGAGGAGCGCCAGGAAACCCTGAGCGCCACCGACCGCCACCGTCTGACCCTTCCAGTTCGGGGTGGACAGATCGTCACCTGCGAGCTGCTTCCAGAGCTTTCATAGGAGAAAAACCAGCGCTGACCCTAAGGAGGTGTCTATCGCCGTACGGTTAACCGCAATGCAGTGAACAAATAGTCGCCAGTCAGACTAAATCAGGAGGAGACTTAAAGATGTCCATGTCACGCCGCAGTTTCTTGAAGGCATCCGGCTCCGCCGCCGCCCTGGCCCTGACCCCCAAGATCAGCGGCCCGTGGGTGATCAACCGCCGCCGCCAGAATACCGTCGTCCTGAAAATCCAGGCCTTCGCCCATGACGCGATCAGGGCCGTCCTGCCGGACTTCGAGGCCGCGACCGGCCTGACCGTCCAGCTTGAGACCGGCGTCTCGTCCGGCGTGGAGCACCTGACCGAGGTCAGCACCGCCTATGCCGCCGGGGACAGCCCCTGGGACGTGGTCAGCGACTCGGACGAAAGCGGCCCCGTGCTGGCCCGCGCGGGCTGGCTGATGCCGCTGGACGACGTCATCCCGCAGGAAACCTGGGATGACTTCCCCCAGGGCATGAAGGACGCATTCCCGCTGTGGCATGGGTTTGACGGCGCGATGTACCGCGTGCCGCACGAGTTCGCGATGGCGTACTTCTTCTATCGCAAGGACATCATCGGCGACGCCCCCAAGACCTGGGAAGAGATGGTCGAGAAGGGCATGGAGGTCACGGACGCCGCCAACGGTGTGTGGGCCACCACCGATGGCATCAGCCGTGGCGGGCTGATGTGGGTCTATCTCGCCTATCTGACCAGCCAGACCAACGGGCAGATCTTCGACCTGGACGACGGCACGGCGATGGCCACCCGCCTGCTGTACGACATGATGCACACCTACAAGATCTTCCCGCCGGACGCCATCAACACCAACTACGACCAGCAGAACCAGCTCTACATGGACGACAAGGTGATCTTCATGCGCCAGTGGCCATTCTTCCAGAGCGTGGCCGAAGGCAACACCGCCTGGTACAGCCCGGACAAGGTCGCCATCGCGCTGCCGCCGGCCGGGCCGTCGGGGCCTGGAAGCTGGTGGGGCGGCTGGGGCTTCACGGTTCCGGCCCTCGCGCCGAATCCCGATGGCGCCAAGGAGCTGATCAAGTACATCACCTCGGTCGAGGTCGCTCCCAAGCTGGCCGCCGGGCAGAGCTGGTTCATCATGCCGCGCGCGTCGATCCTGGCCGCGATGCCGGACAACGTGCTCGTCGGCGCGATGGGGATGTACGCCGATGCCGGGGCGATCAAGCCGCGCCCGTATCATCCGCGCGCCGCCGAGGCCCAGGTTGCGGTGGAAGACGCCCTCTCGCTGTACATCACCAAGCAGGCCAGCCTGCAAGAAGCACTCGCCACCGGCAGGAACCTGCTTGCCGCGCTGGGCGAATAATTCAATTTGAGCGCACGCCTCTCCCGGCAGCGCCTGGGCCGGGAGAGGCCCTCCGCCGGCTGACCCCGGAGCACCGGCCCCAAAGGAGCAGTCCGTGACCCACAGCGTGGAGAATGCACCGCCCGCTTCGCCATCCAGACGAAAGAGCTTCACGTTAAGCCAGCGCCGCTATCTGGCGGCCGCGCTGCTGCTGCTGCCGGTGGTGGCGCTGCGGTTGTTCACGACCCTGTACCCGTTCATCCAGACCATCCTGCTCAGCGTGCAGAAGTACAACCCGGCCTTCCCGCCGCGCGAATACGTGGGCGCGGGGAATTTTGAGAAGCTGGCGGGCGACCTCGTCTTCCAGAGCAGTATCGAATTCACCCTGATCTTCGTGTTTGGCTCCACGCTGCTCCAGTTGATCTTCGGGATTCTGGTCGCTTCCCTGCTCAATGCCAAGTTCCGGCTGCGCAACCTGGCGCGCACGATCAACCTGATCCCGTGGGCGATCCCGATGGTCGTGGCCGCGCTCGGCTGGCGCTGGCTGTTCGATGGCACCTACGGCTGGATCACCGATCTCCAGACCCGGCTGGGCGTCCAGTTTAGCTGGCTGATTGACCCGGTCGGCGCGCGGGTCGCCATTCTGATCGTCAATGTCTGGAAGAGCACCCCATTCGTGGCGATCTCGATCCTGGCCGGGCTGCAAGGCGTGCCGGAGGAGCTGTACGAAGCGGCGCGCGTGGACGGGGCGAATCCCGTGCAGTCCTTCTGGAAGATCACCCTGCCGCTGATCATGCCGCTGACGGTCACGATCGGCATGTACATGATGGTCTGGCAGCTCTCGGTCTTCGATCTGCCCTACGCCATGACGTCCGGCGGCCCCGGCTTCTCCACCAGCGTGCTGGCCTACATGATCCAGCAGCAGGTCGCCACGCTGAATTACGGGTACGCTTCGGCCATCAGCGTCGTGATGTTCCTGGTGGTCGCGGTGTTTGGCGCGGTCGGGTTGTATGTGTTCCGCCGGGTTGAAGTCCAAATCTGAAAGGGAGCCACACCGATGATCGCATTCCTGCGCCGCCATCGCGGCCAAATCCTGACCTACCTGGGGTTCATCCTCTTCGCTTTCGTGTGGCTGCTCCCCTTCTATTTCATCGTGTCGTCCTCATTCACCCCGCGCTACGAGATTTTCCAGACGCCGCCCCGTTACTTTCCGCAGAACCTGACGCTGGAAAACTACCCCAACATGATGAACGCCATCCCGTTCTGGCGCTTCTACCTCAACTCCTTGATCTTCGCGATCGGGAGCACGGTGGTTTCAACCACCTTCAGCGCGATGGCGGGTTATGGACTGGCGCGGCTGCACTTTCCGGGCAGCAACCTGGTATTCCTGGGGCTGGTGCTCTCCGTCGCGCTGCCCCAGGTGGCGCTGCTGGTCCCGATCCGCGAAATTTTCAACACCCTGGACCTGAACAACACCTACCTGGGGCTGATCATCCTGGAGGCCAGCATCACGACACCGTTCACGGTGTGGATCATGGTTTCGTTCGTGAATCAGATTCCGGTGGAGATCGAGGAAGCCGCGCTGATCGACGGCGCGACGCTGTGGCAGTCGATCACCCGGATCGTCGTGCCGGCCATGCGCCCGGCCCTGGCAACGATGCTGATCATCAACTTCATCAACGGCTGGAACGAATTCCTCTACCCGCTGATCTTCGCCACGCGCAATGACACCAAGACCCTGAGCGTGGGCCTGGTGTCGCTGGGACGCGAGGCGATCGGCTCCTCGCGCCCGTGGGACCTGATGAGCGCGATGAGCGTGCTGATGATCGTGCCGGTGCTCATCCTGATCCTGTTCGGCCAGCGAGCCATCGTCTCTGGTCTGACGCGCGGGGCCGTGAAGTAATCCCGCCGGGGGTTGGAGTCAGGCCAGCAAAACAGCCGGGCCGCGTGTCGACGCGGCCCGGTTTGTTTGTGTGCCATTGGCGGTTCATGCCCGGCTGTATTATCCTGGCAAAATAGGCGATCCCTGTCTTTGGCTGACCGCTGACCGCCGATAGCTGACAGCTTATCTTGGAGTCTCGCGCAGGCGCTCGTCTTTCAGGTACGCGCCACACGAACGGCGCACCACCAGCCGCGTGGGCAGCACGATCTGCTGGCTGCCGGCCACCCGGTCGCCGATCCGCCGGGCGAGCATCTCGACGGCCGTCTCGCCGATCTCGAAGGCGGGCTGGGCGACCGTCGTCAGCGGCACGTCCAGGTAGGCCGTGAAATCGAGGTCGTCGAAACCCACCAGGGCTAGGTCTTCGGGGATGCGCAGCCCGATCTGGCGGGCCGTTTTGTAGACCGCCAGCGCGATCTGGTCGTTGGCGGCAAAGATCGCGGTCACCGGCGGCCGCTGCTTCAGGAAGTCCATCACGCGGTCGGCCTTGATGGTGGGGTAGGCGGCCACCTCCTGGATCAGCGCCGGGTCATAAGTCAGCCCGGCTTCACTGAGGGCCTGTTTGTATCCCGCGTGCCGGTGCTCCAGGCTGATCGCCGGATCGTCCCAGGAGATGAACCCGATCCGGGTGTGCCCAAGCTGGATCAGGTGCTGGGTGGCGCGGATCGCCCCGCCGAAGTGATCGGACATCACGTAATCCGTGATCACGCCGCGCAGATAGCGGTCGACCAACACCATCGGATAACCCGACCGTACCAGCAGGCTCATCGGCTCCGCGTGGACCGAGTCCACCGGGTACACGATGCTGCCGGCGGTCCCCTGTGCAGCCAGGGCGTTCAAGACCTGAACCTGCTGCTCGGCGCTGTTGTTCACGTGCTTGAAGGTGATCGACCAGCCGCGCTCGGCGGCGGCGCGCTCCACCCCCAACAGGATGGTTGAGACAAACGAGTCGCGTACGTAGGGGACGACAAACGCGATCTGCTGGCCGGGCCGGCCGGCATCCTGAAGGCGCTCTCCGCCCCAGATGACGCGCGTTCCCCGGCCGCGCTCGCGCTGGACATACCCATCCTGCTCCAGCCGGCTCAGGGCATGCCGCATCGTGCCGCGCGCCACGTTGAACTGATCGCACAGGTCCAGTTCGGAGGGCAGGGTGGTCTCCAGCGGCCACTTGCCTTCCAGAATCCACTTGCGCAGGATTTCGCTCACCTGAAAGTAGAGTGGAACATCGCTGTTCCTATCCAGATCAGTAGTCACGTGACGCTCTCCAAACGGATGTCCACGATCATCATCCGGCGAGGCCCGGCGGCGCGGCGATCCTCGTGCCGCGCGGCCCCCCGGCGGCTTGACTCGGTTCGCGTTCCTGGCTATATAATATGTCTAGACAAGTTATCCTGATTTGTATATACCTATTGTAGTCGTTTCCCGATTTTCTGTACAGTAAAAGGCAGCTAGTATGCCATATGCCGCTTCAATCGGCTAATTCTCGCGCCTGTCCATCTTCGTGAAAGTCCATCCCATGCATTCCTATGGCTTCGATCTGTCCGATCCCGTGTTCACAATCGGCCCCTGGCAGGTCTCCTGCCAGCTCCTGACCCTGGAGAACATCTACGGCCTGGACCCGGCCCATACCACCCTCCAGCCTGAGGGCGACGGCTGGCGGCTGGACTGCGCGCGGCTCAGTTGGGCCGGGCAGCAGGAACATGCCCCCGGCGAGTTGCACGCCACCTTCACCCCGGAATCGCCATCCCGGCTCCGCGTGAAGGTCCAGGCCAGCGCGCCGCACAAGCTCAAGGCCGTCAAACTCCTGCTGCGCGGGCTGCCCGTCCTCCAGGTGCTGGACATGCTCGATTCCCCGGCCGACGTGCCGCCCGGCGGCGCGATCCAGCGCTATCCCAACCCGCTGCGCCTGCCGGTGCTGTTCGCCCGGCGGCCGGATGACCGCCTGATCGGCATCCGCAACGAAGACCCGCACGTCCGGGCCAAGCGCTTCGCCGTGTTTCAGGAGCAAGGCGGGCCGTTCAAGGACAGCTACACCCTCGAATGCATCCACGAGCAGGACGCCCGCTGGTTCGACACCCGGATCGATGTGCCGGACTGGATCGTCGAGGCCGACGCGGCCGTTGAGCCGTTCCGGGAGGAGCAGCTTCGCTTCAACGAAGCCCACCTCGGCTGGCTGCCCTGGGAGCAGCGGGCCGACGTCCCGGCCTGGGCGCGCCAGATTCGCCTGTGCCTGACCCTGCACGGCATGCACTGGTCAGGTTACGTCTTCAACACCTACGCCGAGATGCTGGACATCATCCGTTTCGTCGCGGCCCGAATCGACGGCCGGCACATCCTGGCCTATCTGCCCGGCTGGGAGGGGCGCTACTACTGGCAGTACGGCGACTTCCGGCCGGAGCCGCGCCTGGGCGGCGAAGCGGGCTTCGAGGTGCTTTGCCGGGAAGCCCGCGCGCTCGGCGTACACGTCATGCCTATGTTCGGGGCGACCTGCGCCAACGCCTGGTTCCCGAATTTCCACGAGTTCGGCCCGTCCTCCCACATGAAGACCGCCACCCGCAACGTCTTTCACGGCAACCAGCCGGACTGGGACACCGGCCGCGCGCACGATACCGGCTGGCAGGCCTGGCTCAACCCTGGCGCGCCCGCCTGGCAGGCAGAACTCACTCGCCAGATTCTCGGCCTGGCCGACCGTTATGGCTTCGACGCGGCCTTTCTGGACTGCGCCGAGGTCTGGGTCAACGATCCCGACTTCAACGTGCGCGACGGGCTGGCCCAGCTCAATGCCCGTCTGCGCGCCGATCACCCGGACATGCTTGTCACCGCCGAGGACTGGTGGGATGGCACGCTGGGCGTCTTCCCGATCTTCCAACAGACCTCGACCTGGCGGCAGGTGCCGGAGTGGGCCGGGCGCTACGCGCGCTTCATCGGCCACATCTGCGACGGCGACCCCGCCACGAACAGCACCGGCGTCCACGAGGCGGGTTACAGCCCCTACGTGCGCCTGCCCGACACGCCGGCCTACATCCCGACCCTGACCTTCGTCCACGGCACGCTGGACGCCGCCCGCGCCGAAATCGAGTCGGTGATAACCGCCGCGCGGAACGGAGACAAGAGACAAGAGGCATAGAGGCAAGAGAAAAAGGGGGCGTTCAATTGAACGCCCAATAGGTGTCAAGTCAGGCATGTTGACGGGTGACGAAACAAGGCAATGAGGGCGCAGCGGCCACGCCGGGGACTCAAGTCCCGGCTACGGACACGAAGTCCGCTGAAGCGGACTGGGGGATTGGGCATCTTGTGAGTCCACTTTCAGTGGACTTGGTATCCTTAGCCCGCGACTTGAGTCGCGGGCGGTCCAACGGCCGCCAGCTCACGATCGAATCAGACGCCTCATATTGACACGAATTGGGCGGGTCACAGACCCGCCCTCACGCCGGAATCCATCTCGACCGTTGCCCAAAAATCGGCCACGCCGCTTTGGCTGATGGCTGAGCGCTGACGGCTGATCGCTGTTTTCACAGGAGAGAGATGACCCATGCTGCCGTGGCATAACGAACTGGCCGAAACCCTCTCGCTGGATGGGGAGTGGCGCTTCACGTTACAGGGGAAATCCGGCGCGATCCTCACGCCCGGCGGCTGGGAGGCGCAGGGCTTCGACCGGCGCGCGGAAGGTCCGGCGATCTACGAGCGCAAGGTCGCCATCCCCGCCGCGTGGTCGGGCAAAACCCTCCAGATTCAGTTCGACGCGGTCAGCTATTACGTCGAAGTCGAGCTAAACGGTGTGCCGCTGGGATCGCATACCGGGGCCTGGACGCCCTTCGCCCTGGACGCGACCGCCGCCGCCCAGCCCGGCGAAGCCAATCACCTCCGCCTGACCGTCTTCAAGACCGGCCAGCGCTTCCCGATGCGCGAGTCGCTGGCGGGCTTCCTGCCGGACGTGGCCCTGATGTTCGGCGGAGTCTGGCAATCCGCGCGGCTGGTCGCCTTCGACGGCCCCGCCCTGGGTGACATTCACCTGACTCCCGACGCGGACACGGGCGAAATTGCCGTCTCGGCGGCCGTCCACAACGGGCAAACCGCGCGCGCCGTTGTAATCATCACCGCGCCGGACGGCCGGGAAGCCGCCCGCTGGGAATCCGAATCGACCGCCGACTCCATCCAGGCCGACTTGAGAGTGCCGCAGCCAGCGCTGTGGAGTCCGGCCCACCCGGCCCTGTACACCGTCGAGATTCAGTTGATCGAGGCAGGGCAGGTGCGCACCACAGCCCGCCGCCGTTTCGGTTTCCGCCGTCTCAGCCGCGCCGGGGATCAGCTCCTGCTCAACGGCCAGCCGGCCTGCCTGCGCGGGGTGCTCAACTGGGGCTGGTACCCGGAACAACTCTGTCCCGCGCCGACCGAATCCGCGATCCGCGCCGAGTTCCGCCGCGTGCGGGCGCTGGGCTTCAACCTGGTCAAGCTGTGCCTGGTCGTGCCCGCGCCGCTGTACTTCGACATCGCCGACGAGGAAGGCATGCTGCTCTGGCTGGAGCTGCCAATGTGGCTGCCGGAAGTGACGCCGCGCCTGCGCGCTCAGGCCCCGCTGGAATACGCCGACATCCTGGCGGCCGTCCACCATCACCCCGCGATCGTGCTCTACAGCCTGGGCTGCGAGCTGAACCGCGCCGTGGACGAAACCCTGCTCGGCCGCCTGGACGCCATCGTGCGGGGCCAGACCAGCGGCGTGCTGGTCTGCGACAACAGCGGCTCCGGCGAAGCCTACGGCGGCCTGAGCACCGACTACGCCGACTTCAACGACTACCACTTTTACGCCGACCTCCAGTACTTCGAGCCGCTGGTCGATCACTTCGACCGGGACTGGCGCGCCCCCCGGCCCTGGATTTTCGGGGAGTTCTGCGACGCGGACGATTACCGCGACCTGGACGAGATCGAAGCCGCCCATGGCGGCACGCTGCCCTGGTGGCTGACCGAATGGAACCCCCTCCACCCCAAGACCTTCGTCGGCTACCCCGCCCAGCGCGAGCGCATGCAGAAGCTCGACCTCGGACTGAGCGGGCAGGAGATACAGGCCCTATCCTGGAAGCAGTCGTTCGTCGTGCGCAAGGCCATCCTGGAAAAAGTCCGCGCCCGGCACGGGATGGGCGGTTACGTCGTGACCGGCCTGCGCAATACCCCGCTGGCGACCTCGGCCATCCTGGACGACCTGGAGCGCCTCAAGTACCCGCCGGAAGCCTTCCGCGCCTTCAACGCGGACAGCGTCCTGCTGCCGGGCCGCGGCCGGACGCGGCGCTGGATCAACGGCGGCGACCGTCCCGCCCCCTTCGAGCCGTATGCCTTCCCGGCCGGACAGCCGGTCGGGTTGGATGTGCTGCTGGCCCATGCCGGAGCGCCGCTACCCGGCGGCACGCTCGCCTGGGAACTGCGCGACTCGGAAGACACCCTGCTCGCCCACGGCATGCAGACCGTGCCGGGGCCGCTGCCGGCAGGCAACCCACGCAGCCTGACCCGGATCGCCTTCATCCCACCCGCCCTTGATCGGGCGGCCATGCACCGCCTGACCGTCCGCCTGACCGGGGAAGGCCTCCCCGCCGATCTCACCAATACCTGGCCGCTGTGGATTTTCCCGGCCGTGACCCGCTGGCCGGACGGGCTGGGCCTGTTCGACCCGGCCGGGAGCCAGACCGGGCTGGGCGACCTGCTCCACGCCGCGCGCCCGGTGGAGGACGACCTGACCGGGGTGAGCGTCCTGATCGCGGGCGCGCTCTCGGAGGCGGCCCTCGCCTACCTGCGCGGCGGGGGGCGGGTGCTGCTGCTCCAGCACGGACCGCGCCCGCTGCCGGCGGCTCCCCGCCCCTTCTGGCGCGAGGGGATCAAGCTCATCCAGCCCCACCCGGTCTGGGAAGAGTTCCCGCACGAGGGGTTCGTCGATCTCCAGTTCTACGGGCTGGCGACCGACTGGGTCTTTGCCCCAAACGCCCTGACCAACGTGCTGCCTGATCTGACCGGCTACCGGCCGCTGCTGCGCCGCCTGGACGCGCGCCAGTTCGACGTGTCCGACTACCTGTTCGAGGCCCAGGTTGGCAAAGGCCGCCTGATCGCGTCCACCCTGCGCTTCGAGGGCGGGCTGGGCGACCAGCCGCTCAGCCTCGATCACCATCTGGCCGGGCGCTGGCTGCTCGACCGTCTGCTGGCCCGGCTGCTGGCTGGAGAGGAAGCCTGACATGCCGCCCGTGACCCTGCGCGACCGGCGCATCTGGGTGGGTAATACACCCTACACCCTGCTCAGCGGCGAGATTCACTTCTGGCGGCTGGCCCCGGCCGCCTGGCGGCCCGCCCTGCGCCAGGCGCGCGAGATGGGATTGGAGATCGTCGCCAGCTACGTCTGCTGGGAATTCCACGAGCTGGCCTCCGGCCGCTTTGACTTCACCGGCGCGACCGATCCCCGGCGCGATCTGGTCGGCTTCATAGAACTCGTCGCCGACGAAGGGCTGAAGCTGCTGATCCGGCCCGGCCCGTACATCTACGGCGAGTGGCCCAACGGCGGCGTGCCCGACCGCTGCGCCGTCCTGCACCGCACCCACCCGCAATTCCGGCGCGAGGCCAGGGTCTACATCGCGGCCGTCTCGGAGGTGCTCAAGCCGTATCTCGCCACGGCGGGCGGCCCCGTGCTGATGCTCCAGGCGGAAAACGAGCCGCACCCCTGGCCGCACATCTACGAACATCAGCTTGGCCTGGGCACGGAGCCGGGGCCGTTCCAGACCTTCTTGCAGGCGCGCTACGGCACAATCGAAGCCCTGAACGCCGCCTGGGAAAGCGACCTGCCCGGCTTCGCCGCTGCCCGCGCCGTCACCCGGCCGGGGATCGAAACGCGCGCTTACCAGAACCGCCACCTGGACTACGTCCGCTTCCAGCACGCCTACAGCGCCGAAGCCGTGGCCTGGACGGCTGACCAGTACCGCGCGGCGGGGATCGACGTGCCGATCTTCGCCAACGTCTACGTCGGGGAGAGCATCCAGAACTGGCGCGACACGGAAGCCGCCTGCGACCTGGTCGGGCCCGACCTGTACCCGACCAGCGAATTCCAGGGCGGGGCCGAGGAAGTGATCAAGACCTTCCTGCATCCGCTGCGTTATACGCGCAGTTATTCCGCCCTGCCCTGCATCCCGGAGTTCGAGGCCGGAATCTGGCACGGCGGGCAATACGAAATCGGGGCGCTGACCGCCAGCCACTACCGGCTGGCCGGTTGCCTGGCCCTGCTGGCCGGAGTCGCCGGCTGGAACTGGTACATGCTGGTCAACCGCGACAACTGGCTGATGAGTCCGATCGACGAACGCGGCCGCCCTCAGCCCGACCTGTACCCGGCCTTCCGGGCGCTCGTGCGTGTCTTCCGCGAGATCGACCCGCCCAACCTGACCAAACTGACCGCGACCGCGGTCACGGTCGATCTGCTCTACCAGACCGCCGGGGCGGACGAGCGCGGCTTTGCCGTGCTGAAAGCCTTGCACGACGCCGGGATCGACCACGAGTGCTTCGACGTCGAAACGGGCCGCCTGGCCCGGCCGCTGCTGTTTTACGCGGGCGGCCCCTGGCTAAGCCGCGCCGGGCAGGAACGCCTGCTGGCCTACGTCGAGGCGGGCGGCAGCCTGGTCTACTTCCAGCAAGGCCCGCGCCTGGATGACGCCCTTTCCCCATTGAATCTACTGGAAATCCCGGCCCCGACGCGCATCCTGAGCGCGTCCGCCCCGCAGCGGTTGGCGATCCAACTGGGTGACGAGCGTGTGATCGCCAGTCCCCCGGCCTTCTTCATTTATGACGACCCTCTCCCCGGCGACCCGATCCTGGCGGAGCGCATCGCCGAGGAGCCGGGCGAAGGCAGTGTGCTCGCGCTGCACATCGCCCTACCGGTCGGGACGCGCTACACGGTCGGCGTTCGCCGGACGCACGGTGCGGGCCAGTTGATCTGCCTGGGCCTGCCGCCCGATCCGGCCCTGGTCACGGCCCTGCACCGCTGGCTGGGCGTGCCGATCTTCAGCCAGGCGGCCGGGATTCAGACCGCGTTGTTCGAGCGCGACGGGGTCTATACCCTCGTCGCCGCCAACCTGGGGACGGAGGCGCATACCGCCGCCGTGCAGCTTCACCCCGATTTGTTCGCGGCGCGTGAGTGGGTCGCCCGCGACCTGTTCAGCGGCGCCATCCTCCCGGCCAACCTGTCCCAGGACGGCCGCCTGGTCCTGCACCTCGACCGCAAAAGCGGGACGGTGGCCCGCATCGAGCCGCAGTCGTCGCCCGTCTAGTCCTCAAGGAGCGCACGCAATGAGCCTGACCTCGAAACAACGAATGCTGGCCGCCCTGACTGGCGGAGTCCCCGACTCGCTGCCGGTGACGACCCACCACGTCATGGACTACTTCCTGGATACCTACCTGGATGGGATCGACGCCCAGCAGTTCTTCGACCGCTTCGGCTTCGACGCCATCACCTGGATTCTGCCCTTCCGGGCCGACCCCGGCCGGGGCGAGTACCTCGTCCGGCGCGAGGGGGATACCTGGGAAGACGCCTCGGTGCAGTCCGAGCGCTGGCGGATCGAGCAGGAGGAGATTCCCGGCCAAGAGTACGCCACCACCCGCTACCGGATCGTCACCCCCAAGGGGGCGCTGACGGCCATCATGCAGCGCAACGAGCACACCTCGTGGCTGACCGAGTACCTCGTCAAAGAGAAGCGCGACATCGACCTGATCGCCGAGTTCGCGGCCGTCCCGCTGTGCGACGTGGACGCGGTCAACGCCAGGGCGACAGAATACGGCGAGCGCGGGCTGGTGCGCGGGCACATCCCCTGCTTCGACATCTACGGCCAGCCCGGCTGCTGGCAGGACTTCGCCTGCCTGGCCGGCACGCAGGAAGCGATCCTGGCGACCTACGACGACCCGGCCTGGGTGCACGAACTGCTCAAGCTCCTCCAGGAGCGCAAGCTGAAGTTCATCGAGTCCCTGAAGGGGGCGCGTTACGACCTGCTGGAGCTGGGCGGCGGGGCGGCCTCGACGACGGTGATCTCCCCCAAGATTTTCGACGAGTTCGTCGCGCCCTACGACGCCCCGCTGATCGAAGCGGCCCATGCCGCCGGGCAGCGCATCGTCTACCACACCTGCGGCGGCATGATGCCCATCCTGGAGCGTGTCGCGGCCATGCGGCCCGACGCGATGGAGACCTTCACCCCGCCGGGCATGGGCGGCGACGTCGACCTGGCCGAGGCCAAGCGCCGGATCGGGGACAGGGTGTGCATGATCGGGGGCTTCGACCAGTTCCACTACTTCGTGGACTGCACGCCGGAGCAGACCCGCGCCGCCGTCCGGCACTGCTTCGAGACGGCCGGGCAGGGCGGCGGCTACATCCTCTGCCCATCCGACCATTTCTTCGACGCCGACCCGGCGCTGATCGCAGCCTTCGTGGACGAAGCCCGCCGCTGCGTGTATGGGGGGTAGCCGGGGGATGCGGGGGAACAATCGAAGGGACAGCGTAGCGGCGGATCGAATCCGCCGCTACCGTTTCCGACGTAAATGCCCTGGGTTACCTGACCCCGCTTGAGTTCGAGGTGGCCTGGTTGCAGACCCATCCACAACCCATGTCTTCCCTTGAACCGTGCTAGAATCTGTCCAGTTTCGTGGGTCCACTACAAGCCTGAATTTTGTAGAAAATGGCAGTAAAAATGAAAGCAATTACTCATTTCCTGCTGCGGAACGCATCATGCCAGTGGGATGGTTACTGATATCTTCGCCTGCTTCTCAAGCTGGCCCCGATCAAGCGCTCACCCTCACCGTCACCGACGACGACGATCTGACCGCCTCTGACGAGGTCATCGTCACCGTGGAATCCGCGCCCAAACCGCGCCGTCCGGCGGCCTAAGTCAGCGACTTGCGGGTGCGAGGATCGGTCAGGTCGCGCAGGCCGTCGCCGATGAAATTGAAGGCCATCACCGCCGTGAAGATCGCCAGGCCGGGGAAGGCGCTCAGCCACCACTGGTCGAAATTGTCGATCCCGTCGGCCACCATGCGCCCCCACTCCGGGGTG